>NZ_JBEXKB010000002.1:0-377692 GCF_040609455.1 Kitasatospora sp. NPDC004669
GCCGTGCGTCTGGCGGCGCAGCCGCCGCCGCACCAGCACCGCCCCGCCCGTGCCCACGGCCAGCGCGGCCACCGCGCCACCGAGCAGGACCGGCAGCTGTCGGCTCACCGCACTGCCCGCGTGCGAGACGGTGTAGCCGACCTGGACCAGGCCGGCGACCGAACCGTCCGGTCTGGTGACCGGCGCGCTGCTTTCCACGACCCGTCCGATGGGCGCGGTGAAGCTGATGGTGATCGGCCCCTTGAGGGCCAGCTGGTACGGGCCGATGAGGCGCTGTCCGATCAGCTCGGGCTGGGCGGTCTGGGCGTAGCGGATCCCCTCGGGGCTGGCGATCGCGACGTAGTCGAAGCCGCCCTTCTTCGTGATGTCCAGGGCCAGCGGCTGCAGCACCGCGGTCGGGTCGGCACTGCCCAGAGCGTCGACCACCGTGGGGACCTGCGCCAAGGTGACGGCCGCGGCGCGGGTGCGGTGCTCGGCATCACTCGTGGCGTACCTGCGGGCCTGGAGGATGAACGCCGTCAGCGCCGCGGCGACCAGCAGCACCACCACGACCAGCATCCACAGGAACACCTGCCCGGCGACACTGCGCACCCGCGACCGCGAACGCAGCCGACCCCACGCGGACCGGTCTTCCCCCGGTCCGCCCGGTTCCGCACCCCCATGGGCATGGCTGTCCACTCCGTGCATCCAGGCCGTCCCCGCGCATCCGGATCATGACCCCTTCCACGCTGCCACCCCGCCCGCACATGTGCATGCGCGAAGCCGCCGGACGGCCGAACACACCGCGGGCAGGCCGACGCCCCGGAGCCGGAGGCCTGTCCCCGGAGGCCTGTCCAAGTGAACGCA
This sequence comes from Kitasatospora sp. NPDC004669, assembly GCF_040609455.1. Lineage (NCBI taxonomy): Bacteria > Bacillati > Actinomycetota > Actinomycetes > Kitasatosporales > Streptomycetaceae > Kitasatospora > Kitasatospora sp. NPDC004669. Next base: position 847 of record NZ_JBEXKB010000002.1, read on the forward strand.
GGGCCGCGCCGAAAGCGACCGCCCGGTGGTCACCCCGCGCCGCCGGTCCGGCGATCTCGCGGACTCGGATCGCGCCGACGGCGCGTGGGGCGCGCATCCGCGTGTGATGCGGGTCTCGGCCCAGGAAGATCGCCTGCACTCAGAGCACGGGCGGCGACTCGGTCAGCGACGGGCAAATCGGGCAAAACCTGACATAAACCGTGATCCCGCTCACACCCGAAAAGGTCGACGACGCGCGATAGTGGCTGCTCCCGGCGCCGCCCGCTACCCCCGACCGCGGCATCTGCCCAGCTCAGCACGGCACCCGACTGCACGACCCGCCCTGCGGATCAGCGCCGGCCGGCCCCTGAATACGACAGCGGATCGTAACAAGGGGGTCTTGTCGATGACCGATCCCACCTGGCAACAATTGCTGCATCCAGCCACACCGGCTCCTGTCCCGCCGGTGAACGGCTCACTGCCAAGTCACACCCCGCGACTGTTCGGCCCCTGTCCGGCCACGGTCCAGGACGGGGCGCGACTCGGCCCAACCCGATTGAGGTCTAGGTCTACATGCCCAGTTTCACGATGCGTATGCGTACCTCTGCCGCGATTTTCGCCGGCGCCGCCGGTCTGACCGCCCTGGGTGCCGCCGTGGTCCCCGCCGTGGCCTCGGCCGCGGACGCCTCCCCGCAGGCCATCGCCGCCCAGATGGTGCCGGCGGACCAGCTGGCCTCGTTCAGCCAGATCATCTCCCACGAGTCCGGCTGGAGCGTGACGGCGACCAACCCGAGCTCCGGCTCGTACGGCCTGGGCCAGGCGCTGCCGGCCTCCAAGATGGCCTCCGCCGGCGCGGACTGGAAGACCAACCCGCGCACCCAGATCAAGTGGGCGCTGGACTACATGAACACCCGCTACGGCAGCCCGAACGCCGCCTGGGCCTTCTGGCAGACCCACCACTGGTACTAGGCCGACCGATCGGCCCCAGCACCACACCCGCGACCTTGACCTCCCTCCCCCTCACCCCGGGGGCCGGACAGGGACCACTGGGATGACCCGACAGGGCCCGTGCCCGCGCGATCCGCGTGGCACGGGCCCTCTCGCGATCACCCCGAAATCCCCGGCTCCGCCAGGCCACCGTCGTCGCGCCCGACGCCATCACCGTCCGCGCCGGGCGCGTGACCATCGACGCCGCGACGACCACGGATCTCGGGGTGCGTGGAGGGTGGAGCCCAGGCGCAGGCCAGCGAGCCGCCGATGAGCCCGGGCAGCAGGCCCAGGAAGAAGCCGCCGAAGTTGGCGACCGGCACGGAGAGCAGTGAGAGCAGGATCGCAGCGACCCCGGCGAAGATCCTCACCTGCTGCTGGAGCCAGAGCGTGACACCCAGCGTGATCAGCAGGCTCCCGATGAGGAGTGAGCCCGCACCCGCGGTGGTGGAGAGCGCCAGGCCGAGACCGCCCAGGCTGAGGCGGGTGTAGGGGAAGGGGAAGTAGAGGATCGGCAGGCCGCCCCCGAACGTCAGCAGGCCGGCCCAGAAGGGGCGGGTGCCGCGCCAGACCCGGAACTCCCGCCGGGCTGTGGCGATCGCCTCGCGCGGCCGGGACCACGGGGCCGCGGTTCTGCTCCACACGTGGCGACTCCCTGTGCGATCAGTGGGATTGAGACGGGTCATCGGGGTATCGGGCCGGCGGGTCAGAAGCACTCGTCCCGGCCGCGCACCAGCGACACGCCCAGCCCGGGAACACCGAAGCTGCCGGCCGCCACCGCGACCGCAGTCACCCGCACGCCGGTCAGATTGATCGAACTTGCCTGCTGTGCCGGGCTGTTGGGGTTGAAGAAGCGCGAGTCCCGATCGCCCCGGCTGATTTCGCCTTTGGTGAGCGCTCCGGCGGCGACGCCGATGTCGAGGCGATGGGCGCTCGACTGGTCGGCCGCCAAGTGCTTCGCGTCGATGAAGAACCCCTTCGCGGTGGCCGCTCGCTCGCCACCGGTGAGCCGCAGCGTGAAGGGGCCCAGCACCGGGATCGGGAAAACGGCGGACTGGCAGAGCCCGCGGATCGTGGCGGACTCGAACCCCGTCACCATGACCGGCACCGGGTCGTGCTCACGGGTGAGGTCCACCGTGCCGTACAGGCTGAAGCCTTCACCGTCGAGCTCGTCGGCGGAGAGCTTGAACTCCTCCCCGGAGATGAGGAACGACGCGGCGAGCGCGTTCTCGGCCACCCCGGCCACGAGGGCCGCGGTGGCCGCGAGACACGGCAGCAGGATGACGGCGAAGCGCTTCCAGCGGGTCCTGCCGAAGCGTTGCGACATGCCGCCCCTCTCTGACGTGGACCATGACTCCCGGGCGCCCGCGTGACCGGCCGGGAGGGGCGCACGGGACACCACACCGACTGCCCGAGACCGGAAAAGACCGAACACAGCCGATCATGCGATGCAGGAAATGGCTCCGCAAACCACTCACGACCACGTTGACGACCATGTCGCCGCACATCACTCCAGCGGCCCATCGGTCACGGACGATCGTGACGGCCGCCCGCCGCACTCGACCCCTTGACTTGAGTTCGACCAAAACTTTAGCATTATTTTGCTGAAAATATCACCGGCATGGCCATCAGTAGCGATATTCTGACAAATTTTTAAATCTTCAATTTTCCCCGGATTGCGCTTGCCGATCCCATCGGCTCGGACTGACGATGGTTTGAGGGGGAATCGTAGGAAGGTTTGATCATGGGACTCGTCGGAAACCTCCGTAACCTCGGCAGGTTTAACAGCGGCGGCGGCGGTGGCGACTTCGGTCGCGGCGGCGGCGGCGGTGGCGACTTCGGTCGCGGCGGCGGCGACTTCGGACGCGGCGGCGGCGACTTCGGGCGCGGCGACGACTTCGGCCGCGGCGACTTCGGACGCGGCGACTTCGGCCGTGGCGGCCGTGGCGACTGGGGCAACTGGGGCGGCGGCGGCTGCGGTCGCTGACGTCCGCAGTGGCTGAACGCTTTCCGATCCGTTGCGAGACCAGGCCGGGCATGTTTCGTGCCCGGCCTGTTGATCGCCCGACCCGGTCCGTCCGGCCCGCGCCACTCAGAGGGTTCGCAGGCTCGGAGCGGGGTTCCGCGGGGTGACCGGTGCCGGGCGGCAAGCGGGAAGACCGTGAGATGACGCGAAAACGGACCCTTCGAGAGGTTCTGCGAGGGCTGCTCGTCGTCGAGAGCTCCGACGCCCTGGTCGCCGCCGCACCGCCGGTCCCGCTCCGGGAGGTCTTCCGGCGCTTCTGGCCCTACACCAAGGGCGGCCGCCGCTGGCTGGTGGTGCTGCTGGTCCTGGTCGCGGTGGGCCCGGTGATCGAGGCGGCGGAGATCTGGCTGTTCAAGATCGTGATCGACGACATGCTCATCCCGCACAGGCTGAGTCTGTTCCTGCCGGTCGCCCTCGCCTACGCCGGGCTGACCCTGCTCTCCGGAACGCTGGGCTTCGCCGGCCAGGTAACCTCCACCTGGGTCAGCGAGCGCTTCCTACTCATCCTGCGATCGGACGTGTTCCGGCACGTCCAGGGCCTGTCACTGGGCTTCTTCGAGCGGCGACAACTCGGCGACGTGCTGTCCCGGGTGACCGGCGACGTCGACGCGGTCGAGACCTTCCTGCTCTCCGGGATCGTCACGGCGATCGGCCAGATGGCACGGCTGGGCGTCTTCGTCGGCCTCCTGCTGGCGCTGAGCTGGGACCTGACGCTGACCGCACTGGTCGCCGCGCCGCTGTTCTTCCTCACCGCCCGCCGCTTCGCCAAACTGATCCAGGCGGCCTCGCGCGAACGCCGCCGGCGCGGCGGTTCGATCAGCGCGGTCACCGAGGAGTCGCTCGGCAACATCGCGCTCGTCCAGGCGTACAACCGCCAGGACTGGGAGCACTCCAGGTTTCAGCGCGAGAGCGTCGGCCGGTACCACGCCGCGATGGCCTCGACCCGGATCGGGGCGCTCTACGGACCGACGGTCGAGTTCATCGAGCTGCTCGGCGGCCTGGCGGTGATGGGCCTCGGGACCTGGGAGCTGGTCCGTGGCCGGCTCACCCTCGGCGGCCTGATGGTCTTTCTCGCACTGCTGAGCCAGCTCTACAGTCCGATCCGGAGCATGTCCGGGCTCGGCAACGCCTTCTACAGCGCTTCCGCCGCCGCCGAGCGGATCATCGAACTGCTCGACCAGCGACCGCAGGTCGCCGCCCCCGCGACCCCGCGGGCGATCGGCCGAGCCCGTGGCGGGATCGAGTTCGACGACGTGACCTTCAGCTACCCGGAGGCGGCAACGCCCGCGCTGTCCGGGGTGTCCTTCGAGGTGACGCCGGGGAAGACGCTGGCCCTGGTCGGTGCCAGCGGCGCGGGGAAGTCCACCGTCGCCAAGCTGCTGCTCCGCTTCTACGACCCGACCGCCGGCTCGGTCCGGCTCGACGGTGTCGATCTGCGCGAGCTGTCGCTCACCGAGCTGCGCGAGAACGTCGCCGTGGTCCTGCAGGAGACCCTGGTCTTCCACGGCACCGTCCGGGAGAACATCGCGTACGGGCGCCCGGAGGCGACCGAGGCCGAGGTCGTGGCGGCCGCCAGGGCGGCGGACGCCCACGGGTTCGTCAGCCTGCTGCCCGACGGCTACGACACCGTGGTCGGCCAGCGCGGACGACTTCTCTCCGGCGGCCAGCGCCAGCGTCTGGCCATCGCCCGTGCGATGATCCGGGACGCACCCGTCCTCGTCCTGGACGAACCCACCACCGGCCTGGACGCCGAGTCGGCCCGGCGGATCATGGGCCCGCTGCGTGTGCTGATGGCCGGCCGCACGACGATCATCATCTCGCACAACCTGCTCACCGTCCGCGACGCCGACCAGATCGTCCTGCTCGAACAAGGCCTGCTCGCCGCCCACGGCACCCATGAGGAACTCCTCGCCCGCAGCCCCGCCTATGCCGGCCTCCACCGGCTCCACCACCCACGGGCCGCGTCGGTGAAGATCGTCCCCTGAGCCCCTGGCCCGCCGCGTCGACGGCGGCGCCACGCACCGACGGGGCGGGCCGAACGGCTCGCGGCCGGTGCGCCGGCGGCCAGGAGTGACGGCGGCAGGTGGCGTCCGAGGGCGGTGAACAGAAGCGGATCGGTGCGGCAGCACGTCACGGGCGCTGCGGGCGCCATTCGAAGAGCAGGATGGTCGCATCGTCCCGCAGGCGGTTGCGCTGGTGGTCGAGGATGGCGTGGATGAGCAGCCGCAGCACCTCGGCCGGGCGCTGGCCGGCGGCCGAGGAGCGGATGATGAAGTCGGTGAACTGGTCGAGGCCGAACTCCTCACCCTCCGTGTCGCGTGCCTCCACGACGCCGTCGGTGTAGAGCAGGACGCGGTCGCCCGGTTCCAGTGTCGTCTCGTGGACCTGCCGGGCTTCCGGGGCGAGGTGGCCGACCAGACCGATCGGCGGCTGCGGGGGGCTGTCCAGCGCTCCGTGGAGCACCCGCTCGGCGCGGATCAGCAGCGGCGGTGGGTGACCGCAGTTGACCCAGTGCAGCACCCCGGTCTCCGCGTCGAGCCGGCACAGCACGCCGGTGCAGAAATGGTCGGGCAGCCACCGGGCGAGCGCTTGGTCGACGGAGCCGACGACGTCGGCCGGGGCGCCGCCGGCGCGGCGGGCGTTGCGCGCCGCCGCCATGGCGACGGACGTGGTCAGGCCGGCGGTCAGATCGTGCCCCATGGAGTCGAGGATCATGGTGTGCAGCACGTTCTTGATCACCGAGTGGTCGAAGGCGTCACCGGCGACGTCGTACGCCGGTTCCAGGACCGCGGTCGAGACGCACCGGCGGCTGCCGACGGTGTTGGGCGGCAGGAAGGCGCGCAGCATCTCGGCGGGCAACCCCATGGTCGCGGTGCGGGCGAGGGAGGCGAGCCAGTCGCTGTAGGTGCGCTTGGAGGTGATCAGCATGGCGAACAGATGGGCCAGCATCCGGCTGCGGCGCATCCGCACCCCGTCGAGCGCCGCGGTCCGCACCGCCAGCACGCCCAGCCGCTCCGCACCGTCGACCAGCGGCATCCAGACGATCACGCCGCCGTCGTCGGCTGCCACCTGCGGGGAGACCCTGCGGTACGCCCAGCCGGCCGGCGAGCGGTCCACCGGCAGCGGCTCCATGGCCTCGTCGAGTGGGACGAGCAGCCGTTGTTGCAGGTCGACGAGGTAGATCAGCGCGGTGTCCAGGCCGAGGGCCGCGGCGCAACGGTTCGCCAGGGCGGGCAGTTCGACCGGCAAGGCCGTCTGCGCCTCGATGATCAACGCTTCCAGCCGATTCTCGTCGACGGCGGTGTCGGGACCGGCGGACGCGTGCGGTGGGTCCGACACGGAGATCACCCCTTCCGTGCCCAGTCTCACACCGATCCCGGCCACTCTCACGTCAGGCACGATCGCGCCGGGTGCGGGCGCCGACGTGATCGGGAACCACCGGGTGGAGGACGACGCCGGGCTGTCCGCCCACGCGCGCCGGAGCCGCGCGACCGGACCGGACCGGGCCCCCACGATCGGCGTCCGGGGCCCGGACGGGCGCGACATGCCGGGGCGCCGTCGGAGCCGGGCGGACGGGAACCCGCCCGGCTAGGCTCACATGGTCGTCGTCGCGAGCGTGGAAGGACAGGACGGTTCGGCACAAGCGTGAGATCGCCCTCGCGGCGATGACGTTCTGGCTGCGTCCGGCGTTCGTGCTGCGCGTCGTCAGGCGGTTCCAGCGGGTAGCCGGTTTCGACCGGGCCATGGCCCTGGCGTCCGCTGCGCTGGCGGCCATGGTCCCGCTGGCGATTCTCTGCGGCGCGTTCCTCTCTCACCTCGGACTGCACGATGTAGCCGACCACATCGTCGAACGCTACGGGCTCACCGGTGGCGGAGCCCAGGCCGTCCAGGACGTCCTGTCGCCGTCCGCCGGCGCGGACACGGGCGTCGACTCCCTGAGCGCCCTCTTCCTGCTGATCTCGCTGCTGAGTCTCAGCCGGGCAGTGCAGCGGATGTTCGAGCAGACCTGGGACCTCAAACCGCTCAGCGTGCGCAACACCCCGAACGGCTTGCGGTGGATCCTCGGCCTGGTGGCTTACCTGGCGGCCAACATCTCGCTGCACGCCGTCCTCGGGCGCGGGCGCTACGGCCTGGGGGCAGCGCTGCTGGTGGCGCCACTGACCGGGGCGTTCCTGCTCTGGAGCGGGTGGATCCTGTCCGCCAGGCGCATCGGCCCCACGGCCCTGGTACCGTTCGGCGCCGTCGCGGCCGCGCTCACAGCCGTCTACGAGGTGGGCGCGACGGTCTACCTGCCCCGTCTGTTCAGCTCGGACGCCAGCCGCTACGGCTCGGCGGGCGCGGTCTTCGCGACACTGTCGGCCCTGTTCGGCGCGATGATCACCATCGTCGGATCCGCGGCGCTGGGACGAGAGGTGCACGACGAACTGTGCCGCGTCCGTCGTGGTGAGCGCCCCCCGGACGACGAGGTCCGCCACGAGTGGGAGCAGCTGGTCCAGGACGTGCGATCGCGCTGGCACACCACCGCGCGACACCGGCCCCGCCGTCTGCCAGGACGACGGCCGCACAGACGGAAGACCTGACCCCGCGGCCGGGGTTCACGTTCGCGGTCGGGTCGAGGCGTCGGCCTAGGCGCAATACCGGTGATTTAGGTTGAATTCCGGCGAGTCGGGGCAGTCTTGGTCGGTCCGACGAGAACGACGCCAGGCGAGGTTGGTCGCGGCGGGCGGCCGAGGCCCAGGCCGCCGGCGACGACAGCGGCAGCGACGGCGACAGCAACGACGGCAGCAGCAGCGGCCATGCTCTCTTCCAGAGCACCCCGCCGACCTCTTGTAGGCCTCCGGCCCCTACACCGCCGGGTACCTCGCCCGCGACCTCGCGAACGTCCCCCGACCATCTGAGCGAACATCAGAATCACCGGTGAGAAGCAGTCGCGGGACAGCCGAGGGGGCCACTGGTTCGCGTGGCCCCCTCGGCGTCGCCCGGGTGGCGCGGGGCTACTCTCCGATTGTGGAGACAACACCGAGCACCGCCGTCCGTCGTCCCCGGGTCGGACACATCCGGTTCCTCAACTCACTGCCCGTGTACTGGGGGCTGGCCCGGACCAGTGCCCTGCTGGACCTCGAACTCGCCAGAAGGACCCCCGACGAGTTGAACGACGGACTGGTCCGCGGGGACCTCGACATCTCGCCGATCAGCCTGGTCGAGTTCCTGCGCAACGCCGACCAGCTGGTGGTGCTGCCCGGGCTGGCGGTGGGCTGCGACGGCCCGGTGATGTCCTGCTCGATCGTCTCCCGGCTGCCGCTGGACCGGCTGGACGGCGCCCGGGTGGCACTCGGCTCCACATCCAGGACATCGGTGTGCCTGGCCAGGCTCCTGCTCGCCGAGCAGTACCGGGTCACGCCGCGCTACGAGGTCCACCAGCCCGACCTGGAAGCGATGATGCGGGAGGCGGACGCGGCCGTGGTCATCGGGGACGTCGCGCTGACGGCGTCGCTGCACCAGGCCGAGCGGCTGGGCCTGCACGTCCACGACCTCGGGCAGATGTGGAAGGACTGGACCGGGCTGCCGTTCGTCTTCGCGGTCTGGGCCGTCCGCCGCGACTACCTGCTCCGCCACCCCGAACTGGTCCGCCGGGTGCACCGCTCCCTGCTCGCCGCCCGCGACCTGTCCCTGGAGCACCTCCCCGAGATAGCCGAACAGGCCGCGCGCTGGGAACCGTTCGACGCGGCCTCGTTGGAGCGCTACTTCAAGACCCTCGACTTCCGGCTGGCGGAGGACCAGTTCGCCGCCATCACCGAGTTCGCCCGGCAGGCCGGCCCGATCGCCGGCTTCCCCACGGACACCCGGGTGCAGGTGCTGGGCGCATAGCCGGTCCGCCGCAGTGCCACTCGCCGAGTCGGCAGGCTACCGTCGGAGGCCGCCGGCCCGGCGCTGCGGGGAGCGGCTTGGGCCGTTGCAGTGAGTGACGGCCCCGCGAGCCGGTGCCGCAGCGGATGAGCATGCGTCAATGGGGCGTCCACGTAAGCCCGTTGTGCGGAGAGTGCCCCATGACGTCCCCGGCAGGTCTGATCAAGCACGTGGTGATCATGGTTCAGGAGAACCACACCACCGACAACTACTTCCTCTCCATGGCGCCCTACGGCGCCAACGTCGCCACCGGCTGGCCGATCACGCCCAACCCCCCGGTGGCCGACCCGTCGCACGACCGGCACGCCTACTACCGCTGGCTCACCCAGCAGGGCAGCACCGCCGCGCACGTGCAGTTCGACACCACCACCGATCTGCCGTTCTACGCCTGGCTCGCGGCCTCCGGCGCGTTCCTGGAGAACCACTGCTCGGGCTTCGGCACCAACTCCACGCCCAACCACCTGCTCATCACCGGCGGTCAGTCCCCGACGCTGCGCAACCCTCCGCACAACAGTCAGCCGGTCTGGGACCTGCCCTCGCTGCCCGGGCACGCCCAGGACAACAACCTGAGCTGGAAGGCCTACACCGGCGCCACCGGGTACCCGGTGGAGTTCTACCAGCAGCTCAAGGGGTCCGCGAACATCGTGCGTTCGGCCAAGCCCTCGCAGCAGTTCCTCAACGACGCGGGCGCCGGGAAGCTGCCGGCCCTGTCGATGGTGTGGCACGACGGCCCCTACGACGAGCACCCCACGGCCGACGTGTCGCTCGGCATGGACGCGGTCTGGCAGGCCGTCGACGCGGTGGTGCAGGCCGGCTCCTGGGACGAGACGGTGTTCCTGCTGACCTGGGACGACTGGGGTGGCTTCGACGACCACGTCGACACCCCGAACGTGGAGTACACCGCCGACGGCGTCCAGGTCGCCTACGGGCCCCGGGTGCCACTGCTGATGTTCGGCGGCCGGGTCCGCCCGGGCATCGACTCGCGCTGGTGCTCCCACGTCAGCCTTCCCAAGACCGCCATCCAGCTGCTCGGCCTGCCGCCGCTGGGCGTGCCGCGGGTGGACGACGACGGCGGCCTCGCGGACCTGGTCGACCTCTCGGGCACCGGCGCCGTCATGCCCAAGCCGCCCGCGTTCGGCAGCCAGGTCACCCTGCCGCCGGCGCCCCGGCCCACTCCCCCGGCGGCTCCGCTGCCGCCCTCGCCGGTCACTGTGCCGAAGCTCACCGACGAGGTGATCCTGCGCGACGGCAGCTCGCTGGGCCGCCCGAACGACGTGCTCATCACCCACCCCTGAGCGCCCCGCACCAGTGCCCCACCCTCCCTGGAACCCAAGCCCCGGGAGGGTGGGGCACTGATCGTTACCGCTTGACAGGGTGCGGAATACTGTAACGCGCGCGGGTCCGGGACGGCGGCGGAACGGGCGGCGCCCGCTTCTGTCCCCGCAGCTCGGAGCAGCACATGCACCCCCACCCCCACCCCTTCCTCGATCATCCGGGGACGCTCGCCTTCGCGCACCGGGGTGGTGAACTCGGGTATCCCGAGAACTCGCTCGCCGCCTTCGAGGCGGCCGTGGCGCTCGGGTACCGGTACCTCGAAACGGATGTGCACGCCACCGCCGACGGAGTGCTGGTGGCCTTCCACGACTCCCGGCTCGACCGGGTCACCGACCGGATCGGGGCGGTGGCGGAGCTGCCCTGGGAGAGCGTCAGGCGGGCCCGGATCGGCGGGACCGAGCCGGTGCCACTGCTGGAGGACCTGCTCGGGGCGTTCCCGGGGGCGCGGTTCAACATCGACGTCAAGGCGGCACCGGCCGTCGGGCCACTGGTCGAGGCGATCCGCCGGACCGACGCCTGGGACCGGGTCTGCGTCGGCGGCTTCTCCGACAGCCGCCTGGCCGCCGTCCGGGCCGCCGCCGGGCCCCGGCTGGCCACCTCGCTCGGGCCGCGCGAGGTGGCGCGGCTGCGGCTGCGCTCGCTCGGCGAGCTGGTGCTGCCCGGGGCGCTCTTGCGCGGGCGTGGGGCACCGTACGCCGGGATGTGCGCGCAGGTGCCGGAGCGGCACCAGGGCGTGCGGGTGGTCGACCGGGCCTTCGTCCGGACCGCGCACCGGCTCGGCCTGCAGGTGCACGTCTGGACTGTGGACGATCCCACACGGATCAGGGCTCTCCTGGACCTCGGTGTGGATGGCATCATGGCCGATCGCATCGACGTTCTTCGGGACGTCCTCAGCGAGCGCGGCTGCTGGACGGACGGCAGCACCGGCTCCAGCACGGTGATAGGAGCCGTATGAGCAGCACGGACCACCTGCAGGACCACGTCGCGGACCCCCCGGCGAGCGCCGACGACGGCCGCTCGCTGCGCCGGATGCAGTTCGGCTGGTACATCAACGACTGGGCCAACGCGGCCTTCTCCGCCACCGTCCTGACGGTGTTCCTCGGGCCGTACCTGACCGAGGTGGCCAAGAAGGCCGCCGACGCGTCCGGCGACGTGCACCCGCTCGGCCTGTCGATCCGGGCAGGATCGTTCTTCCCCTACACGGTCTCCTTCTCCGTGCTGATCTCGGTCGCGGTGATGCTGCTGACCGGCACGGTCGCCGACCGCACCGGGCGGCACAAGGAGCTGATGTGCGGCTTCGCGTACGTCGGCGCGCTCGCCACGATGGGGATGTTCCTCCTCGACGGCGACCGCTACCTGCTCGGCGGCGCGCTGCTGGTGGTCGCCAACATCTCGTACGCGGTGTCGGTCGCGCTCTCCTACGCCTACCTGCCGGGCCTGGCCTCCCCCGACGAGCGCGACAAGGTCTCCTCCAAGGGATGGGCCTACGGCTACGCGGGCGGCGGGCTGCTGCTGATCGCCAACCTGGCGCTGTTCCAGAACTGCGACGCGCTGGGACTGTCCTCCGGCACCGCCGTGCGGATCTGCCTGGCCTCGGCCGGCCTGTGGTGGGCGCTGTTCACCGTCGTCCCGCTGCTGCGGCTGCCCTCCCGGGCCGGCGTCGCGCCCAGCCGCGCCGCGGCCGCGGCCGCGCAGCCCGCCGCCGGCAGCCTGCGCGAACTCGGCCGCACCCTGAAGGGCATGCGCAAGCACCCGCTGACGCTGCTCTACCTCGCCGCCTTCCTCTGCTACAACGACGGCATCCAGACCGTCGTCTCGCAGGCCTCGCTGTACGGCAGCGAGGAGCTCGGCATGACCCAGACCTCGCTGGTCACCGCCGTGCTGATGGTCCAGATCGTGGCGATCGGCGGCGCACTGCTGCTCGGCCGGATCGCCCAGCGGTACGGCGCCAAGAAGACCATCCTCGGCTCGCTGGTCGGCTGGGTGATCACCCTGGCCCTCGGCTACTTCATGCCCGCCCACCAGCCGGCCTGGTTCTACGTCCTGGCCTGCATGATCGGCCTGGTGCTCGGCGGCAGCCAGGCGCTCTCCCGTTCGCTGTTCTCGCACCTGATCCCGGCGGGCCGGGAGGCCGAGTACTTCAGCCTGTACAAGGTCAGCGACCGCGGCACCAGCTGGATGGGCCCGCTGGTCTTCGGCCTCGCGTACGAGATCACCGGCAGCTACCGCTCGGCGATCATCTCGCTGCTGGTGTTCTTCGTGATCGGCTTCGCGGTGCTGGTGAAGGTTCCTGTGCGCCGCGCCATCGAGGCCGTGGGCAACCCCGTCCCCGAGCGGCTGTGACGGCCCTGCTGCTCTCCTGACGGCTCAGCAGAGCAGCGGGGCCCGGGCCCGGGCGGGCGGTACGGGCGTCGTCGCGGCCGGCAGCACCAGCCCGGCGGCGTGCACCTCCCCGATCAGCCGGACGAGTTCGCCCCGGGGCGGTCGCACCGGGGCTGACCGGCTCTTCAGACGGGCGGGCCGATCTTGGCCGGGGTGCCCGGGTAAGGTGGTGGATCGTGGCCAGCCGTAAAACGTCGATCTTGGAAGCAGCCGCGCGGGTGATCGCCCGGCGCGGGGTGCGTGGGCTGCGGGTGGAGGAGCTCGCGGCGGAGGCGGGCGTGTCCACCGCGCTCATCTACTACCACTTCAAGGACCGCACGGGGATCCTCCGGCAGACGCTGGAGTTCATCAACGACCGGGCCGAGCGGTACACGACCGAGCGCGCGGCGGACGCACCGCCGCTGACCCCGCGCGAGGAGCTGGAGCAGACGCTGCTGCTGGAGCTCCAGGACACCACCGAAGTACGGGAGAACAGCACCGCCTGGGGCGAACTGCGCGCCAGCGCCGTGTTCGACGAGACCCTGCGCGAGGACCTCGCACGCGCCACCCGGATCTGGGTGCAGGAGATCGCCGAACTACTCGGCGTCGTGCAGCCGATGACCTCGGCGGTCGCGCTGGCCGGCGCCGCCGAACGGCTGACCGCGCTGCTGGAGGGGCTGAGCATGCGCTGGCTCAGCGGGAGCCTGCCGCTGGCGCACGCCCGCACCCTCATGACCGACGCCGTCGACACCGAGGTGGCCCGGCTCGGCGCCTGAACCGGGAGGGCGGCACGGACGGTCGTCCGCCCGTTCGCCCGCCCCAACGTCGCTACGACCCGATGGCGGGCTGCTGCTGGGTGGCGCAGTGGATGCCGCCGCCGCCCGCGGCGATGTGGTTGATGGTGACCTGGGTGACCTTCCGGCCGGGGTGGAGGTCCCCGATGATGCCGACCGCGTGGTCGTCGGCGGCCCGGTCACCGAAGCGCGGAACGATGACGCCGCCGTTGCAGACGTAGTAGTTGATGTAGGTCGCGAGGAAGTTCTTGCCCGAACCCTGGATCAGGTCGAAGTCGGGCTCGGGGATTTCGACCACCTTGAGTGTCCGGCCCTTGGCGTCGGTCGCGGACTTCAGCACCTGGAGGGCCTGGTCGGAGGCGGTGCTCCAGATGTCCGGCGGGGTGTCGGCGGCCGGGCGGTGCAGCACGGCGGTGCCGGGTTCGGCGAAGCGGGTGAGGGCGTCGATGTGGCAGTCGGTGATGTCCTGCCCGGCGACGCCCTTGAACCAGAGCACCTTCTCCACGCCGAGCAGCTCCTTGAAGCTCTCCTCGATCTGGTCTCGGGTCCTGCCGGGGTTGCGGTTGTCGTTGACCCAGGAACTCTCGGTGGCCATCAGGGTGCCCTCACCGTCCACCTCGATGCCACCGCCCTCCCCGGTGATCGCGGCCCGGACGCGGGCGATGCCGTAGTGGTCCAGGAGGTTGCGGGCGACCTGGCTGTCATTGGCGTGGGTCTGCTTGTTGCCCCAGCCGTTGAAGTTGAAGTCGATCCCGACGAGCCCCTTCGGGCCGGTGACGAAGGTCGGGCCGGTGTCCCGGACCCACAGGTCGTCGACCATCAGCTCGATCACCTCGACGGTGGAGCCGCAGGCCTGACGCGCCTGGTCGGCCTGGTCGGGGCGGGCCAGCAGGACGACCGGCTCGAAGCCCGCGATGGTCTGGGCCAGCCCGGCGATGTCCTGGCGGACGCCGGGGAGTTGGTCGCCCCACACCTCCTCCAGGGCCGGCCAGGCCATGAAGGTGCGGGTGTGCGGGCGCGACTCGGCAGGCATCGTCGCGGCGGCGGGGCCGGCCGACGGGGCCGCGCCCGAGGCCGTGCCGCTCGGGCCGGGCGGTTCCGCCCCGCCGCTGTCGGAGGAACAGCCGTCGGTCAGCGCCAGCGCGGCGAGCGCGGCTCCGGAGCGCAGGAGTGTACGGCGGGACGGCCGGGGGTGAACCATGGGACCTCGTTCCGGTGGGTGCCTGGAGTACGGACCCGCACGCTACGGAAGGAGCGGCCCGGAACCGGCGCCGCGGGTACCCGCCATCGAGGTGAATCACCTCCCGGTCCCGGTCGCGGCCCGGCAGGTCCCACCGCCTGCCGGGCCGCGGCCGTCCGGGGCCTGTCTCCTGGGTTTCGTCGGATCGGGCAGGGACCCGGGGGACAGACCCCTACAGCGCCCGGCGTGCCGCGGCGATCCCGTCCGGGTCCCAGCCGGGCCGGGGGACGGACTCCAGCAGGAGCCGGGTGTACGGGTGCTCGGGATCGGCGAGGACCCGGCCGGTCGGGCCGGATTCGACGATCCGCCCGTGCCGCATGACGATGACCTCGTCGGTGACGCAGCGGACCACGCCGAGGTCGTGGGTGATGAACAGGTAGCCGATGCCGGTCTGTTCGCGGATGTCGGCGAGCAGGTTGAGGACCTGCGCCTGGACCGACACGTCCAGCGCCGCGACCGCCTCGTCCAGCACCAGGACGGCCGGCTGGACGGCCAACGCCCGGGCGATGGCCACGCGTTGACGCTGACCGCCGGAGAGCTGACGGGGCAATGCGTCGGCGGCCCTGGTACCGAGCCCGACCTGGTCGAGGAGTTCCCTGATCCGGGCCTCGTGGTCGGTGCCGGGGAAGTGCAGGCGCAGGGTCTCCCGTAGGACGGCCTCGACGCTGGTGCGCGGGTCCAGCGAGAGGTACGGGTCCTGGAAGACCATCTGCACCTCCCGGGCCCGGGCCAGCCGCTCGGCCCTCCCGCGGGCACGGCCGGCGCGGGCCCGGGCCTGGACGGTGACCTGCCCTTCGTCAGCCTGTTCGAGACCGACGATGATGCGCGCGGTGGTGGTCTTGCCGGAGCCGGACTCACCGACGATGCCGAGCGACCCGCCGGCGCCGAGAGTGAAGGAGACGTCGTCCACCGCCCGTACGGCGCCGAAGGTCCGACGCAACCCGGTGACCTGCAGAACGGGCTCAGGCATCGGTGCGGCTCCCTTCGAGCGGGTGGTGGCAGGCGGCCGGGTGGGTCCCCCGCAGGGCGGGGGCCTCTTCCCGGCACAGCTCGGTCGCGTGGAGGCACCGGGCGGCGAACGCGCAGCCGGTCAACTCCTGTCGCAGGTCCGGCGGTTGGCCGTCGATGGCGGCGAGCCGGCCGGACGGTGCTTCCAGTCGGGGGGTGGAGGCGAGCAGGGCTGCCGTGTAGGGGTGGCGGGGCCGGTCGAAGAGCGCCGCGGCGGGACCGGTTTCGGCGATCCGCCCCGCGTACATGACGTAGACCCGGTCGCTGATCGCGGCGGCGAGGCCGAGGTCGTGGGTGACGAACAGCAGCCCGGTGCCGAAGCGGGCGCGCAGCCGGCCGAGCAGCGCGACCACCTCGGCCTGGCTGGTGACGTCGAGCGCCGTGGTGGGCTCGTCGGCGAGCAGCAGGATCGGGTCGCCCATCAGGGCGGCGGCGATCATCACGCGTTGGAGCATGCCGCCGGACAGCTGCCCCGGGTAGCGGCGCAGCAGCTCCGGCCCGAGGCCCACGGCGTCGAGGAGTTCGACGGCGCGCCGGTCGGCGTCCGCGGCGTTCACGGTGCCGGTGAGGCGCACGCTCTCGGTGAGGAAGTCGCCGATGCGGCGCAGCGGGTTGATGGCGGCCCCGGGGTCCTGGAAGATCATCGCGGCCTGGCCGGTGCGCAGGGCGCGCAGCCGGTCGGGGGCCATGGTCAGGACGTCCTGGCCGTCGACCAGGACCCGGCCCTCGGTGACGGCGCCCGGCGGCAGCAGGCCCAGGGCGGTGCGGGAGGTGAGGGTCTTGCCGGAGCCGGACTCGCCGACCAGGGCGACGGTCTCGCCGGGGGCGACGGTGAGGTCCACGCCGTCGAGGACCGGTCGGGCGGAGCCGGGCAGCTGGAGCCGGAGGCCCTGGATGTCGAGGGCGTTCACGTGGTCCTCCGGGCGACCTGGTCGGCCCAGCGTTCGCCGACGACGTTGAAGGCGACGACGGTGAGCACGATGAGGGTGCACGGCAGGATCGCGGAGAGCGGGTAGCCGTGCTGGATCGCGGTCTGGCCGTCGAAGACCATCCGGCCCCAGTCGGGGGTGAGGGCGGGGACGCCGAGTCCGAGGAAGGAGAGGCCGGCGAGGTCCATGAGGGCGTATCCGAAGTTGACGGCGGACTGGGCGAGGACGATCGGCGCGATGTTGGGCAGGACGTGCCGCAGGCAGATCTGCAGGGCGGAGTGCCCCTGGACCTGGTACGCGCAGACGTAGGGCCTGGTCCGTTCGGCCAGCACCAGTGAGCGGGTGAGGCGGGAGACGTAGGGCAGGTAGGCGATCGCGAGGGCGATGACGGGGGCGAGCAGGCCCTCCCCGTACACCGAGATGATCAGGATGGCGAGCAGCATGCCGGGGAAGGCGAAAACCAGTTCGGTGCTGCGGGACAGGACGGAGTCGAGCCAGCCGCCCCGCCATCCGGCCGCGAGGCCGACGGCGATGCCGGCGACGGTGGAGAAGACGACCACACCGAGCGGGCCGAGCAGCGAGGTGCGGGCGCCGAGCAGCAGCCTGGAGAGGGTGTCACGCCCGGCCGCGTCGACGCCGAGCAGGTGGTCGGACGAGGGCCCGGCGAGGGCGTTGCCGAGGTCGACGGCGTTCGGGTCGTACGGCGAGAGCCAGGGCGCGAGCAGCGCGGCGAGCACCACCAGGGCGGCGAAGCCGAGACAGATCGGGTGGAGCGGGGCGCGGGCGGCCTTGAGGCGGCCGAGGCCGGGCCTTCGGGTGAGGGCGACACTCATGCGTCGGACCTCCTGGAGCCGAGGGTGACCCGGGGGTCGACGAGCGGGTGGAGCAGGTCGACGATCAGGTTCACGATCATGAACAGGGCGACGATGATCAGGGAGATGGCCTGTACGGTCGGGAAGTCCTTGGTGGTGGTGGACAGTTCGAGCAGCTGGCCGATGCCGCCGATGCTGAACGCCGACTCCACCAGGATCGTGCAGACCAGCAGGGTGGAGACGATCAGACCGCCGGTGGTCAGCACGGTGCCGAGCGAGTTGCGGAACACGTGGCGACGGATCACCTCGCGTTCCGGGACGCCCCGGCTGCGGGCCACGGTGACGTGCTCGCCCTCCAGGGCGTCCAGCATCGCCGAGCGGGTGACCCGGGAGAGCATGCCGATCAGGTACAGCGCGAGGGCGATCGCGGGCAGGGTGAGATGCCAGAGCATGTCACCGAATCCCTCGCCGGCGCCGCTGGTCGGGAACCAGCCCAGCTTCACCGCGAACAGGCCCTGCAGCAGGACGGCGGCGACGAAGGAGGGCGTGCCGAGGGCGAACGTGGTGGTGACCAGGATCGTGGAGTCGGTCTTGCCGCCGCGCACCGCGCCGAGCCGGCCCAGTGCCAGGCCGACGACGACCACGACCACCAGTGCCGTGCCCACCAGCAGCAGGGTCGCGGGCAGCCGGTCGGCGAGCAGCTGGGACACGTCGGTGCGGTAGGTGATGGAGCGCCCGAAGTCGCCCTGGAGCACCTGGCCGAGCCAACGGAAGTACCGGACCAGGAAGGGGTCGTCGAGGTGGTACTGCTCGTTGATCGCCTGCAGGGCGGCCGGCGAGGCCGACCGACCCGACAGGAGGAAGCCCGCGGGGCTGCCCGGCGCCAGGTACATCGCGCCGAAGACCACGAAGGAGGCGCCGAACAGGGTGACCGCCATCTCGACCAGCCGCCGGGCGGCGAATCGAAGGAAGCTCACCGTGCGGCCCCCACGTCGGCGGCCCACGGGTAGTACATGTACGAGATGGTGGTCGGGGCGCCGGTGATCCGTTTGTTGAGGAAGACGGCGGTCGGCCACTCGGCGACGGGGATCCAGAGCAGCTGCCGGGAGGCGGTCTGCTGGAGCTTGGCCTCGATCGCGCCGCGCTTGGCCGGGTCGTACTCGGCGGTGGCCTGGTCGACCAGGTCGTCGTAGGCCTTGTCGCTGTAGTTGGCGAAGTTCTGGTAGGCGCCGGTCCTGAAGTTGACGAGCAGGTCGAGCGGGTCGGTGACGGAGTCGTAGTACGTCTCCGGGAACATGTCGATGCCCTCGCGCGCCTTGGGGTCGGTGAACAGCGCGGTGAAGGCGTTCGGGGCGATCGTCTTCAGCTGGATGTCGAGCCCGATCTTCGACCCGGCGGCCTGGACGGCGGTGGCGAGCAGGGAGACGTCCTGGCCGATGCTGCTGGTGGCCATGATGAGCGTCTTGCCGCTCGCGCCGGCCTCCTTGACGAGGGCCTTGGCCTTGTCGATGTCCTGCGCCGTGGGGGTGAGGCCGTCGAAGGCCGTCTTGCGGACGTCGTCCGAGGCCGAGGCCCAGGCGGCCTTGGTGGTGAGGGAGCCGGTGACGGTGCCGGCGCCGGCGAGGCCGGTCTTGACGAAACCGGAGCGGTCCAGGGCCAGGGACAACGCCTGGCGCACGCGCAGGTCGCCGAGCGCGCCCTGCATGTTGGTGACGTTGACGTTGACGGTGCTGAGGCCCTCCCCGAAGTAGAGCGTGCCCGGCCCGCTCTTCTTCAGCCGGTCGTAGCTCTCGGTGGGGATCAGGTAGCCGCCGTCGACGTCACCGGTGAGCATCGCGTTGGTGCGGGCGGACGCGTCGGTGAGGAAGCTGAACACGGCCTTCTTGGCCTTGGCCTTGGTGCCCCAGTAGTCGTCGAAGCGCTGCAGTTCGATCGACTGGCCCTTGGCCCAGGTGCCGAGCTTGAAGGGGCCGGTGCAGTCGAGGCTGCCGCTGGTGCCGTAATCCTTGCCCGCGACCTCCACACCGGCCTTGGCCGCGACGACGCCGGCGGCGGTGGCCATGTACTGGGGGAACTGGGAGTCGGGCTGCTTGAGCTTGACGGTGACCTGCAGCGGACCGGTCTTGGTGATGGACTCGACGTTCTGGAACACCTGGTTCCAGGCTGCCGCGTTGTCGGGGTTGGTCTGCCGGCCGAGGCTGTACACGACGTCGTCGGCGGTCATCACCGTGCCGTCGTGGAAGTGCACCCCGGAGCGCAGGTCGTAGACCCAGGTGGTCGGGTCGGGGTTGGAGGCCTTCTGCGCCAGGCCGGGCGCCACCGTGAGCCGGGGGGTCCAACGCATCAGGCTCTCGCAGACGTTCGAGAGGATCGTGTTCTGCGGGTAGTCGAACGCCTGGATGTAGTCCAGGGTGGGCGGCTCGGCGTAGGTGGCCCAGGTGAAGGAGTCGATCTCGCCCTTGGCCTGCGGGGTGTCGGCGGACAGCTGGAGGTCCGCCTGGCCGGAGCCGCCGCCGTGCGGCGGGCCGGAACAGGCGGCGACCAGGGCCGCGGCCGAGAGCAGGGCGGCGGTGGCGAGGGCGCGGCGCCGCCGGGGTGGGGTTCGTCTCGCGGGGACGGCGGGATTCATCTGATACCTCCGTGGATACCCCCGGCTTCGGCCGGAGGAGGAAACGGACTTCCCGCGTAGCGGGGCAGGAGTCAGCGTTTCGCCGTCAAGGCGGACCGCTGTCCCCGCTGCCCGGGTCACCGTGTGCGATAGGTTGATCACGCCAATTCGGGGCGGGAACCAAGTCCCGGATCGGCCTACCGCCGGGCTGGCGGGAAGTCAGGTCTGTGGAGCTGATGTAAGACCGATGGGCGGCACACCGTCCCTTTGCCGGTAGCCCCGGGTCGGCAACCGGCCGTGAAGCAGAAAGCCCGACCCGTGAGGGTTGGAATCCTCCAGTTTCAGCCGGAGGAGGATGTCAAGAGGGTTGTCTTCCGTTCACTGACGAGGGTTCGTGCCCGGGGTCGGGCCCGGGCACGGGCCTGGTTCAGGCGCGGACGGCCGGGATCTGCTGGGTGATGCAGTGGACGCCGCCGCCGCCGTAGGCGATCACTCGGGCGCGCACGCCGACCACCTTGCGGTCGGGGTACGCGGCGGCGAGCACGGCCAGCGCGCCCTCGTCCTCGGGGTGGTCGGCGACCGGGACGACGACACCGCCGTTGGCCAGGTAGAAGTTCAGGTAGCCGACCTCGATGCGGCTGCCGTCGACCTCGACGAACGCCGCCTGCGGGACCTCGACGATCTCGAAGGGCCGGCCCTGGGCGTCGGTGGAGTGCTCCAGGACGGCGCGGTTGGCCCGCATCCGCACGTAGTCCGGGTGCCCGGGGTCGGCGGGCAGCTGCACGACGACCTTACCGGGGGCGACGAAGGCGCAGACACCGTCCACGTGTCCGTCGGTCTCGGTGTCGAGCGCGCCGCCGTACGGCAGCCAGATCACCTTGGTGACGCCGAGGCGGGCCTTGAGCTCGTCCTCGATCCCCTCCCGGCTCATGTCCGGGTTGCGGTTGGGGTGGAGCAGGCACTGCTCGGTGGTGATGAGCGTGCCCTCGCCGTCCACGGTGATCGCCCCGCCTTCGAGGATCATCTCGGAGCGGACCGCGGGGACGCCGAGGTGGTCCAGCAGCAGGGCGCTGATCCGGTCGTCGGCGTCCCAGGGGTGGTGCTTGCGGCCCCAGGCGTTGAAACGGAAGTCGACGCCGGCGCGCCGGCCGTTCTCGTCCAGGACGAAGATCGGCGCGCTGTCGCGGAACCAGGAGTCGTCCAGCGGGAGCGCCACGACGGCGATGTCCTCGCCACAGATGGAGCGCGCCTCGTCGGCGTGGCCGGGCGGCGCCACCATGGTGACCGGCTCGAACTCCGCGATGGCGCGGGCGACCGCCGCGTACTCGCGCTTCACCTCGTCCAGGGTGTCGCCCCACAGGTCCGGCCGTACGGGCCAGGCCATCAGGCAGCCCTCGTGCTCGGTCCACTCGGCGGGCATTCGGAACGTCACGGGTTTCCTCTTCCGGTTGAAGCTGGTCGGGCGCCGCCCGGCACGGTCGGGGTTGGGGCCTGGGCCCGAAGACAGGCCCCAGGCCCCGGCGGCCCGTCTCCGTGGGGGTACCGAGCGGGCCGCCGGGGGGTCACAGGGCCGCCGGTACGGCGGGCTGGGCCTGGGTGGCGCAGTGGATGCCGCCACCGCCGGAGGCGATGTTGTCGATGTTGACCTGGACGATGTCGCGGCCCGGGAACTCGGCCTGCAGGATGGCGTAGGCCGTGCCGTCGGCGTAGCCGTCGCCGAACTGGGGCACGAACACGGCCCCGTTGGCGACGTAGAAGTTGGTGTAGCTGGACAGGAAGTCCTTGCCGCGCCCCCGGATCAGGGCGCGGTCCGGGCCGGGGAGCTCCACCACGGTCAGGGCGCGGCCCTGGGCGTCGGTCGCGTTCTGCAGGACCTGCTTGGCCTGCTGGTAGACGTCGATCCAGATCTGGTCCGTGCCGGGGCCGGGCTTGTCGAGGACGACCCGCCCGAACGAGGTGAAGCGGGCCAGGCAGTCGATGTGGTCGTCGGTGATGTCCTGGCCGGCCAGGCCCGCGAGCCAGATGACCTTGTCCATCCCGAGCGTGCTCTTCAGGGCCTGTTCGACCTGGTCCTGGGTCATGCCCGGGTTGCGGTTGGGGTTGACCAGCGAGCTGACGGTGGCCAGCAGGGTGCCCTGGCCGTCCGTCTCCAGGGCGCCGCCCTCGCCGACGAAGGGGGCGCGGACGCGGCTGACACCGTACTCGGCGAGGAGGGTCGCCGCGACCGCGGCGTCCTCGGCGAAGGGCTGGTAGTAGGGGGTGCCGGTCTTGCCCCAGCCGTTGAAGTTGGTGTCGACGCCGGCGATGGCGCCCGGCGCGACCGTGAAGGTCGGACCGAAGTCGCGGATCCACAGGTCGTCGTTGGGGATCTCGACGACGGTGATGCCGTAGGTGCCGCCGGGGCCGCACCAGTACCGGGCGTCCGCGGCCTGGCCGGGGCGCGCGACCACGACGACCGGCTCGTAACGGGAGATCTCGTAGGCGACCCGGGCGACGTCGTCGCGGACGCCCGAGAGCTTGCTGCCCCAGATCGACGGCAGGGCCGGCCAGGCCATGAACGTGCGGTCGTGCCGGTCGCTCTCGGCCGGCATCCGCAGCCTCGGGGCGGGGGTGCCCGTCAGCGTGCCGTCGGCCCTGGCGATCGACGGGAAGGCCGCTGTGAGGGCGGCCAGCGGCACGGCCGCCGCACCGAAGCGGAGCAGGCTTCGCCTTGAGGGGGTGGAGGTGTTCAAGAAACGCTCCCTGGAAGAGGTGGGAGGTGTGGGGGTTGCCCCGCATCCTTCACCGCACTGAAAATTCAGTCAAGCCCTTGGAGGCCAGTTACCTGCCGGTCACCTCCCGAACGCTCCGGACGACCCCGCCACGCCGCCCCGCACCAGGGCAGTACGGTGCGCCGACCAGGGAGCCCGGCCTGCCGACCCCCCGGGCAGACATCCTGAAGTTTTCGTCAGGATTGTGTAACGAGGAGCCCCGAAGCCCGGTAGAGTGAGCACTCATGTCGGACCGTCGGACAGGGATACTCGAAGCCGCCACCCGCGTCATCGCTCGGCGCGGCGTACGCGGACTGCGCATGGGCGAGCTGGCGGCCGAGGCCGGGGTGTCCACCGCGCTGATCTACTACCACTTCACCGACCGGGCCGGCACCCTGCGCCGGACGCTGGAGTTCATCAGCGACCGCGCCGACCACTACACCGCCGAGCAGGAGCCCTCGCCCCGGAGCGAGGACCCGCGCACCGACCTGGAGCGGGTCCTGCTGCGCGAACTCCAGGACACCTCCGAGGTGCGCGAGAACAGCACCGCCTGGGGCGAGTTGCGGGCCACCGCCGTCTTCGAACCGGACCTGCGCGAGGAGTTGGCGAGGAGCACCCACACCTGGGTGCACGACATCGCCGAACTCCTCGCCCGCGCCAACCCCACCGGCACCGCCCCCGCGCACGCGGCCGCCGCCGAACGGCTCACGGCCCTGATCGAGGGCCTCAGCGTGCGCTGGCTCAGCGGCTCCCTGCCCCTCGACCACGCCCGCCGGCTCCTCCGCGGCGCCGTCGAGACGGAGCTGGAACGGAAGCGTCGAGTCGGCCCGCCCGGCGGGCCGGGCCGGATCACGGACGGCTGACAGATCCATCAGGGGACCGCCGCACGGCCGGGGTGCCCGGGTAAGGTGGTGGATCGTGGCCAGCCGTAAAACGTCGATCTTGGAAGCAGCCGCGCGGGTGATCGCCCGGCGCGGGGTGCGTGGGCTGCGGGTGGAGGAGCTCGCGGCGGAGGCGGGCGTGTCCACCGCGCTCATCTACTACCACTTCAAGGACCGCACGGGGATCCTCCGGCAGACGCTGGAGTTCATCAACGACCGGGCCGAGCGGTACACGACCGAGCGCGCGGCGGACGCACCGCCGCTGACCCCGCGCGAGGAGCTGGAGCAGACGCTGCTGCTGGAGCTCCAGGACACCACCGAAGTACGGGAGAACAGCACCGCCTGGGGCGAACTGCGCGCCAGCGCCGTGTTCGACGAGACCCTGCGCGAGGACCTCGCACGCGCCACCCGGATCTGGGTGCAGGAGATCGCCGAACTACTCGGCGTCGTACAGCCGATGACCTCGGCGGTCGCGCTGGCCGGCGCCGCCGAACGGCTGACCGCGCTGCTGGAAGGCCTCAGCACCCGCTGCCTCAGCGGGAGCCTGCCCGTCACCCACGCCCGCGCCCTCATGACCGACGCCATCGACACCGAGATCTCCCGACTCGACCCCTGACGCGACAAGGCGACGGAGACGGGCACCGCACTCCGTGACGGCCCCTGCGACGGGAGTAACGGCACATGCCCCAACTTGACTGACTTTTCAGTCAGTGCGACGCTGCTCGTGACAGCAGGCGCTGCCCGTCCCGTCCGTCCCGCTGTACCCCGACGCGCCACAGCGCGGAGAGTGGAGACGGTGACAGGCCCGCGCCAGGAGGAGCGGCCCCGGCCGACCGGGCCGTGGCGCGGACGCACCTGCGCACCCTCGCACGATCAGGAGACCCCCGTGAGCTACTACCACGACGACCACTCCACCGAGTCGGGTCCCTGGGTGCCGGCGGACGACGTCCCGCACACGCGGACCTGGATGTCCTGGCCCTCCCGTCGGGGTGTGTGGGGGCTGCGCCTGGGCGGCGTCCAGGAGGACATCGCCCTGATCGCCCGCACCATCGCCGAGTTCGAGCCGGTGATCATGTGCGCCCCCGACGACTACACCGCGGACAAGGCCCGCTCGCGGTGCGGTCCCACCGTGGAGGTGATCACCGCGATCCCCACCGACGACCTGTGGATGCGCGACATCGCCCCGGTCTTCCGCCGGGACGGGTACGGCGGCATGGACGCCGTGGTCCTCAACTTCAACGGCTGGGGCAACAAGCAGGTCCACCACGACGACGCCCGGGTCGCCGAGCTCATCGCCACCCGCCGGGGCCTGCGCCACACCTACGCGGACTTCGTCGGCGAGGGCGGCGCGATCGAGACCGACGGCGACGGCACCGTGATGGCCACCGAGAGCAGCCTGGTCAACAAGAACCGCAACCGCGGCCTGAGCCGGGACGAGATCGAGGACGCCGTCCTGGACGCCTACGGCGCGGACAAGATGATCTGGCTGCCCGGGATCAAGGGCCAGGACATCACCGACGACCACGTCGACGTCACCTCCCGGTTCATCCGGCCCGGTGTGGTGATGGTCCAGCTGCCGCCGGCCGACCGGAACGACGCCTGGGCGCGTGACGCCCGCGAGCAGTTCGCCATCCTGTCCGCCGCCACCGACGCCCGCGGCCGCCGCCTGCAGGTCATCGTCGTGCACGGCCCGGACACCGTCCGCTCCCGCAGCTCCAAGTTCGTCGACTCCTACCTCAACTTCCACCTCGTCAACGGGGGCGTCATCACCGCCCAGTTCGGCGACCCGTACAAGGACGCCGCCGCGCGGGACACGCTCGCCGCGGCCTTCCCCGGCCGCCAAGTCGTCCAGCTCGACGTCGACCGGCTGATGGCCGGAGGCGGCGGCATCCACTGCTCGACCATGCACGAGCCGCTGCCGTAAACCGCGTCATCCCCGGCCCACCCTCGAACCCTGCCCGGAGAGCCCATATGACCAACGCCCTGTCCCGTCGCACCCTGATGCGCTCCCTCGCCGGTGTCGGCGTCGGTGTCGGCGCCCTCACTCTCGGCCTCACCGCCTGCGACCCCAACGGCCTCGACGACCTCGGCGACGCGGTGCCGCCCCAGCAGCCCGGCGGCACCCCCGGCGCCCGCCGCTTCGGCGCCGAGTGGGAGAAGCACCTGCGCACGGTGATGTCCTGGCCGGCCTCGGAGAACGTCTGGGGCGACCAGCTCCCCGACGTCCGCCGGGACATCGCGGGCCTCGCCCAGGCCATCGCCGCCCGCGAACCGGTCGTCCTGATGGCCCGGCCCGAGCAGAAGGACGCCGCGCAGAAGGCCTGTGGCTCCGCCGTCGAGGTCGTACCCGTCGCCGTCGACGACCTGTGGGCCCGGGACACCCTGCCGGTGTTCGTCGAGGAGGGCGGCAAGGTCAAGGGAGTCGACTTCAACTTCAACGGCTGGGGCGACAAGCAGCAGCACGCCAACGACTCCAAGATCGCCCGGACCGTCCTGGCCAAGTACGGCGTCGAGCGCGTCGAGACCCGGCTGGTCGCCGAGGGCGGCTCCTTCGAGACCGACGGCCAGGGCACCCTGCTGGTCACCGAGAGCTCCGTCGTCAACGACAACCGCAACCCGGGGATGAGCCGTGACCAGGTCGAGGCGGAGCTCAAGAAGGTCCTCGGCGTCACCAAGGTGATCTGGCTGGCGGGCGTCAAGGGCAAGGACATCACCGACGCCCACGTCGACTGCCTGACCCGGTTCGCCGCCCCCGGCGTCGTCCTGCTCGACCAGGCCTTCCCGGGCGGTCCGGCGGACGTCTGGTCCCGCTCGGCCGACCAGGCCCGCGGCGTCCTCAAGAACGCCACCGACGCGACGGGCAAGAAGCTGCAGGTGATCGAGCTCCAGCAGCCCGACCCGGACAAGATCACCGGCCGCGGTGACGCCTTCGTCTCCTCCTACATGAACTTCTACGTCGGCTCGAAGGGTGTCTACCTGCCCAAGTTCGGCGACAGCCGGGCCGACGACCGTGCCCAGCAGATCCTGAGGCAGTACTTCCCCGGCCGGGAGATCGTCCCGGTGAAGATCGACGCCATCGCTGCCGGCGGGGGCGGCATCCACTGCGCCACCCACGACATCCCCGCTGTCGGCTGACCTGGTTGATCCGGCTGACCGGGCTGACCGTGCGGGGCGACCGTAACGAAGCGGTGCGGCCGCGGCCGGACGGCTGACCGCGGCCTGCGACGGCAGCCCCTCCGTCCGGGACGATCCCGGCGGCGGCCTCGTCCTGACCCTCGTACTCACCACGGCGACGACTCCCGGCGGTGAGGCCGGTCCGATTCCCGGACCGGCCTCACCGCTCGTGCTTTTCCGGTGACTCACGCCACGGGCTGTTGCTGGGTGACGCAGTGGATCCCGCCGCCGCCCGCGCCGATGTAGTCGATGTTGAGCTGCTCGACGGTCCGGCCGGGGAAGAGCCGCGCGAGCGCCGCCTTCGCGGCGGCGTCGGCCGCGGTGTCGCCGAACTGGGCGGAGATCACCGCGTTGTTGCAGAGGTAGTAGTTGGCGTAGGAGCCGACGAAGTCGGGGTTGGTCGAGCGGATCAGGTTGTAGTCGGGGCCCTGGATCTGACCGACCGTGATCGGGGTTCCCAGCGCGCTGGTCGAGGTCGACAGGATCCGGTACTGCTGGCGTTCGTCGTTGGACCAGATGTCGGTGTCGGTGGACAGGGGCATCTGGACCACGGCCGCGCCGACGCCGAGGAACCGCGAGGTGGCGTCGACGTGGTCGTCGGTGATGTCCTGGCCCTGGATCCCGGGGAACCAGATCACCGTGGAGGCCCCGTAGGCGGCGCACAGCGCGGTCTCGACCTGGGCCTGGGACATCCCGGGGTTGCGGTTGGAGTTGACGATGCTGCTGCTGGTCGCCATCAGGGTGCCGGCGGCATCGGTCTCGACGGCGCCGCCTTCGGTGACGAGCCCGGCGGCCGTGAACGGGATGCCGAGATAGGCGGCGACGCGCCGGGCCACCAGGGCGTCGTTTCCGTGCGGGTTCTGCTTGTTGCCCCAGCCGTTGAAGTTGAGGCCGATCGCGTCGAGGCCGCCGGCCCCGTTGGTGCGGAAGACCGGGCCGGTGTCGCGCATCCAGCAGTCGTCCACCGGGATGGAGCCGATGACGGTGACGCGTGAGCCGCACATCGACTGTGCCTTGACGACGCTGGCCGGGTTCGCGCACATCGTCACCGGCTCGTACTTGGCGACGGTCCTGGCGATCAGGGCGATGTTCGACTGGGCACCGCTGAGCTTGCCCTTCCAGATGGTGCTGTTGTCCGGCCAGGCCATCCACGTCCGGGTGTGCGGGACGCTGTCCAGCGGGACGGCGTGGCCCGCGGCGGACGCCGTGGCGGTGCGGCGCGGGTCGGCCTCCGCCCGGCCGGCGGTCGCCGCGCTCAGCGTGGCACCGGCGACGGTCAGTCCGGCGGCCGTCAGGAATCCGCGCCTGTCGAGGCGCCCGCGGGGCGCCGGGTCGGGTCTGTGGTGATCGCGATCGTCCACTCCTGCCTCCATGTCAATTCCGGTCAGATGCCGTGGAGTTGACCAGAAGGTAGAACTGGCCAAGCGCTCGGTCAATATTTCGCGCAGACATCCGCCCGGATCGATTTCCGGCCCGCCCCTCCCCCGCACCCCCCGGTCGTTACAGTGGCGGCCATGGCGACACGGGCGACAGGAACAGACCGGGAAGTGTCCTCCGCACCGGGCGGCACCGGCCGGGCGCGGGCCTCCGCCAAAGGCGAGCAGACCCGGGCCAGGTTGATCTCGGCGGCCCGGACGCTGCTCGCGGGCGGCGACGCCGGGCGGTTCACCACCCGCAACGTGGCCGCACTGTCCGGGGTTTCGCACGGGATGTGCCACTACCACTTCGCCGACCGCACCGAACTGATCGTCGCCGTGGTGGCCGACATCCGGCCGGAGTGGATCGCCCCGCTGGAGGAGGCGGTGGACGGCC
This sequence comes from Kitasatospora sp. NPDC004669, assembly GCF_040609455.1. NCBI lineage: Bacteria > Bacillati > Actinomycetota > Actinomycetes > Kitasatosporales > Streptomycetaceae > Kitasatospora > Kitasatospora sp. NPDC004669. Next base: position 29,450 of record NZ_JBEXKB010000002.1, read on the forward strand.
CGGGCGGCTACGCCGAGCGGGCGGACCGGGTGCTGGCTCTGCTCACCCGGCCCGAGAACCCCGATCTGGCGCGCCTGCACGCGGCGTTGCACTGGCTCGCGCTCAACGACGAGCGGGTCCGGGCCAGTCTGGAGGCGGAGTACGGGCGGTGGCGGTCCTGCTTCGTGCGCCTGTTCCGGACGCTCGCGGACGAGCGCGGCGACGGCTCCGACCCCCGCCCGCTCGGCGAGGCCTTCGCCGCCGCCGTGGACGGGCTGGCCGCCATCGGATCGCTCGACGGGACGGTGGACGCCGGGCTCGTGCTGCGGACGCTGATGGCCTCGCTGTCGGCCGCCGGGTGACCGGCCCGGACGCGCGCGTCCGCCGTGCGCCCGGGCCGGACGGGTCCGATCACGCCCCGTCGGCGTCGGCCTCCTTCTCCCGGCGCAGCCGGTGCTCGGTACGGATGCCGAACCAGGCGGTGCAGGCCAGGCTGGCGGCGATGATCCCCTCGGCCCAGAAGAACGCCACGTAGTCCATCAGCGATCCGATCGGTGGCGCGCCGGGGGCGGCGTTGCGCATGCCGATCAGGGCGAACAGGCTCGCCGCCATCCAGCCCAGGGAGGGCCAGACCAGGCCCTCGCGCTTGCGGTAGAGCACCTCGGCGGCGCCGAGGACGGCCAGGGCGAGGGCCCACATCGCGGCGATCATGAACCAGGAGAGGATGAAGGTGCTGCGGGAACGGGTGATCTTCGCGTCCAGGGTCACGGCGCCGGTGCTCGCGCCCGTGGCCTGCGGGCGCAGGACGAAGAACGGGTCGGTGTCGGTGAAGACGATGCCGACCGGTACGGCCGAGCCCCCGCTCGTGGCGGTGAAGCCGGCCTCCATGCGGTAGCGGTCGAAGGGATAGTCGGTCTTGGTGCCGTCGTACATCCCCACCTGGACGAGCTGCGACGCCGCGGCCTCACCCTCGGCTGCCCGCAGGGTGACCTTGGGGGTGCCGGTGACGGTGATCTCGACGGGGCGGCCGACGGTCTGGGAGTCCGGTCCGGCGGCGAACCGGCCGTGCGGGACCGGCGTGACGTAGAGCGTCAACTGCTGGGCCGCTGCGTCCACGTCCTGCGCCGTGACGTCGAGTTCGATCCAGTCCGGCGCGGACGGGATCGCCAGCTCGCGGGTCTGCTCACGGGTGTTGCGTTCGTTGAGGTAGAGCCCGATGCCGCTTCCGCACAGGGCGATGACCATCGCCAGGACGACGGCGAACCGCCAGCGGCGGCGGGGGTGGCGGGGCGGCACCGCGGGGGGCGCGCTGGTGTCGTCGGTGGTGACCTGCACGGTCGTCCTTCCTGGAGCGCGCGCGTCGGGTGGGCGGGATCGCTGCCGCCTCGACTCCCGCGCGCCGGTGTTTCATCTGGGGGTGCCCCACATCCTCCATCGAACTGAAAATTCAGTCAATCGACCGAAACGCCCAGGCCCGCCCCTTCCGCCCCCGCGTCCGACGCCCGGAACGCCACCCCCACCAGGCCCCGATCGGCCCCCCCACCGGGCCCGCCGCACCTTCCCCTGAAGGAACCTCTAAACTTCGCGATGCCATCCGCGCCGCACGGCGTCGCGGCCGCCCGTGGACGCCGTTCCGGTCACCACACCCTCCTTGTCCGCCGAGAGAGGCCGCCCGCATGTCCGCAGACCGATCCCCCTTCGCCCACCAGCCGGTCTTCCAGGAGCTGGCCGCAGACGACCCGCGCGAGGTCGGCGGCCACCTGCTGTACGCGCGGCTCGGCGCCGGCGGCATGGGCCGGGTCTACCTCGCGTACACCCCGGGCGGCCGACCGGTGGCACTGAAGGTGGTGCGGCCCGAGCTGTCCGAGGATCCCGAGTTCCGGGCCCGCTTCGCCCAGGAGGTGGCCAGCGCCCGGCGCATCCACGGGCTGTTCACGGCACAGGTGATCGACGCGGGCCCGGACGACGCCACGCCGTGGCTGGCCACCACCTATGTGCCGGGCCCGTCCCTGCAGCAGGTGGTCCAGCGGTTCGGCCCGCTCCCGGAACGCACCGTCCTGCTGCTGATGGCCGGGATCGCCGAGGCGCTCCAGGCGATCCACGCCAGCGGGGTGGTCCACCGCGACCTCAAGCCCGGCAACGTGCTGATCGCCTCCGACGGCCCCCGGGTGATCGACTTCGGCATCGCCCGCGCGGCCGACGCCAGCCCGCTCACCGGCACCGGCCTGCGGATCGGCTCGCCCGCCTACATGGCCCCCGAGCAGGCCATGGGCCGGACAGCGACCCCGGCCACCGACGTGTACGCCCTCGGCGCGCTCGCCGTCCACGTCGCGGGCGGCACCCCGCCCTTCGGCGACGGCCCCGACCCGGCCGCGCTCTACCGGACCGTCCACGAGGAGCCCGACCTCGACCGCGTCCCGGAGAGCCTGCGGGACCTGCTGCGGTGGTGCCTCACGAAGCAGCCCGAGGACCGCCCGACCACCGCCGAGGTGATCGCCGCGGCCCGGAACCACCCGGCGGTGGGCGGGCACCTCAGGTTCGGCGAGGACTGGCTGCCGCACCCGCTGACCAGCCAGATCACCCGACACGCCGACCTGCCGCAGGTACCCGCCGAGGCCGCCCGGCCCGGCTCGGACTCGGCCGGGACGCTACTCGTTCCGGCGGCCGCACCGGCACCGACCGTCCTCGCACCCGCGCCGACACCCACCGCGGTCGTGACCGCCCTGCCGGAGGCGCGTGGGGCCTCGGGTACGGCCGCGGCCGGGCACGCCCCCGCACCGGGCCCGGGCGGGCACGGGAAGGGCGGCCGCAAGCGCGCCCTCGGCCGCACGGCGGTGACCGCCGCCGTCGCCCTGGCCGTCGGCGCCGCAGCGGCGGTGTTGCTGCTCGACGACCCGGACCCGGTGGAGGCCGCGCCCGCCGAGGCCCCGGTGTCCGGCTCCTCCGAGCCCGGGACTCCGGCCCCCGGCGCGCCGGTGTCGCCCACCGCCTCGCCGACGCCCACCCGGTCGGCCTCCGCCGCGCCGACCGTCCCCGCAGCGCCGGGGCCCGCCGCGGACTACGCCGCGGTCTCCCGCGCGGTCGAGCTGACCTCGACGGACGCCGGCTACGAGTTCGACCTCGCCACGGGCACGGTGGTCCCGGCCGACAGCGCGACCTGGTACGTCAGCCGCAACGACAACGGGTTCCTGCTCCCGGAGACCGCCGACTCCTACATCGGCCGCGACGCCGGTCTCGGCGTCGCCGAGTGCCTCCAGGGGCTGAGCAGCCGCCCCGCCGCCCAGGTGCCGTTCAGCGCCGTCGAGCCGCGCGGCGCCTTCTGCGTCCGGTCGGCGGACGGCCGGGACCTCGCCGTCGTCCGGGTGCTGTCGACGGCGGGCTCGGACGGGCCGGTCAAGGTGTCCCTGGACCGCTACCGCCGCAACGGCTGAGCCGCGCGCACCACCCCGGAGACGGCCGAGAGCCGCCGCCCCCACCGGGCGGTGGGCGGGCGGCGGCTCTCGTGCGCGACGGGGACGGTGGCCGGACCGGTCAGGACGACCGTCGGGCCGGATCGGTCGGCGCTCCGGCGGACGGAGTGGGGGCCGTCCCGGCGGGCGGCGTCGGGGTCGTCCCGGCCGCCGGGTCCTCCTCCCGCATGGCCGCCGTCTCGGCCTTGAGGATGCGCATCGACTTCCCCAGCCCCCGCGCCATGTCGGGCAGCTTCTTGGAGCCGAAGAGCAGCACCACGACAGCCAGCACCACCAGCAGGTGCCAGGGCTCCAGACCATTGCGCAGCATCGCTGCCTCACCCGGCCTTTCTTGGTCGTGACCCGAGCCGCCCGCTCGGCGGCCCGGGTCGTCTCGGGATGGTTTGGGTGGCTTCACCGTAGAGCTTGACTGATTTTTCAGTCAATGCGACAGTTCAGTTCCGGCGCCGCCGACAGTGCCGCCGAGCGCACCCGCATCCGCCGACGACCGGCGCCAGCGCGGACCACTCCCTCGGAGCCCGTCCGCCGCGCCGCGACCGATCCACCCTCAGCCCCACGGGAGTTCACCGTGTCCCAGTCGCCCCTCGCCCGCCGCACGGTGCTGCGCTCCCTCGCCGGTGCCGGTGTACTCGCCCTCGGCGCGACCGCCTGCGCCTCCGGTGCGGACCCTGCCGACCCGGCTGCCCCGTCCACCGGCGCGGCCGAGCAGCCGTCCGCCCCCGCCACGTCCGCCCCCTCGACGCCCGCCCCCACGCGCGGACGCAGGCTGGGCGGCGAGTGGGAGAAGCACGAGCGGACGTTCATGGCCTGGCCGGCCTCCGAGAACGTCTGGGGCGAGCAGCTCGGGCCCGTCCGGAAGGACATCGCCGAGGTGGCCCGGGCCATCGGCGAGCGCGAACCGCTGGTCCTGCTCGTCCGCCCCGGCCAGGAGGCCTCGGCCCGCAACGCCTGCGGCAAGGACGTCGAGCTGTTGTCCGTCCCGGTGGACGACCTGTGGGCCCGCGACACCGTGCCGGTGTTCGTCGAGGAGGGCGGCACGGTCAAGGGCGTCGACTTCAACTTCAGCGGCTGGGGCGGCAAGCAGGAGCACACCAATGACGCCCGGATCGCCCGGGCGGTGCTGGACAAGTACGGGATCGAGCGGGTCGAGACCCCGATCACCGCCGAGGGCGGCTCCTTCGAGGCCGACGGCCTGGGCACCCTGCTGGTCACCGAGAGCTCCGTCGTCAACGACAACCGCAACCCCGGGCGCAACCGCGACCAGGTCGAGGCGGAACTCAAGCAGGCCCTGGGCGTCACCAAGGTCATCTGGCTGGCCGGCGTCAAGGGCAAGGACATCACCGACGCCCACGTCGACTGCCTGGCCCGGTTCGCGGGGCCCGGCGTGGTCTTCCTGGACCGCGCCTTCCCCGGCACCCCCGCCGATGTCTGGTCCCGCTCGGCCGACCAGGCCCGGACCGTGCTGGCGGAGGCGACCGACGCCACCGGCAAGAAGCTGACGGTCGTCGAGATCAGCCAGCCGGACCCGGACAGGATCACCGGCCGCAGCGACTCCTTCGTCTCCTCGTACATGAACTTCTACATCGGCAACAAGGGCGTCTACCTGCCGCTGTTCGGCGACCCCCGGGCCGACGACCACGCCCAGGAAGTGTTCAGGGACCACTTCCCGGGCCGCGAGATCGTCCCGCTGCAGATCGACACCATCGCCTCCGGCGGCGGTGGCATCCACTGCTCCACCCACGACCAGCCCGCCGGCTGACACCGACCACCCCGCACCCCGAGGGAGAACCCACCCCCGTGCAGCTGACCCCCACCGAACGCGACCGGCTGCTGATCTTCACCGCCGCCGAACTCGCCCGCGCCCGCCGCGCCCGCGGCCTACGGCTCAACATCCCCGAGGCCACCGCGCTGATCTCGGACACCGTCTGCGAGGCCGCCCGCGACGGCCTGCGGCTGACCGAGGCCGTGGCGCGCGGACGCGCCGCCCTCTCCCCCGACGACGTACTGCCCGGTGTGCCGGACCTGGTCACCGAGATCCAGGTCGAGGCCGTGTTCCAGGACGGCACCCGACTCGCCGTGATCGCCGACCCGTTCGGCGGCGGCGGTCTCGGCGAGGCGGCTCCCGGCGCCGTCCTCCCCGGCGACGCCCCCGACCCCGAACCGCGGCCGGTCCGCACGCTGGCGGTGCGCAACACCGCCGAGGTGCCGATCTCGGTCACCTCGCACTTCCACTTCTTCGAGGTCAACCCGCGCCTGGCCTTCGACCGCGCCGCCGCCTACGGGACGCACCTGGCCGTCCCGGCCGGCTCCTCGGTGCGTTTCGACCCGGGCGCCGTCGTCGAGGTCGGGCTGGTGCCGATCGGCGGTGAGCGGGTCGCGATCGGCTTCGCCGGGCTGGTGGACAGTCCGCTGGACTCGCCCCGGGCCCGGCGGGAGGCGCTGCGGCGGGCCGCCGAACAGGGCTACCTCGGGGTGAACGGTGACGACGACGGAGCGGAGAACGAGCGGTGAGCAGCAGCATCGAGGCGTCCGATTACGCGGCCGTGCACGGCCCGCGCGCCGGGGACCGGGTACGGCTCGGCGACAGCGGGCTGGTCGTCCGGGTCGAGTCGGACTCCCAGCGGCCGGGGGACGAGTTCCTGGTGGGCTTCGGCAAGACCGCCCGGGACGGGCTGCACCTGAAGGCCGCCGCCGTCCGCGACACCTGCGACGTGGTGATCAGCAACGTGCTGGTGATCGACGCGGTCCAGGGGATCCGCAAGACCTCGATCGGCATCCGGGAGGGGCGGATCGCCTCCATCGGACGGGCCGGCAACCCGGACACCCTGGACGGCGTGGAGGTGGTGGTCGGCACCGGGACGACGATCGTCTCCGGCGAGGGTCTGATCGCCACGGCGGGCGCCATCGACACCCATGTCCACCTGATGTCGCCGCGGATCATGGAGGCCTCGCTCGCCTCCGGTGTCACCACCATCATCGGCCAGGAGATCGGCCCCGCCTGGGGCGTGGGCGTCAACTCGCCCTGGGCGCTGCGCCACGCGTTCAACGCCTTCGACGCCTGGCCCGTCAACATCGGCTTCCTGGGCCGCGGTTCGTCCTCGCACCCGGCTCCGCTGGTGGAGGCGCTGGCCGAGGGCGGGGCCTGCGGGTTCAAGGTGCACGAGGACATGGGCGCGCACACCCGGGCGCTGGACACGGCGCTGTCGGTCGCCGAGGCACACGACGTCCAAGTGGCTTTGCACACCGACGGGTTGAACGAGTGCCTGTCGGTCGAGGACACCCTGCGCGTCCTCGACGGCCGGACCATCCACGCCTTCCACATCGAGGGCTGCGGCGGCGGACACGTCCCCAACGTGCTGAAGATGGCGGGCGTGCCGAACGTCATCGGCTCCTCCACCAACCCCACCCTCCCCTTCGGCCGGGACGCGGTCGCCGAGCACTACGGCATGATCGTCTCCGTCCACGGCCTCAAGACCGACCTGCCCGGCGACGCCGCGATGGCCCGCGACCGCATCCGGGCCGGCACCATGGGCGCCGAGGACGTCCTCCACGACGTGGGCGCCATCGGCATCACCTCCTCCGACGCCCAGGGCATGGGCCGGGCCGGCGAGACGGTGCGCCGCACCTTCGCCATGGCCGGCAAGATGAAGACCGAACTCGGGCCGCTGGAGGGCGACGGGCCGGACGACGACAACCAGCGCGTGCTGCGCTACATCGCCAAGCTGACCATCAACCCGGCCATCGCGCACGGCCTTTCCCACGAGGTCGGCTCGATCCAGGTCGGCAAACTCGCCGACATCGTGCTGTGGCGGCCCGCCTCCTTCGGCGCCAAGCCACAGCTCGTCCTCAAGGCCGGCTTCCCCGCGTACGGCGTCACCGGCGATCCCAACGCCGCCACCGAGACCTGCCAACCCCTGGTCCTGGGACCGCTGTTCGGCGCCCACGGCGCGACCCCCGCCGACCTCTCGGTCGCCTTCACCAGCCGGGCCGCCGCCGAATCCGGCAGCCGGGACCGCCCGCACGACAGCATGACGACACGCCGTCGCCGCGTCGCCGTGCGGGGCACCCGCGGCATCGGACCGCGCGACATGGTCCGCAACAGCCGCCTGGGCAGCGTCCTGGTCGACTCCCGGAGCGGCCTGGTGACCCTCGACGGCACACCGCTGCGCTCCGAGCCGGCCCAGGAGGTCGCACTGAGTCGCCTCTACTTCCTCTGACGCGGGGCCGGGTGCTGCGGGGCCGGGCCCTGCGAGGCCGGGTGCCGCAGGGCCGGGTGTCACGGTCCCGCCGGCCGGACCGTCCGGGTCCGCCTCTGCGAACGACCGTTAGCATGCCGGGTGCGGTGCCGGGCCCCGGCCCGCCTGCCGGGTTTCCCGCGGCAGATCCTGCCTCGATGCCGAGGAGTTGACGATGAGTGGTGCATTCCCGCTGTTCCGGACCACCGAGCCCGTCCCCGAGGCGGAACGACGCGACGTCCTCGCCGCGCCGGGTTTCGGGAAGCACTTCACCGACCACATGGCCACCGCCACCTGGACGTCCGCCGAGGGCTGGCACGACCGCAAGGTCGGGCCACTGGTGCCGTTCGCTCTGCACCCGAGCGCGGCCGTGCTGCACTACGCGCAGGAGATCTTCGAGGGGCTGAAGGCCTACCGGCACGCCGACGGCAGCGTCTGGCTGTTCCGCCCGGAGTTCAACGCCCGCCGCTTCGCGCGCTCCGCACGACGGCTGGCCCTGCCCGAGCTGTCCGAGCAGGACTTCCTCACCAGCGTGGAGGAGTTGGTGCGCGCGGACGAGGCCTGGGTGCCGGGCGCCGACGGCGAGGGCAGCCTCTACCTGCGGCCGTTCATGTTCGCCTCGGAGGCCTTCCTCGGTGTCCGGCCGGCCGACCACGTCACCTACTCGGTCATCGCCTGCCCGGCCGGGCCGTACTTCCCCTCCGGCGTCACCGGCATCACCCTGTGGGTCAGCGGCGAGTACACCCGCGCGGGCCGGGGCGGCACCGGCGCGGCCAAGTGCGGCGGCAACTACGCCTCCAGCCTGGCCGCCCAGACAGAGGCCAGGCAGCACGGCTGCGACCAGGTGCTGTTCCTGGACGACACCGGCGGCGAAGGCGACCTGGAGGAGTCCGGCACGATGAACCTCTGCCTGGTCACCTCCGACGGCGAGCTGGTCACCCCCGGGCTCGGCACCATCCTGGACGGCGTGACCCGCGACTCGGTCCTCGCCCTGGCGGCCGAGCTCGCCCTCACCCCGGTGGAACGCGCCGTCACCCTCACGGAGTTGCGCTCCGGCGCCGTCGACGGCACGGTCACCGAGGTCTTCGCCACCGGCACCGCCGCCGTGATCACCCCGATCACGGCGTTCAAGGGCCAGGGCTACGAGTTCACCATCGGCACCGGCGCTCCCGGAAAGCAGACCCTCGCCATCCGCGAACACCTCCTCGACATCCAGTACGGGCGCGCGGAGGACGGGCACGGCTGGCTGCGCCGGGTGCTCTGATCCGCCGCCCGCCTCACCCGGTCGTCGCCTCCGCCGGATCCGCCGGCGGTTCGGAGGCGGTTCGGAGGCGGTTCGGAGGTGACGACCGGGTCCGGGCCGGCGGGGGCACCGGTTCACCCCGCGGTCAGCTGCGCCGGAAGCGGACGGGAGTGCAGGATGTCCAGCCGGGACACCGCCCGGGTCAGCACCACGTAGAGCCGGTGCAGTCCGCGCGGCTCGGCCTCGGCGATGGCGGCCGGTTCCAGGACGATCACGTGGTCGTACTCGAGTCCCTTGGCCAGCGAGGCCGGAAGCACCGTCACCCGGGCCGTGCCGCCGACCTCCTCGGCGCAGGCGCTCGGGATCCCGGCGGTTCCCAGCGCGGCGGCGACCCGCGCCGTCGCGTCGTCGGCGGCGATCACCGCGATGGAGCCTTCCCGTTCCAGCGCGGCGCGCGCCGCGACCGCCACCGCCTCGCCCAGGTCGTCCACCGCCCGGATCGCCACTTCGCCGTCCCGGCGTAGCGACACCGCCGGCGGCACGTCGACGTCGAGCGCGCCGAGCAGCCGGTTGGCGAGCGCCATCACGGCGGCCGGGACCCGGAAGCCGGTGGTCAGCGGCACCAGGGTGGCCTGTGGTTTGCCGAGGTGGCCCAGCTGCTCGGTCCAACTGCGGGCCGACCAGGAGGCAGTGGCCTGGGCGAGGTCGCCGAGGACGGTGAGGGAGCCGAAGGTGCTGCGGCGGGCGATCGCCCGGCACTGCATCGGGGAGAGGTCCTGGGCCTCGTCCACCACCACGTGACCGAAGCTCGCCGGGCGCTCGATCAGGCCGGCCACCTCGTCGAGGAGGACGAGGTCGTGCTCGGACCACTTGACGCTCCGGTCCGAGCGCGGCGGCTTCCGCCACAGGATCGCCGCCTGCTCCTCGGGCGAGAGCAGTCCGTCGGCCGCCTCGGCCAGCACGACGGGGTCGCCGAGCAGGGCGGCCACCACGGCCTCCGGGCGCAGCGCGGGCCAGGCGGTCTCCAGGAAGGCCGCGACCGGCCTGCAGCGGCCGACCTTCCGCTGCCAGGCGGCGTTCTGGACGCCGGAGCGCCGCTCGGCCTGGTCCCGGATCAGCTCCATCACCCGGGTGCGGACGTTCTCCCGGCCGACGGCGTACGGCGGCGCCTGTTCGCGGATCTCGGCGACCGCCCGGTCGAGCCTCTCCGCGGGCACCCGCCAGCGGTAGGAGCCGTCCGGGACGACCAGTGGTTCGGAGCCGGCGGCCCGGATCCGGCCGTACAGCGCCTGGCGCAACACCTCGGCCATCCGCGCGTCCTGCTTGATCGCGGCGGCCCGTTCGCCGTCCACCGTGGAGACCGTGCGGCCGGCGGCGACCAGGTCCTCCACTGTGCGCTGGGAGACGTCCAGCTCGCCGAGTGCGGGGAGCACCTCGGCGATGTAGCGCAGGAAGGTCCGGTTGGGGCCGATGACCAGCAGGCCGCTGCGCTGGATCCGCTGCGGGAAGCTGTACAGCAGGTAGGCGGCACGGTGCAGGCCCACGGCGGTCTTGCCGCTGCCGGGGGCGCCCTGGACGCAGACGGACTCACCGAGCTCGCCGCGGACCAGTTCGTCCTGCTCGGGCCGGATGGTCGCGACGATGTCGCGCATCGGCCCGGTGCGGGGGCGCTCGATCTCGGCGGCCAGGATGCCGCTGGGCCCGCCTTCCTCGGCACGGTCGAGGTGCTCGTCCTCGGCGCGGTCGAGGTGCTCGTCCTCCAGGCCGGTCAGGTCCTCCGGCGCGCCCGGGCTCCCCGGCGCCCAGCCGAACCGGCGGCGGCGCGCGAGCCCCAGCGGCTCGTGGGCGCTCGCCCGGTAGAACGCCCGGGAGACCGGGGCCCGCCAGTCGACCACCAGTGGCGGCACGGTCGGGTCCTCGGAGATGCGCTGGCGGCCCACGTAGTAACGCTGCCCGCGGTGGTCCCCGGTCCCGGGCGCGTCGTCGAAGTCGAGGCGGCCGAAGAAGGACGGGCTGTCCGGCAGCTCCCGCATCCGCTTGGCGCGGGTCCGTAGGTAGCGGCCGAGTGCCTCGGCGCTCGCGCCGTCGCCCGAGACGTCCTCTCCGGCGACGACCTGGTGGCCGGCGTCCGCCACCTGCCAGGCCATCGCCGCCCGGCAGACCTCGACGTAGGCCCGCTCACCCGCCAGCTCTCCGTCGAGGCCCATGGTTTCGGACGTCATCGCTTCCCCCGTGGTCGGCTCGGCTGCTGTTCGGAGGAGCCATCATAACTTAACTGAGTCAAGATCTTCACTTGGTTAGATAGCGGTGGGCCGCGCTCGGCTCAGGACATCGGCTCAGGACACCAGCGGCTCCTCCGCGAGCTCGGTCAGTGTCACGGTGCACAGCCCGCCGCGCTCGGTCCGCACGTCCGTGACCTCCAGCTGGGTACCCGGCAGCAGGATGAACTCCTCCTCCCCCGTGAACGCCGAGAACCGCTGGATGCCCGCCGCGCGCAGCGGGCGCACCTCGAACAGCGTCCGCTTGCCCCGGCTGCCCAGGAAGGACTGGGCCACCCCGAGCTTGGAGGTACAGGAGGACACGCCCCACCACGTCACCGTCCGGCCGAGCGGGTACTGCTTGCGCAGGTCGAGCGAGACCCCGCGCCAGAGCGGCTCGGTGCGCGCCGGCAGCTGCGAGACCGCCGCGAACAGCAGCCGCAGGTACGGCAGGTACGGCACCAGCCGGCCGCGGTCCGGCGAACGCAGCACCGCGTTGATCTCCCGGTAGAACGCGGACTCGCAGGTGTAGAGGTAGAGCGCGGCGATCGCGTCGGCGGACAGACCGGTCGCCCCCTCGTCCGCGCGCCGCTTGCCGAAGTCGTGCGACAGCGCGACGTGCCGGTCCAGGCCCCGGAGCAGCTCGGCCACCGGAGCCACGGCGTCGCGGAAGTCCATCATCGGCGTGTCGAACACCCCGCTGATCGCCGGGAGTTCGAGGCCCTCGTCCCTGACGCCGGCGAGTCGGTCCAGATACAGCTGGTGCAGCTCCATGGTGGAGGCGATGAACGCGCCCATCCGCTCGGCGACGCCGCCGTCGGCACCGCCGTGCTGCGCCGCGTCGGCGTCCCAGCCCGCGCTGGGGAGCCAGTCGATCTCCTCCGCGCCGAGCGAGGCGAGCGCGGCGTTCACGGTGGTGAAGTGGTCCCCGTCGCAGAAGATGTCGCCCTGGGCGGCCGGGTTGGCGTGGTCGATGTGGCGGACCTCGACCTCGGGGTACTTCTTCTGCAGCCGCAGCACGACGTTCTTCAGGCTGCGCGCGTGCGCGCCCCACCAGGCGAAGACGACGCCCCGGTCCTCCTCGTCGGCCTGCTGCTTGGCCCGGAGGATCTCCTCGATGATCCGCTCGGCCACCGGCCGCCAGAACCCGGTGTGCCGGTCCGGGCCCATCCCGCCGTCGGCGCTGGCGGTGAGCGCCGCGTTCAGCAGCAGCACGCCCTGGGTCAGCATCGCCTGGAACCACTCCGGCGGCTGGACGGTCTCCTCCCTCTTCAGCAGCGCCCGTATGTCGGCGATCGGCGTCTTCTTGGGAATGCCGTACTTCCACATCGCCGCGGCCTTGATGATGCAGCGGATGCTGACCACCCGGCCGAACTGGCTGTCCTTCCAGTCGTGGAAGGTGTTGTCGAACATGGCGATGCCGGTGGCACTCTCCGGCCGCGGGTACGGGTTCTGACCGAAGACCACGACCTTCCACTTGTGCGGGGCGTGCGGCTTGAGCGCCTGGAAGGTCAGCTCGCGGACGGGCACGACCTCAGGACTGCGGCCCGGGCCGATGAACGAGGCGGCGTCGGGCTGCGCCTCGATGACCGGCTTCAGCAGCGGGAGCCACGGCTCGCCGCCGCCCTGGAAGAGTTCCGCGAGGGCCAGCGGGTCGTTCGGGTCGGACTGGGTGGCGGGAGTGGGGGTGTCGGCAGCGCTCATGGTGGTACTCCGGCTGGATCGGATCACGGGAGATGACGGGTGACTGTCCGTCAGTTTCCCGGCGGACAGCACATTCCTAGCAGCCGGGACCGACAATCCCTGGCGGCCGGCCGGCGACGGACGGAGTGTCGGTGGTGCGCGCTAACGTCCTGATCGACAGCGGGAAACAGCTCGACGAACGACAGGAGTTGCAGCATGACGACGGACCGCGCGCAGTCCCCGCTCAGGGTGGTGCTGACGGACCTCAACGCGATGGTGGTCGAGTCGTGGCGGGCGGCCTTCGCCGACACCCCCGGCATCGAGATCCGGCACGGCTCGATCCTCACCGAGGAGGTCGACGCCTGGGTCAGCCCGACCAACTCCCGCGGCCGGATGGACGGCGGGACGGACGCGGCCGTCAAGCGGTACCTGGGGGCGGGCATCCAGCTGAAGGTGCAGCGGGCGATACGCAGTAAGTACGCGGGCACGCTGCCGGTGGGCAGCGCGGTCTGCGTGCCCTCCGGGGCGGTCAACCCGAAGTTCCTGATCTCGGCGCCCACGATGCACGCCTCCTCGCAGAACGTGAGCGAGACGCTGAACGTGGCGCTCGCCTGTGCCGCCGCCTTCCAGGCCGTGCACCGGCAGAACCTGCTGGCGCCGGGCAGCATCCGCTCGGTGGCGCTGGTCGGCATGGGCGCCCAGACCGGGCGGGTCCCGGCCCGGGTGTGCGCCAACCTGATGTGGACGGGCTACACCCTGTTCAACGACCACTGCTTCGAGAACGACGAGGACCTGCGCGCCACCATCCTCGACCAGCTGGACGACATCGAGAAGGCGCCCGCCACCCAGCGGGTGCGCATTGCGCCGCCCACCGGCCGCAGCCGGGCCCGACGATAGCCGCAGCGGGCGGTAAATCGGTTCCGGGCGCCGGGCCTCCTCCCCTAGATTGAGGCTCGTACACGGATGATCACACCCGGATCATCACGCCCGATCGGCAGGAGACCGCCATGGCAGACACAGTGCAGGAACTGAGCGGGGTGAAGGTGCTCGTGTGCGACCCCGCCGGGCCCGCGATCACCACCGTGCAGGATGCACTGGATCTCATCGGCGCGACCTACGTCGGCGCCGAGATCGTCGCCGTCCCCGCCGACCGGCTGGACGACGAGTTCTTCGTCCTGAGCACCGGTTTCGCCGGCGAGGTCATGCAGAAGTTCGTCAACTACCACGTCCGGCTGGCCGTCATCGGCGACATCTCCCGCCATCTGGAGGTCAGTTCGGCACTGCGCTCGCTGGTCCACGAGTCCAACGCGGCCGGCCACATCTGGTTCCTCCCCGACACCGAGGCCCTCACCGCCCGCCTCGCGGTTTGAGCCTGACGCCCCATCGGATTCGGGCCCGGCTCCGACGCCGACCGTCGATCCGGGCCCGTCGCCGAAACCCGCCGGGCCCGTCGCCGAGAGCGGTGGCCTACTGTCAGGCGGGCCGCCGCGCGTACACCTCGATCTCGATCCTCATCCGAGAGTCCGCCAGACCGCACACCATCATCGTGGCGGCCGGCCGGACGTCCCCGAAGCAGCGGCACAGCACCGGCCAGCAGGGCTCGAAGTCGGCGCGCTCCGGCAGCAGGTAGCGAACCCGCACCACATCGGCGAAGCCGCACCCCGCCTCGGCCAACGCCTCCCCGATGTTGCGCAGGCACTGCTCGGCCTGCTCCACCACGTCCTCGGAGATCGTCATGGTGGCGTAGTCGAACCCGGTCGTGCCGGACACATGCACCCAGTCGCCGTCCACCACGGCGCGGGCGTAACCGATCTGCTCCTCGAAGGTCGAGCCGCTGAGGACCGCACGTCGCTCTGTCATGCGCGGAACGCTAGGTGGCCTGCACTGATACGTCCAATACGCCGGTCAGCATGACGTGATATCCCTGGGCGTATGGAGCAGCGCCCCGAACTCCCCCTCCCTCAGCTGTACGCCTTCACCGTCCTCGCCGAGGAACTCCACTTCGGCCACGCGGCCGCCCGGTTGGGCATCGCCCAGCCCCCGCTGAGCCAGCAGATCCGCCGCCTGGAGGAGAAGGTCGGGCATCCGCTGTTCCACCGCGAACCCGGCGGCATCACGCTGACGGCGGCCGGCCGGGAACTGCTGCCCGCCGCGCAGCGGGTGCTGACCGAACTCGCGGACGGCCTGGCCGCCGCCCGCGCCGTCGGCAGCGGCGAGACGGGACGGCTGCGGATCGGCTTCTCCGCCTCGCTCGCGCTCACCGTCCTGCCCGGCCTGCTGCACACCTTCCGGGAGCGGTACCCGGGCGTGCACCTGGACATCCGCGAGATGACCACGGCACCGCAGCTCGCCGCCCTGCACGACCGGAGCATCGACCTCGGTCTGCTGCGCGAACCGCCGGACACCGACACCGAGCTCCGCTTCCGCACCGTCCTCAGCGAGCCCATCGTCGCCGTGCTCCCGTCCGGGCATCCGCTTGCCTCCCAACGGACCGTCCGGGTCGCCCAGTTGGCTGACTCTCCGTTCGTCCTGCTCCCCCGCGCGGCCGGTCCGCAGCTGTACGACCGGATCACCGGCCTGTGCACCGCGGCGGGCTTCACCCCGCGGATCGGGCAGCACGCGGTGGAGTGGCAGACCGTGTGCGCACTGGTGGAGGCCGGCCTCGGCGTCACGCTCGCCCCGGCGAGCATCCGCCGCATCCGGCTCAAGGGCGTCGCCTTCCGCCGGATCGGGCCCGGCACCGCCCGCACCCGGGTGGCCGTCGCCTGGCGCCAGCACGACCGAAACCCCCTGGTGGCCCACCTGTTGGCGGCCGTCAGCCGGTCCCATCACGACCACCCCACCACCGGGTAACCGCCACATCCGGCCGGTCGAGGCCTTGGAGCACAAGGAGGGCACCCCGATCCGGCTGGTGCTCACGCCCTGACCCACCCCTCCCCCGGCCGCGGGGCAAGTGCTTGGATGTTCTTTCCGAAACTTGCAGCAATCGGCGGAAGGACGGCCCGATGCACCCGCCCCGCGACATCCCCTGGCACGAGGGCAGCTGGCTCAACCCGCCCGAGCAGACCCACACCGACGGCACCGATCTCCTGGTCACCGCCCGTGGCCGCAGCGACTTCTGGCGCACCACCGGCTACGGCTTCGTCCGCGACGACGGCCACGCGCTGCTCACCGGCTTCCCGCCGGACAGTGCCATCGAGGTCACCTTCATCGCCGACTTCGCCGCCCTCTACGACCAGGCCGGCCTGCTGATCCGGGTCGACCCCCGGACGTGGATCAAGGCCGGAGTCGAGATGAGCGACGACGTCCCCCACCTCGGCGCGGTCGTCACCCACGGCCTCTCCGACTGGTCCCTCTCCCCCGTCCCCGACTGGCACGGCCGCCCCGTCACCGTCCGCGCCAGCCGCACTGGCGACGCCGTCACCATCCGCGCCCGCTGCGAGGACGACCCCTGGCGCCTGGTCCGCCTCGCACCCCTCGCCCCCGACGCGCCCGCAACCGCCGGCCCGTTCTGCTGCTCCCCCGAGCGCGACGGCCTCCAGGTTCGCTTCACCTGCCTCACCCAGGGCCCGGCCGACACGGCTCTGCACCTGCCGGACTGACGGCCCAGCGGGGCCTGCGGGTCGTCAACCGAGCTGATCGGCTGACGACTCGCCGCCGTCCTCCACGCCGACCCGTCCGTCGGTGTGCATGAGAAACCCCACCGGCGCGGAGACGAGCAACCCGGTCCAGCGGTAGTACCAGCCCCCGCCGGAATCGGTCCACAGCCAGTCGCCCAGCTCGTAGTGCCAACCCCGCGGGCGATCACGGCGCTCGCCGCCGACAGAGCGGCTCCGCCGCTACCACCGTCCCCTTCGACTCCAGGTACAGCCGCGCCCGGAACATCCCGAACAGACTCGCCGTCACCGTCACACCGGCTCCCAGGCACAGCGCCGCGCAGCCCATCAACACCGCCCCGAGCCCTCGGTCGGTCGCCGTGAGCCCGACGAAGAACACCACCACGGACGGCAGGAACGTCAGCAGGAACGGCGCCGTCATCCCGGTCGCCCCCCGCATGAACTCCGCACGGTCACGCCGGTACGTCTCCCGCGACCGCCGCATCGCCTCGCGGACCCCTACCCCGTCGAGCACCATCGCCGGCACCACCAGGTAGCTCCCCAACGACCAGGCCATACCGACCAGCAACAGCGCCCCGAGCAACTGCGCCGCACCGATCGGTGCCCACCCGCCAATCGCCCGCACCCGCCCGGCCGCTCGCCCGTAGCTGGACCTCACCCCCACCGGCCGCCCCCACAGAGCGTCGCACGAAGCGATGAGCAGCGCCGCGTTACCGAACACGGCGAGGAAGGACAGCACCACCAGCCCTGCCGCCCCGAGGACCAGGCTCCCCCCGAGCTGGACCTCCGCCCAGACCAGCAACCCGGCCACCCCGCCCACCACCGCCACGGTGAGAGCCGGCAGGAGCAGCAGCTTCTTCCGCCGCCAGACCACCCCCGCCGGCCCCCGGCCCGACACGTTCCCGCTCAATGCCCCACCCCGCCCTCCCAAGCGTTGTCCATCATCGCTCCGAGCGACCACTACTCCAGCAAGCCACCCATGTGCCCGTCATCCACCCGTATCGGCCAGAAGTGGCGATCGCTCGCGAAGGCCTCCGTGTCCAGGGCTCGCAGGGCCTCCTCCGCCGCGCCGTCCAGCAGTTCGCACGGGTCGAACACCGACCACGACCCCGCCGTCTGCGGACGCTCCGCCTCGCGCCGCTGCGCGCGCAGGTGCTCGAAGGTCCAGAGCACGTAGAGCAGCGCGGACAGATCGCGGTGCAGGTACGCCGCCGGATCGCCGTCGTCCCACCAGTCGGGCAGTTCGACCTGCCCGGTGGCGCCGTCGAGGGCGATCACGAAGTCGTACATCCACCCGCCGACCACCAGGAACTCCCCCTGGTGCGGGCGGGTGGACATGTCGCCGTCCTCGT
This sequence comes from Kitasatospora sp. NPDC004669, assembly GCF_040609455.1. Lineage (NCBI taxonomy): Bacteria > Bacillati > Actinomycetota > Actinomycetes > Kitasatosporales > Streptomycetaceae > Kitasatospora > Kitasatospora sp. NPDC004669. The sequence continues at coordinate 47,287 of NZ_JBEXKB010000002.1, forward strand.
CCGGCTCGTAGTTCTCCGGGTAGTCCTCCGCCAGCGTGCCCAGCGGGCCCTCGGCATCGACGTCGAGCAGGCACCGGCCGGAGACGGGCAGTCCGACCTCGGTGAGCAGGCGCCGCGTCGGGCCGTGGGTGAGCTGCTCGGGCAGCTCGTCCTCGGCGAAGCGGCGGACCGTGCCCTCGCCCTCGATCGTCGCGAGGTCCTCGACCAGCGACGGATCGAGCTCGTACGCCAGCGCACCGTCCTCGCCCGTCTTGGCACCCCAACCGAGGGCCCGGATCCGCAGCGCCGTCTCCCAGTGGGCGGGCTGACCGTCCGTCCGCCGGAACAGCTCCGGATCGGCCTCGCGCAACTCCTCCCGGACGACCCGCACGACCTCCGTGACCGTGGCCGGTCGGCGCGGCGGCTCCGTGTCCCCCTCGTCGAGGTCGTACTCGCCGGCCGCGGCCGAGGTGACGGCCTCGATCGCCGTCACCAGGGCGATCAGGGTGTCCGGGCCGCTGGCCAGCAAGTCCCGCTGGAGCACACCGTCGTCGTCCGGGCGGGCCAGGTACACCTCGCCGCCGGCGCCGTCCAGCAGCACCGCGACCGGCCCGTGGACCGACCAGGTCTCGTAGCGCGCCTCGCCCAGCACGTACAGGCCCTCGGCCTCCTGGACGGCGCACCCCTCCCACCAAGTCGACGCGGGCTCAAGCGGATCTGCGCCCGAGTTCAGCAGGTCCAGGTGCGCGTAGGACCAGCACAGTTCCCCGGCGGCGAGCAGTTCCCGGCTGGGCCCGTGGGTCAGCCCGTCCGGCAACTCCTTGAGCCCCGCGACCTCCACGGCTGCCTCCACCACTGCTCGCCCTCCTCCCCCGCCGATTGACGGACGATCTTTCACCGACGCGAGCGACCATAGCCGACGACACCGACAGTCGGCCGACCCGTGCCCCTGCGGACCGTCAACTCCGCCGCGGGAAGCACGAAATGGCATGCACGCCACTAGCCAACCGTCCAGTAGCAGCCCTACCGTCGACTCCCCGTGGCTTCGACGGAGGAGCTCGCCTTGCGCCCACGCCCCCACCGCCTCCGCTTCCCGGCCGCCGCCCTCGCGTCGGCCCTGCTCGTCACCGCAGCCCTCACCACCCCCACCACCGCCACCGCGGTCCCCACCAACACCACCACAGCCGCCGCCACCGACTACTGCGGCGGCCGCTGCACCGACGTCCTCCCGCCCGGTGAGAACGGCAACGCCACCCTCGCCGAGATCCTGCTCAACCGGATGTTCGGCAGCCGCCCCGCGCACACCGACGACCAGCTCGGCCCCTACGCGGCCCTGGCCTCCGGCTATCCCGGGCTCACCGAGGCCGGGCTGCGGAGCTTCTTCAACGACGCCTCCTTCGGCGTCCCGGCCGACCAGGTGGCCAGCACCACCGCCCCGCGCCCGGACGTCACCATCGTGCGCGACAAGGCCACCGGCGTCCCGCACATCACCGGCACCACCCGCTACGGCACCGAGTTCGGCGCCGGCTACGCCGCCGCGCAGGACCGGCTCTGGGTGATGGACCTGTTCCGGCACGTCGGCCGCGGCCAGCTGTCCGGTTTCGCGGGCGGCGCGGCCGCCAACCGCCAGCTGGAGCAGAGCTTCTGGCAGGCCGCGCCGTACACCGAGGCCGAGTTGCAGCAGCAGATCGACGCCCTCGCCTCCCGCGGCGGCCGGGCCGCCCAGGCGCTCGCCGACGCCAACGCCTACCTCGACGGGGTCAACCAGTACGTCACGCAGGCGTACAACGGCCGTACCTTCCCCGGCGAGTACGACCTCACCGGGCACGTCGACCCGATCACCAACGCCGGTTCGATCGAGCCGTTCAAGCTGACCGACCTGGTCGCCCTGGCCTCCGTGGTCGGTGCGCTGTTCGGCGCGGGCGGCGGCAACGAACTCGCCTCCGCCCAGGTCAAGTCGGCCGCCGAGGCCCGCTACGGCAAGGACGCCGGGGACGCGGTCTGGAAGTCGCTGCGCGAGGCCGACGACCCGGAGGCGGTGCAGACCCTGCACGACGGGCAGAGCTTCCCGTACGCCACCGTGCCCGACCAGCCGCAGGGCCAGGCGCTGCCCGACCCCGGCTCGGTGGTACCCGAGCGGATGATCTACGACGCCACCGGCTCGGCGGGGGCGGCGACGACCGCCGCGAACGGCGTCCTCCCCGGCAACCTGCTCACCGCCAAGCACGGCATGTCCAACGCCCTGCTGGTCTCCGGCGCGCACACCGACGACGGCCATCCGGTCGCCGTGTTCGGCCCGCAAACCGGCTACTTCGCCCCACAGTTGCTGATGCTGGAGGAGATCCAGGGCCCCGGGATCAGCGCGCGCGGCGCGGCCTTCGCCGGCCTGAGCTTCTACGTGCAGCTCGGCCGCGGCCAGGACTACGCCTGGAGCGCCACCTCGGCCGGGCAGGACATCACCGACACCTACGCCGTCCCGCTCTGCACCACCGACGGCTCGCCGGTCACCACCGCCGCCAACTCCTACCTCTGGCACGGCCAGTGCCTGCCCTTCGACCGGCTGGAACGCAAGAACGCGTGGAGCCCGACCACCGCCGACTCCACCCCGGCCGGCTCCTACACCCTGGTGATGTACCGCTCCGACTACGGCCTGGTGACCGCCCGGGGCACCGTCGGCGGCGCACCCGTCGCGTTCACCTCGCTGCGCTCCACCTACCGGCACGAGGCCGATTCCATCATCGGCTTCCAGGAGTTGAACGACCCCGGCGCGGTGCACGACGCACCGAGCTTCCAGCAGGCGGCGCAGGACATCAACTACACCTTCAACTGGTTCTACGCCGACTCCCGCGACATCGCGTACTACAACTCCGGCAGCAACCCGGTACGCGCCCCCGGCGTCGATGCCGGCCTGCCGGTGCTCGCCCAACCCGCCTACGAGTGGGCCGACTTCGACCCGGCCACCAACACCGCCCGGTACACCCCGCCGGCCGAGCACCCGCAGTCCGTCAACCAGGACTACTACATCTCCTGGAACAACAAGCAGGCCGACGGCTACACCGCCGCCGGCTTCGGCAACGGCTCGGTGCACCGCGGGAACCTGCTCGACGACCGGGTCAAGGCCCTGCTCGCCAACGGCGGCAAGGCCGGCCGGGTCTCGCTCACCCAGGCCATGGAGAGCGCCGCCCTCGCCGACCTGAGGGCCGAGGACGTCCTGCCCGACCTGATCCGGGTCCTGCGCAGCGGTCCGGTCACCGACCCGGCCACCCTCACCGCGCTGCAGCAGCTGGAGGCCTGGCTCGCCGACGGCGGGCAACGGAAGGAGACGTCACCGGGAAGCCACAACTACGCGGACGCGGCCGCGATCCGGGTGATGGACGCCTGGTGGCCACTGGTCGCCGACGGTGTCATGCGGCCCGGGCTCGGCGACCAGCTGTTCACCGCGCTGACCGGCGCACTGCAGATCAACGAGTCGCCCTCCGGCGGGCAGACCGGCGCCACGGCCGGCGGCCCGGCGAGCGCCAACGAGTCCATTCCGCACAAGGGTTCGGCCTTCCAGTACGGCTGGTGGAGCTACCTGGACAAGGATCTGCGCTCCGTCCTCGGCGACCCGGTGGCCGGACCGCTGGCCCGTCCGTACTGCGGTGGGGGCGACCTGACGGCCTGCCGGGGCGTACTGCTGAACACCCTCAAGCAGGCCGCCGCCCAGACCCCCTCCCAGGTCTACCCGGGCGACGGGGACTGCTCGGCGGGCGACCAGTGGTGCGCCGACACCATCATCCAGCGGCCGCTGGGCGGGGTGACGGACGACAAGACGACCTGGCAGAACCGGCCGACCTACCAGCAGGTGGTGCAGTTCCCCAGCCACCGCTGAGCAGTTGACCCACCTCCGCCGGCGCCCGTGATCAGGGCGCCGGCGGCGTCATTTCGCCCGCCCCTTGGCCTTCCGCTCCTCGTCCCGCAGATTGCGGGCCTCGCGGTCCAAGCGCCTGTACGCCTGCACGTACGCTTCAGAATTGTCCGGGGAAATCCGATCGGCGACGGCGTAGGCCAACTCCCCCGCGCTCTCCACCAGAGCCGCGAGCGCCCCCAACAGCGCCATCTCCTCCGCCGCCGGAACCTTCTCCCGCCCCCCGTCCCGCGCCTTCGGCAGCGCATTCTCCCGCAACTGCCGCCGCGCCTCGCCCACTGCGTCGAGCATCGCCCGTGTGCCGCTGTCCATCACGCCCCCAGCTCCTGTCCGGTCTCCGGCGTCCCGGTGAGTGTGCCCGTCCACCGAGGAATCACAAACCCGTCATGTAGCACCCAAAACCGAGCTAGGGTACTTACATGGCAACGGACGACTCCCTCGCAACCGGTCAGCGCTCACTCGGCAACCCCGACCTCGACTACCCGCTCTGGCCACCGCTCACCGCGGGCTGCCCGCAGACCAGCACGGAGGACGTCTCCTACCCCGTCGAGGTCGACTACGCCTACGACAAGCTCGACCCGGCAAGCCTGTTCGCCCCCGTCAAGGCCCGCGCCGGCCTGGAGCGCTGGGCGCCGCTGCTGCCACCGCTGCTCGCACCGGGCCTCGGCGAGGGCGCCACCCCGCTGGTGGAGATCCAGCCGGGCGTCTACCTCAAGGACGAGTCCCGCAACCCCACCTGGAGCCACAAGGACCGGTTGAACCGCTGCACCACCAGCGCCGCCGTCGGTGTCGGCGCGCCCGGCATCGCGGCGGCGTCCTCCGGCAACCACGGCGCCTCGGCGGCCGCCTACGCCGCCCGCTCCGGACTGGCCTGCGTCGTCTTCACCGGCCCCGATGTGCCGCCCGCCGTGGACGCCTTCCTCAACGCCTACGGCGCCGTGGTGCTGCCGGTGCCGTGGGAGGCTCGTTGGCCGCTGCTGCGTCAGGTGGTCGAGCGCTTCGGCCTGCACCCGGTCAGCAACCTGACCACCACCCACACCGGTCACGCATACGGCCCCGAGGGCTACAAGACCGTGGCGTACGAGATCTTCCAGGACGTGGGCGTGCCGACCGCGGTGTTCGTGCCGGCCGGGTACGGCGAGCTGCTGTTCGGCGTCTGGAAGGGCTTCGCCGAGCTGCACCGCCTCGGGCTGGCCGACCGGGTACCGCGCATCTTCTCCTGCGAGTCCGCGGCCTCCGGGCCGCTGCACCGGGCGCTCGCCCGAGGTGTCCCGGCGACCCACGTGACAGTCGGCCCGAGCGACGCGTACTCGATCGCCTCCCCGGTCAGCGGCTACCGGGGCGTGGTCGCGGTGCGCGCGAGCGGTGGCCGGGCGCTGACCGTCGACGACCGCCAACTCACCGATGCCCAGCGCGAACTGGCCCGCGCCGGCCTGTGGGCCGAGCTGTCCTCGGCAGCCGGCCTGGCCGGACTGCGCAGCCTCGGCGAGGAGGCCCTGGGCGACGGCCCGGTGGTCTGCGTGTCCACCTCCAGCGGCTTCAAGGACAAGGCCATGGGCGCCCATCCGACCGCCCCGGTCACCCCCGAGTGGGCGCAGGTCGAACGCCGCCTGCGCGCCGCGGGCATCACCGGCTAGCCCCGGACTGGCGAGCTCTGCGATCGCCCCCCTTCACCGCGCGCCCCAGGTAGGTCACCAACGGCCGGACGGCCGGGGACAGCACGAAGTCGACCAGCGGCGGGATCTCCTCATCGCTGATCTGGCCGCTTCGGCGTGCCCGGACCGCCCGGACCAGGTTGAGCGGGTTGCGCGGTTTGAACTCACGGATGTCCCGGTTGCACAGGCCGTGCCGAGCCAGCCCATCCGCGATCTCCGCCGGGGTGCGCAGCCGGGCTGCCGCATAGCGACCGGGCGGCATGATCCGGGTCATCGGCACGGCTTGGAAGGCGCCGAGGTAGACCAGCCGGGAGAGCGCGGTGCGACTGACGGTGTCGTAGACCAGGGCGCCTCCGGGGGCGAGGACCCGTGCGACCTGACCGAGGACGCCGTTCAGGTCGCCCGTGACCTCGAAGGTGTCGGCGCAGTAGACGAGGTCGAACTCGCTGACCCCAAAGGGCAGTTCTTCGGCATCGGCGACCAGGTCGGTGACCGGGAGCCCGTCCCGCCCATGGCTGGCCCGGGCAGTCGCGGTGGCCACCGGGGACGGGTCGACGGCGGTGACCCGATAGCCGAGCCCGGCCAGTCCGGTGGCGATCAGGCCTCGCCCACCACCCACCACCAGGGCAGGGCGCCCCCCGCCGCCCGGGGCGACTTCGGCCAGGTAGTCCATCCGGACGGCCTGGAAGGCGAGAGCACGGATGTGCCGCCCGTCGATCGCCTCCGGCGACGGTGCGTCGAGCTCGATGCGCGGGGTTGTGCCCATGGCTGAGCTCCCTCAAGACCCACTCGAACGATTCAGGTTCCCTGAGGGAACTTAGCAGGGATGGGTTTCCTCAGGGAACCCGTCTAGGCTGGCCGCATGACCCGCACTTCGTTGGCCGACGTCGCCTGTTCCATCGCCCGCGCCACCGACCTGTTCGGCGACGCCTGGACGGTGCTGATCATGCGGGACGTGTTGACCGGCATCCACCGCTTCGACGATCTGGCCCACGACCTGGGCATCTCCCGCAAGGTCCTGGCCGCCCGGTTGGCCCGGCTGGTCGAAGAGGGCGTCCTGGAACGCGAGCGGTACCAGGAGCACCCGCCGCGCGAGCACTACCGGGCCACCGAGAAGGGCGCCGAACTGCACGCCGTGCTACTGGCACTGATGGCCTGGGGCGACCGCTGGTACGCGGGCGAGGCCGGCCCGCCGGCCCGGATCCGCCACCTGGACTGCGGGCACGACACCGATCCCGTGATGGCCTGCGGGCACTGCGGTGAGCCGGTCACCGCCGACAACACCACCGCACTCCCCGGCCCCGGCGGCCGCACCGGCCCCGGCACCCGGGTGCTCGGCCCACTCCTCGCCTCCCGCGCCTCCTGCCCCACCCGCACCGAACCCTGACGGCGCGACCACCGGAGGCCACGCGACTACGCCGCGGGGGCGGGCCGGGTCGCGGCGGAGGGCGGCGGGGTGGTGGTCCGGGCGCTCATCGTCCGGTCTCCCCGAGCGAGGTCTTGAGGTACGCGAGCACGATGTCCTCCAGGGTGACGGGGTGGCCGGTCCAGCCGGGGGCCTCCAGCGGGGTCGCCGCACCGAGCAGGGCGCGCACCGTGAAGGTGGACTGCCGGGCGGTGTGGATCTCGTGCACGATCTCCCCCCGACCGGCGGCCGTTCGGCCCGCGGGCCGGTCAGCCACAGGTGCTGGGCGAGGAGGTCCTCAGCGTCGCCGTCGAGGATGTTGCGGCCGTCCGAGAGCAGCAGCAAGTGGTCGTCCACGCCGGCGAGTTCGGCCACCACGTCGGTGGAGAACAAGACGGTCATCCCGGAACTCTGTCAGCGGGAGCCGTCCGCTCAGACCTCGACCAGCACCTTCCCCCGGCTCGCCGAGCGGTCGGTGTACAGGCTCCGGTACGCCGCCGGAATGCTGTCGAACCCCTGGTGGACGGTCTGCTGGTACCTCAGGTCCCCGCTGCGGACCAGCGCCCCGAGGTCCCGCCGCAGCGCCGACCAGTTCTCCTCGGTGAACCACTCCAACGAGAAGATGCCGCGGATCACGGTGCGCGGGAACATGATCATCGGCAACAGCCGGGGCCCCGCCCACTCGCCGCCCACCTGACTCCCCCACTGCCAGCAGACCGCCACCCGGCTGTCCACCGCGAGCATCCCGAACACCGCGTCGGTGAGCGCCCCGCCCAGGCTGTCGAAGTAGCGGTCGATGCCGTCCGGGGCCAGCTCGGCCAGCTCCTTCGCCAACCGCTCCGGGTCGTCCCCGTCCCGGTAGTGCAGCACCGCGTCGAAGCCCAGCTCCAGCAGCCGGTCCGCCTTCGCCGGGGTCGCCGTGGTGCCGATGACCCGCGCGCCCCGGTACTTGGCGAGCTGGCCGACCACCGAGCCGACGGCGCCGCTGGCCCCGCTGACCAGCGCAGTCAGGCCGGGGCGCACGTCCAGGAACTTCTCCATCGTGCCCCACGCCGTCATCCCGGGCCCGCCCAGGAGGCCGAGCGCGGTGGTGATCGGCAGCTGCTCGTCGTAGTCCGCGCGGTCCAGCCTGCGGTAGGCCGGGAACACCATCGGGAAGGTGCCGGTCTGCCAGGGCACGGGTGCGCCGTTGCTGATCACGTGGCTGCGCCAGCCGCCAAAGCCCTGGACCAGGTCGCCGACCGCGAACCGCGCGGCGGGCCCGGCCTGCACCACCTCCATGATCGAGTCGGCGCCCATGTGGTCGCCGACCGGGGTGTCCAGCGCGATGCCCTGCAGGTACGGGTCCACCGACACCCACCGGGTGCGCAGCAGCATCTCGTCGTCGGCGAGCCGAACGTCCACCTCCTCCTCGACCCTCCGGTACATCCGGTCCACGTCCGGCACGCCGTCGACGTGCTCGTGGACGATCCACTTCTCGATTCGCACGTTCTCGGTCCTCACGGGGTGATTCACCTTTGTTCTCCCAGGATGCCCCTGGCTTCGGTCAGGGGAGATGGGGGTCCCCCCGCCCGGAGGGTGGGGGAGGGTCCTTGGGCCGGATCCGCGTAGCGGCGGAGCGATCTTCGGAGGTTTGGACGGGGGCCGTTGTCAGTGGCCTTCGGTAGGTTGATCTCGTGCACCTTCGGTACTCCTACCCCATCTATCCCACGTCGGGTCAGCGGGCTGTGCTGGCACGGACGTTCGGGTGTGCGCGGGTGGTGTACAACGACGCTCTTGCGGCGCGGAAGGAGGCCCGGAAAGGAGGCTTGCCGTACCCGAAGAGCGCCGATCTCCAGAAGCTGGTGATCACGGCGGCGAAGAAGACCGCCGAGCGGGCGTGGCTCGCGTCGGTGGGCGTGGACCCGCTGATCCAGTCCCTCCGGGACCTGGACACCGCGTACCGGCACTTCTTCGATTCGGTGTCCGGTAAGCGCGCGGGGCGTCCGGTCGGGCTGCCTCGTTTCAAGTCGAAGAGGGATAGCCGGCAGTCGCTGCGGTTCACCCGCAACGGGTTCCGCATCCGGGGAAACGGCAAGCTGAACCTGGCCGAAATCGGCGACGTGCGGGTGAAATGGTCTCGCAGCCTCCTCTCCGACCCGTCGTCGGTGACGATCGTGCTCGACCCGGCAGGCCGCTACCACGCCTCCTTCGTGGTGGACCTGGAACCCGATCCCCTGCCCGAGGTGCCCGCCGAGATCGGCATCGACCTGGGCCTGACCACCTACGCCGTTCTCTCCGACGGCAGCGTGATCGACAACCCGCGCTTCCTGCGCAAGGCGGAGAAGAAGCTCAAGGCCGCGCAGCGGGAGCTGTCCCGCAAGGCCAAGGGATCGAAGAACCGGGCCAGGGCCCGCATCAAGGTCGCCAGGGCGCACGCCAAGGTGGCCGACACCCGCATGGACTGGCTGCACAAGCAGACCACCAAGTTGATCGGCGAAAACCAAGCCGTCTACCTGGAGGACCTGAACGTGCGCGGCCTCGCCCGAGGCCGACTCGCCAAGTCCGTCCACGACGCCGGATGGTCCGCCTTCCGGCGACTCCTCGAAGAGAAAGCGGCCCGGTACGGGCGCACCGTCGGTATCGTGCACCGGGCGTTCCCGTCCTCCCAGCTCTGCTCGACGTGCGGACACCGCGACGGACCCAAACCCCTCGCGGTGCGCGAATGGGCCTGTGGCGCATGCGGCGTCCTGCATGATCGTGACCTCAATGCTGCTCGCAACATCCTGGCCGCCGGGCAGGCGGACAGGCTAAACGCCCCTGGAGGGCCGGTCAGACCCGGCGTGGCGATCCCACACCAGGCACGGCCCGTCGAACGGGGAACCCACCTCGGCGACCTGCGACCCACGGGTGTCCGTGCCGCAGATGCGGGAGGAATCCCCCGGCTTCAGCCGGGCGAGGATGTCAAGAGGTGACTCCAAACTGCCGGTCGTCGGGCCCGACCGGTTCGGTGATCAGGGTGGGCAACGGCGCGCTGTCGTCCACCGCGGCGGTGAACGGCCTGCGGTCGTCGCGGCAGATGAACTGGACGACGTGCCGGCCGGCGGCCGCCGCGCGGATCAGACCGCCGGTGGTCGCCCAGACCCCGGAGAGGTAGAAGTTGGCCAGGCCCGGCAGCCCCGGCCCGTTGCGCTTGATCTCCTCCTCCAGGGTCTCCCCGCTCTCCACGAAGGGCTGCCAACCGAGCACGGTGCCGTCGTAGTTGCCGGTGTAGCGGACCTGGGTGAGCGGGGTGGAGACGTCCTTGACGGCCACCTCGTCCCTCAGCCCCGGGTGGTGCCGGTCCAGGAACTCGATGACGGCGTCGCGCACCCGGCGCTTCTCCCGCTGGTACTCCCGGCCCCGGCCGACCGGCAGGGTGTGCAGCTCCTCGCCGCGCCGCAGCCGGGGCGCCTGCTCCGGGCCGGTGCTCAACTCCCGCCAGGGGGCGATGTCGCAGAAGTAGCTGGCGTACACGACGGTGGTCGAGTCGGGCGACAGCTCCGGGTAGTGGCGGCTGCGGAACTGGATGTTGATGCTGGGGTGCCGGATGCCGGTGAGCCGCGCCGCGAACTCCTCCTCCAGCAGGTAGGTGGTGCACGGGTCGCCCGCCGGGAAGGGGCGGCGCAGCCCGAGGAAGACGGTCAGGTAGCCGGGGAAGACCATGCCCGGCTCGGTGAGCGTCTTGGTGTACAGCCGGCGGTAGGTGTCGTTCAGGTAGCGACCCTTGAGCAGGTCCATCATCGTGGTCCGCCCGTCGCAGGCCGCCACCACGATGTCGGCCCGCACCTCCCGGCCGTCGCTCAGCCTGACCCCGACCGCCGTGTCCCGCTCGACCAGGATCTCGGTCACCTTGGCGTTGTAGGTGATCTCGCCGCCGAGCCGCCGGTAGCGCTGCTCGATCGAGCGGGCCAGGCCGAGCGAGCCGCCCTCCGGCACACCGGCCGACTGACCGGCGTGCGAGGCGAGTTGGAAGTACGTCGGCAGCACCGGGAAGTTGGGGTGCTTCTCGTACAGCACGAAGTTGAACGCCTCGCGCAGCAGCGGGCTGCGGAACCGCGCCGAGTAGTCGGTCATCAGCACCGAGATCGAGCACCGGATCACGTTGACGTACGGTAGGAAGGAGGCGAGCATCCGCCAGCGCTCCCACCGGCCCATCAGCCCGACCGGCTTGAGGAAGGGGTAACGGGTCAGCGCCACCCGGAACTTGCGCAGTCCGGCGCAGAACTGCCGGATCCGCCGGGCGTCCTCCGGGGCGAGGTCCAGCAGGTGGGCCTCCAGCCGGTCCGGGTCGGAGTAGAAGTAGACCGCCTGCCCGTCCCGGGTGCGCACCACGTTGAAGACGTCGAAGTTGCGCATCCGCTTGCCCTGCAGCGCGCCGAGTTCGAGCCAGATCCGGTGCATCTCGTTGCCGGGCCCGCTGCCCAGCAGCCAGCTGACGCAGCAGTCGAAGGTGAACTCGCCGCGGTCCCAGGCGGTGCAGCAGCCGCCGGGCAGCTCGTGCATCTCCAGGACCTGGGTGCGGTAGCCGTTCATCTGCGCGTAGCAGCCGGTGGACAGGCCGCCGAGCCCCCCGCCGATGACGACCACGCTCTGCCGACTGCTGCTCGTCCCCGTCATTCCGGCCCTCCGACGGTCATCCGGCCCACGGTGGCCCGGTCGAGTTGCGGCAGGCGGCCCCACTTTCCCGCGTGCCAGGGTTCCCGGTTGTCGCTGGGCCAGGCCCGGAACGGCCGGCCGAGTTCCCGGCAGAGGTACTGGGCGGCGTACCGGCCGCTGGTGGCGGCGCGGATCAGGCCGCCGAGCGAGGCCCACTGCCCGGCCATGGAGAAGCCGCTGAGGCCCGGCAGCCGCATCCGGTCCCGGTTGACCAGTCGGTTGGCGGTGTCCTCGGCCTCGGAGAAGGCCTGCCAGGCGAGGATGCTGCCGTAGGTGTTGCCGGTGAAGCGCTCGGTGGTCACCGGCGAGGCGACGTCGACCAGTTCGATCCGCTCGCCGAGCCCTGGGTAGGTCCGGGTCAGGAACTCCCGGACGAACGCGGCGACTTCCTGCTTGCGGGCCCGGTAGGCCCGGCGGTCGCGGATCCGCAGGTTCTTCCAGGAGCGGTAGTCGCTGAAGTAGGTGCAGTGGAGCACCGACTTGCCGGGCGGCGCGAAGCCGTCCGCGTAGTTGGAGCGCAGCTGCACCACCAGGCTGTGCTGGAGCGAGCCGGGCAGCCGGGCGCCCTGCTCGGGCGGGAGCAGGTAGGTGGTGCTGTGCGGCTCGTCGGTCGGCAGCGGGCCGTCGACGCCGACGAAGGCCGAGACCACGGCCGGGTAGAGGTTGCCGGGCTTGTCCAGCAGTTCACCGTAGAGCCGGTCGGTGGCCGGGCTGGAGTAGCGGCCCTCCAGCAGCCGGTCCAGCACCGTCGGGCCGTCGCAGGCGGCGACCACATGGTCGGCGAAGTGCCGTGAGCCGTCCCGCAGTTCGATGCCGACGGCACGCCCGTCCTCGACCAGGATCCGCTCCACCCGGCAGCGGTAGCCGATCACCCCGCCGAGCGAGGTGTACCGCTCCTCCACCGAGCGGGCCAGTCCGAGCGAACCGCCCTGCGGGAAGCCCGCGTTGCCGGTGTGCGCGGCGGCCAGGGTGTACAGGTACGGCAGCAGCGGGAATCCGGCCGGCTCCTGCAGGAACATGTTGGGGAAGGCCCGCCGCAGCAGCGGGTCCTGGAAGCGCTCGGCGAAGCCGCTCATCGGGGTGGTCGCGGTCCGCCAGACCAGTCGGAAGGCGGGCAGTACGGTGCGCAGGGTGCGCAGCCGTTCGGCCGTGGTGCGCAGCGGCGGCGGGGTGAGGTCCCAGGGCAGGTCGATTTCGGCGAAGCGGCGCAGGTCCTTGCAGAAGGCCCGGATCGGCGCGGCGTCGCCGGGGGCGAGGTCCAGCAGGTGGGCCTCCAGCCGGTCCGGGTCACCGTAGAAGGTGACGGCCCGGCCGTGCTCGTCGACGACCCGGTTGAAGGTGTCGAAGTGGGTCACCGACTTGCCGTCCAGGGCGCCGAGTTCGCGCCAGACCTGGTGGGCTCCGGTGCCCTCGGCGGTGCCGATCAGCCAGTCGATGCAGTAGTCGAACAGGTAGCCGTGCCGGGACCAGGCGGTGCAACAGCCGCCGGGCAGCACGTGCTTCTCGAAGATCCGGGTCTCCAGCCCGCTCATCTGCGCGTAGCAGCCGGTGGCGAGGCCGGCCAGGCCGGCCCCGATCACGATCACCCGGGGCGGGGCGCCGTCGGCCCGCTCCCTGGTGGACCAGTCCGGCCCGCGGTCAGCCGCGGCCATCGGCGGCGCCTCCGGCCAGGATGGCACCCACCAGTTCGGCGTTGCGTGCGGCGAACCCGCCGTCGAGCATCTCGGCGTGGCTTCCGTGGCCGGCGTGAACCGCCGTGCCGGTGGCGGAGGCGCCGTGCCAGGAACCGCTCTCGCCGCCCACGTGCACGGCGAGGCGCTCGCGCTCGCGCTCGCAGAGCACGTCCAGTCGGGCGTTCACCGTGCCCGTGTTGGGGGTGCGGCTGCAGAACTCCAGGTAGTCCCGGGCCTGTTCGAGGGTCTTCTGGGCGACGATCCGCGAGCCGGTGTGGCGGTGCAGGTGCTCGCGCAGTTCCCGCTCGAAGACGGCCACGTGCTCCTCGCCCAGGTCGAAGGCCTCCAGGGAACGGTAGGCGTCCACCAGCAGCACCGACCCGACCGTGCGGCCGCGCCGCTCCAGTTCCTTGGCCACCTCGAAGGCGAGGTTGCCGCCGAGCGAGTAGCCGAGCAGGACGTACGGTCCGGACTCGTGCAGCGCCTCGACCAGGTCGGCGTAGCGGGCGGTCTTGTCGTCCCCGGTCAGGTAGTTGAAGGCGGCGACCCGGTGCTCGGGCAGGTGCGCGGCGAGCTGCCGGTAGACCAGGCCGTGGCCGCCGGCCGGCGGGAAGCAGAAGACCGTACGGTCCTCGGGTGCCTCGGGGTTGAACCACAGGTGGGGTTCGCCGCCGGCCACCTCGCCGGTGATGATCTGTTCGACGGTGCGGGCCATGCCGTGCAGGGTGGTGACCTTGAACAGCAGGCCGACCGGGATGCCGATGTTGAACTCGGTCTGCAGGTGGTGGATCAGCTCGATCAGCCGGATCGAGCTGCCGCCCAGTTCGAAGAAGTCGTGCTGGAGGCCGACCTCTTCGAGGCCGAGCAGGTTCTTCCAGCGCTCGGCGACCCGGACCTCGTAGAGGGTGACGGGTGGTTCGTGCCGCTCGCCGCCGGTGTCGGCCTTGGGCTCCGGCAGGGCGGCGAGGTCGACCTTGCCGTTGGGGGTGAGCGGCAGGGCGGGCAGTTCGGTGAGGTAGGAGGGGATCATCACGGTGGGCAGGTGCTCGGCGAGGTGGCGGCGCAGTTCGCGGCGGTCCAGCTCGACGCCCTCGGCGGGCACCAGGTAGGCGGCCAGGACGGATTCGCCCGAGGCGTCCTGCCGGACCGCCACGCAGGCCTGGGCGATTTCGGGCCGGGCGGTGAGGTGGGCCTCGATCTCACCGGGTTCGATCCGATGGCCGCGGACCTTGACCTGGTTGTCGATCCGGCCGAGCAGGTGCGCGGTGCCCTCGGTGTCCCAGTGGCCGAGGTCGCCGGTGCGGTAGAGCCGCAGCGGGGTGCCGTCGAACTCCAGTGTGGTGAAGCGCCGTTCGGTCTGCTCCAGGTCGTTCGGGTAGCCGGCGGCGACGCCCGCGCCGCCGATCCACAGCTCGCCGGGCACCCCCGCCGGGACGGGCTCGCCGTAGCGGTCGAGGATGTACAGCGCGCTGTTCGGGAAGGGCCGGCCGATCGGGACCATCCGGCCCGGTTCCAGCTCCTCGGCGGCGCCCTCGTAGTAGCTGGAGTCGACGGTGGCCTCGGTCAGGCCGTAGGAGTTGACCAGCCTGGTCCCCGGTCCGCACAGGGCGCGCAGCCGCTGGTGCTCGGCGGCCTTCCAGGAGTCGGAGCCGACGATCAGCAGCCGCAGGAAGTCCAGCCCGGCGCCCTCGCGTTCGCAGTGGGTGAGCAGGGCACGGGCGACGGCGGGCACGAACTCGCCGCAGTCCACCGCCTCCTCGCGCATCACCCGATACAGCCGGGCGGTGTCGAAGAGCAGTTCGCGGTCGACCAGGACGAGGGTGCCGCCGGTGCTGAGCGCCCGGGCGAGGTCGCCGGAGAACACGTCGAAGGCGGTCCCGGCCATCTGCAGGTGCACCCGGGCCTCGGTGTCCAGCCGGTACTGCTCGCGCCAGCCGGCCGTGACCGCGGCCAGGTTTCGGTGGTCGACCCGTACGCCCTTGGGACGGCCGGTGGAGCCGGAGGTGTGGATCACGTACGCGGGCCGGTCCGGGTCGGCGGCGGGCAGCGGCCCGTCGGCGGTGGCGGGCCGTTCCAGCTCCTCCAGGGTGACCAGCGGCGCGGGCAGGTCGGCCGCGATCGGGCGCCGCTCGTCCACCACGACCAGGGCCGCCCCGGCGTCGGCCACCTGGTAGGCCAGCCGGTCGGCCGGGTGCCCGGGGTCGAGCGGCAGGTAGGCGGCGCCGGCCCGCCAGATCGCCAGCAGGGTGGTGATCAGCTCGGGTGACTTGTCCAGGCAGACCGCGACCACTGAGCCCTCGGCGACGCCCAGTTCGCGCAGCCGTGCGGCGGTGCGCTGGGAGCGCCGGTCCAGTTCGCCGTAGCTCAGCCGCCGCACCGGGTCCCGGCCGGGGGCGACCACCGCGACGGCCTCCGGGTGCTCGGCGGCGGCCTTGGCGATCAGCTCGGGCACCGGCACCCCGTGGTCGATCCGCCGCTCGGCGCCGCTGAACTCGGTGAGGATGCGCCGGCGTTCGGCCGAATCCAGCATCCGCAGCCGGCCGACCGGCTCGTCCTCGGCTGCCCGGGTCATGGCCTCCAGCAGGTTGCGGTAGTGCGCGGCCAGCCGCCGCACGGTGGTGGGCTCGAAGAGGTCGGAGTTGTACTTGAACACGCAGTGGAAGCAGCCGTCCGACCGGTCCTCGTAGGCGGACAGGGTCAGGTCGAACTGCCCCTCCTCCTCCGGGAGTTCGATGTACTCCAGGCGGTAGCCGAAGCGCTCCACCGCGACCTTGTGGGTGAGCAGGATGAACATCGCCTGGAACACCGCGGAGCGGCTCGGGTCGTGCTGCAGCCCCAACTGCTCGACCAGCAGCGGGAACGGGTACTCCTGGTTGTCCAGCCCGCCGAGAACGCTCTCCCGCACCCGGGCGAGCAGGTCCGCCACGGTCGGTTCCCCGGTCAGGCTCACGTGCAACGGCAGCGGGTTGACGAAGTAGCCGTAGACGGAGGCGAAATCCTCCTGGGTGCGCCCGGTCACCGGGCTGCCGACCACGATGTCCGGCTGCCCGGACCAGCGGTGCAGCAGCAGGTAGTAGGCGCTGAGCAGCACCATGAACGGGGTGGCGTTGTGCGTGCGGGCCAACCCGTGGACCCGGCCGGTCAGTTCGGCGTCCAGCTGGAAGAACTCGGAGGCCCCGTTGTGGGTCTGCACCGCCGGGCGCGGCTTGTCGGTGGGCAGCGCCAGCACCGGCATCTCGGCCGGCAGATGCCCGCGCCAGTAGTCGAGCATCCGCTGCGCCTGCGGACCGGCCAGGAAGCGGTTCTGGTGGTTGAGGAAGTCCAGGTAGCGGGCGGCCACCGGGGGCAGTTCGGGGGTGCGGCCTTGGCGCAGCGCCTCGTAGACCTCGAACAGCTCCTCGATGAAGGTGAAGGTGGAGATCGCGTCCGAGACGATGTGGTGGACGGCCTTCATCAGCACCCAGCGGTCCGGCCCGCGCCGGAACAGCCGAAGCCGCACCAGCGGGTCCTCGGCCAGGTCGTACGGCCGTCGGTACTCGCGGACGATCAGCTCGTGGATCTCCTCCCAGGGGCGGCCCTCCACGTCGAACAGCCCGGTGTCGACGACGACCTCGCTGCGGATGCGCTGAACGGGGCGGCCCTCCTCGGCGGTGAAGGCGGCGCGCAGCCCGGGGTGGCGGGCGACCAGGAAGGCGAAGGCGGCGAAGACCAGCTCCGGGTCGAGTTCGGCGCGCACCTCGACCGCGCCGCCGATGTTGTACGCGAAGCCGTCCGGGTGCAGCTGGCGCAGGAACCACAGCGCCTGCTGGTTGTGGGTGAGCGGGTAGCGGGACCCGTCGGTGTACAGCTCGACCTCGGCCTGGTCCGGGCTCCCCTCGGCGGCGAGCTGGTCGGCCAGGCCCGCGGTGAGCAGGTCGGCCAGGTCGCCGACGGTGCCGTTGCTGAGCAGCGCCACCACCGGGAGGGCGACGCCGAGTTCGCCGTGCACCCGGGCCCGCAGCTCCATGGCGAGCAGCGAGTCCAGGCCGTGCGCGCCGAGTTTGGTGTCCTGGGAGATCCGCTCGGCGCCGATCCGCAGCACGGCCGCGGCGGCGGCGGTGAACCGCTCGATGACCAGCGCCCACCGGGCCCCCTGGTCGGCGGCGCGGTAGGCGTCCAGGAAGCCGCCGGTCTCGGCCGGGGCCTGCTCGGCGGCGCTCGCCGCGAGTTCGGCGACCAGCGGCGGCGGGGCCGGGTACCAGGCCAGGAAGGTCGGCCAGTCGACCACGGTGGCGACCAGCAGCTGGGCCCGGTCCTGCCCGAGGACGCGCTCCAGCACGGCGGTTCCGGCCTCCGGCGGCAGCGAGCTCATGCCGCGCGCGTCACGGTAGTGAGCGACCAGGCCCAGTTCCTCGATCATGCCGGTGGCCCAGGGGCCCCAGTCCAGGCTGAGCGCCGGAAGGCCGTCGCAGCGGCGGTGGTGGGCCAGGGCGTCCAGGAAGGCGTTCCCGGCCGCGTAGTTGGCCTGTCCGGCGGTGGTGAGCAGCGAAGCGACCGAGGCGAACAGCACGAAGTGGTCGAGCGGTTCGGCGCGCAGCAGCCGGTGCAGCAGGTGGCCGCCGACCACCTTGGGGCTGTATCCGGCGTCGAAGGCCGCCCGGTCCATCTGCGCCAGCAGGGTGTCCCGGACCTGCCCAGCGAGGTGGAACACCCCTCGGATAGGCGGGAATTGGCGCTGCCGGTAGTCGGCGAGCCAGGCCGCGAGGGCGGTCTCGTCGGTGACGTCCACCGGGGCGAGCAGCGGTTCGGCACCGAGCGCCTCCAGTTCGCGCAGGAAGGCGATCCGCTGCCCGGCGGGGCTCGCCGCGTCGACGGTCTGCCACTCGGTGCGCTCGGGCAGGGCGGTGCGGCCGACCAGGATGAGGCGCCGGGCGCCGCGCTTGACCAGGGTGCGGCAGAGCAGCCGGCCGAGCGCGCCGAAGGCGCCGGTGACCAGGTAGCCGCCGTCGGGGCGCAGGACCGGCGGCAGCGGCCGGGTGAGGCCCTCGGCGCGGCGCAGCCGGCCGGTGAGCCGGCTGCCGGCCCGCAGGGCGATCTCCTGCTCGCCACCGGCGGCGAGTTCGGCGAGCAGTGCCTCGGCCTGGTCCCGCGCGTCGAGCGAGGGGTCGAGGTCGACCAGGCTGCCGCGCTGGGCGACGAGTTCCTGCTGCCACAGCACCCGCCCGATGCCCCAGGCGGGGGCGCCGAGCGGTTCGACCCGGTCCCCGGGCGCGGCGGCCTGGGTGCCCCGGGTGACGATGTGCAGCCGGCCGTCCGGGCGGGCGGCGGGCAGCGCCTGGGCGAGGGTGATCAGCGAGTAGGCGCCGCGGGTGGCGAGCCGGTCGAGCTGCCCGGGCTCGGCGGCGTCGAGGGCGGGCAGGTCGAGGTTCCACAGGTGGACGACGGTCCGGTACGCCGGGTCCAGGTCGGCGAACAGCCGCTGGAGGTCCTCGGCGGAGTCGGGCCGTACCGTCGTCTCACCGTCGCCGGACGCGTAGGAGGTCCCGGGCCGGACCAGGTGGCAGCGGGCGCCGCGGTCGGCCGCCAGGGCGGCCAGCCGCTCGGCGAGACCGCCGCCGTCGGCGAACAGCAGCAGGTCGCCGGTCGACTCGTCGAGCGGCGCCGGGGCCCGTGTCCAGGCGAGTTCGGTGAGCCAGCCGTCGATGGTCGCCAGGCCCACCGAGGCGGAGGCCCGGGCGACGTCGGCGACCTTGAAGCCGGTGATCCGGCCGAGCGGGGTGCCGTCCTCGGTGTAGAGGGCGAGGTCGCCGACGAATTCCTCGCCGTTGTCCCGGGTGACGGTGGCGTGCGCCCAGAGCGGCCGATCGCCGACCTGGTCGAGCCGGACCTCCTCGATCGAGACCGGCAACCGGACGCCGCCGCCCTCGGGGGCGTGCAGCCGGGTGGTCAGCAGGGTCTGGAAGCAGGCGTCCAGCAGCACCGGGTGGAGGTGGTGATCGGCCGCCCCGGCGCCGAGTTGCGGGGTGGGGCGGATCAGGGCGAGCGCCTCGGCGGGACCGGCCCACACCTCGGCGATGGCCTGGAAGGCGGGCCCGTAGTGGTAGCCGCGCTCGGCCAGGCGCCGGTAGCAGTCGGGGCCGTCGAAGCGGCGCCCCCGGTCGCGCAGCGCGTCGAAGTCCGGTGCGGGCCCGTGGGCGCGGCGCTGGCCGGTGCGGACCCGGCCGCTCGCGTGCACGGCGGGCTCGCCGCCGGTCGGGGTGGAGGCGATGGTGAAGCGGGCGTCCTCGGGCGCGTAGCCGAGCTGGACGGGGACCGGCTCGGTCTCGGAGAGGAACAGCGCCCGGCTCAGTTCGACCTCGGCCAGCACCACCTCGGTGCCGCCGGTGAGCGCCCGGACGGCCTGGGCGGCCATCTCCAGGTACCCGGCGGCCGGGAAGACCACCTGGCCCTCGATCCGGTGGTCGTCCAGGTAGGGCAGCCGCTCCGGGTCCAGGGCGGTGGTCCAGGTGGGCTGCGCCGCGGCGGTGCGGCGGCCCAGCAGCGGGTGGTCGACCCGACCGAGCCGGACGTGCTCGACCGGCTTCGGCTCGACCCAGTACCGGTCGCGCCGCCACGGATAGGTCGGCAGCGGTACCGGGCGTCCGGCCGGGTGCAGCGCGCCCCAGCTCAACTCGACGCCCAGGGTGTGCAGTTCGGCGAGGGTCCGGGCGAAGCGCTCGGGCTCGTCCTGCTGGCGGCGGATCGACGGCAGGGTGTGCGCCCGCTCGGCGCACTCGCGGATCGCGTGCCCGAGCACCGGGTGCGGGCCGAGTTCCAGGAACAGCCGGTGCCCGTCCTCGGCCATCCGCTCGACGGCGGCCCGGAAGCGCACCGGATTGCGGACGTTGTGCCACCAGTACTCGCCGTCCAGCTCCGGGCCCTGGGCGAGCCCCTCCCGGGCGGTCAGGTAGAGCGGCAGCTGCGTCTCGCGCGGTTTGATCCCGTCCAGCGCGGCGATCAGCTCGCCCCGGATCGGGTCCATCCGCACGCTGTGGTAAGGGACTTCGACATCCAGGAAGCGGGCGAACACGCCCTGCTGCCCGAGCTCCTCGGCCAGTTCGCGCAGCGCCTCGGTGTCGCCGGCGAGGGTCACCGCGGAGGGACTGTTGACGGCGCCGAGCGAGACCCGGGTGCGGTACGGGCGGATCCGCCGCTCCGCTTCGGCCTCCGGCAGGCCGACCGCGAGCATCGAGCCCGTCCCGGCCAGGCGCTGCTGAAGCCCGCTGCGGGCGAGCACCACCCGGACGGCGTCGGCCAGGTCGTACACCCCGGCCTCGTGGAAGGCGGCGACTTCGCCGGTGCTGTGTCCGACCACCGCGTCGGGTACCAGACCGTGGCTCCGCCAGAGCGCCGAAAGCCCCACCTGGACGGCGAAGTTGGCGGGCTGGGCGAGCCAGGTCCCGGCCATCCGGGAGTCCGCCTCGTCGCGCCCCAGTTCGTCCAGCAGCGACCAGCCGGCCTGCTCGCGGATCTCCCGGTCGACGGCCCGCACCGCCTCCCGGTAGACCGGCTCGCTCCCGTACAGGCCCCGGCCCATCCCCCACCACTGCGGGCCCATGCCGGTGAACACCCAGGCCAGCCGCCGCTGTCCGCGTTCCCGGGCGCGTCCCTGGACCACCAGCGGGTGCGCCTCGCCGCGCTCGGCCGCGGCCAGCGCCTCGTCCAGGTCCTGTTGCCCGGAGTAGACCACGGCGAGCCGCTCGGGCAGGTGCTGACGGCGGTGGGCCAGGGTGTGGCCGAGGTCGGTGAGCGCCGTCCCGGCGGCGAGTTCCGCGCGGACGGCGCCGGCCAGCTCGGGCAGTCCGGCCGCGTCCCGGGTGCTCAGCGGCAGCACCGTACGGGTCGGCTGGGACGCCGCGGCGACGACTGGGGCCGGGGCGGTGGCGGGAAGCGGCGGCTCCTCCAGCAGGACGTGGGCGTTGGTGCCGCCGAAGCCGAAGGAGTTGACGCCGGCACGGGCCGGGCCCTGGTGCTCGGGCCAGTCGACGGGGGCGGTCGGGATCTCGAAGGGCAGCACGGCCAGGTCGATGGCGGGGTTGGGCCGCTCCAGGTTGAGGTGCGGCGGGATGCGACGGTGCTTGAGGGCCAGCACGGTCTTGATCAGCCCGGCGACGCCGGCGGCGGCCTCGGTGTGCCCGATGTTGGTCTTGACCGAACCGACGTAGCAGCGGTCCCCGGAGCGCCGGCCGATGCCCAGCACCCGGCCGAGCGCGGCCGCCTCGATCGGGTCGCCGACCGGGGTGGAGGTGCCGTGCGCCTCGACGTACTGAAGGCTGCCGGGCAGCACCCCGGCCTCGGCGCAGACCCGCTCGATCAGGGTGGCCTGGGCGTCCGCGCTGGGGACGGTGATGCCGTTGGTGCGGCCGTCCTGGTTGACGCCGCTGCCGAGGATGACGGCGTGCACCGGGTCCCCGTCGCGCAGCGCGTCGGAGAGCCGTTTGAGCACCACCACGCCGACGCCCTCGGCCCGGACGTAGCCGTCGGCCGAGGCGTCGAAGGCGCGCGAGCGGCCGTCCGCGGAGAGGAAGCCGCCCTTGGTCTCGGCAATCGTGTACTGCGGCGCCATGTGCAGCAACGCGCCACCGGCCAGGGCGAGTTCGGTCTCGCCGCGGAGCAGGCTCTGACAGGCGAGGTGGACCGCGACCAGCGAGGAACTGCAGGCGGTGTCGATCGAGACGCTGGGGCCGCGGAAGTCGAAGCAGTGCGAGATCCGGTTCGACACCATCGTCATCATGGTGCCGGTGGCGGTGTGCGCGGCGATGGTGGCGAAGTCGAGGTCGGCGAACTGCAGGATCTTCCAGTCCAGGGTGAAGGCGCCCATGTAGACGCCGACGTCCCGCCCGGCCAGCTCGCCGGGGCGCAGCCCGCCGTCCTCCAGTGCCTCCCAGCTGACCTCCAGGAGCTTGCGCTGCTGCGGGTCCATGTGCTCGGCCTCGCGCGGGCTGATGCCGAAGAAGTCCGGGTCGAAGGTGTCGAAGCCGTCGATGTAGCCGCCCCGCCCGCCGATCAGCCGCCCCGGCTTGGCCCGGTCGCGGCTGCCGAGGGTGCCGACGTCGTACCGGTCGGCGGGAGTGTCGGTGAGACAGTCCCGACCCTCGATCAGGTTGCGCCAGTAGGCCCGGTGGTCGTTGGCGTGTCCCGGCAGGCGGCAGCCGATCCCGGTGATCGCGATCCGGTCGCAGGGCACGGCGAAGGGCGATGTGGTCATGATCCAATCCGGGGTCGGTGGCGGGACGGCGCGGGCACGGGGGGAGGTTTCGCGGGCCGGGGTCTGGCGGACTGCCCGGTGGCCTTCATCCGGCGTCAGGGGTGCGGCGGGGTGGCGGCGAGCTCACCGGTGGTCGGGAACGCGACCGGGCCCCGACCGAGTCGGCCGAGGTGGACGTCGATGTCGGCGCGAGCGGAATACCCCTGCGCCGAAATGAGCATTCCGACCACGAATACTGAATGCACAGAGAAGCAGATCGAGATTCGGGGTCAGATGCACTCCGGACCACACGACGAAGACACCCGGAAAATGATTCACGCCATTGTCAGCGACATTCTGGAGGCAGCGGGAAGGCGAGCCGATCGGCAGGGCGAGCGGGATCCCGAGCGCGGCCGGCAGCGCGGGGCGGGCCGAACCGACCCACCCGAGGCGGAAGTGCCGCGTGGCGGCGACCGTACACAGCCCCCCTAGGAGCGGAAGCGGATGGGCGAGTCGGCGTGCGATGACGGACAGCACGCTCCCCCTTGTTCTTCGCGGACTAACGACTGCAAACATCAGAGACTCTAGCGGGAGCAGCAGGCCGAGGCAGTCATTCGACGTGTTAACGCCACAAATGACCCGATCGACGGAAAATTAGCGCACGAAGTTGACGTCAGACCGGCGTGAAGGGGGCGCATTCCTCATCAAGACCCCGCCGGCAGCACGACCCCGCCGGCTTCACGACCCCGCCGGCTCCGCCGGCCGGCGGGCGGCCCGGGGCGCGTACGCCGCGAGGCGGTCACGCAGGCCGCGCAGCTCGTGCCCGACCGGCGCGGGCAGGGCGGCGGCCGGGGCGGACTCCACCCGCAGCCGCAGCGAGGCGATGGACAGCCAGGGCACGTTCGTCCAGCCCGGCTCCTCCACCACCGCGACGGTCTCCACCGCCGTCACCTCGGGCACCGCCCAGACCGTCAACCTGAGCACCTCGGGCGCCCCGGCCGGGGTCACCGCGACGCTCAACCCCTCCTCCCCGGAGGTCATCACGCCGCCACTCGGCCTCGCCCGTCTGGCGTACAGTCAGCCCGGATGTTCCCAGCCCCTCCCGGGCCGCCCAACACCGTAGGGAGACCCCGTGACCACGGAAGCGCACCCCGTCCCCGAGCTGGCGGCGGACGTCGTCGAGCAGTGGCGGGCCGAGGAGGCCCAGCTGGTCGACCTGTTGGCCCGCGCCCAGCGCGGCATCGGCGGCATCGCCGCCTTCCGGCTCGGCCCGACCCCGACCGTCCTGGTCACCGACCCGGCCGCCGTCCAGCACGTGCTCGGCCGCCACCCCGACCGGTACGTCAAGCGCTCGCACCGGGCCCGGATGCTGGTCGGCGACGGCGTGCTCTCCGCCACCGGCGACGCCTGGAAGCGCCAACGGCGGCTGCTGCAGTCGCAGTTCACCGGCACCGGGATGCGTCGCTACGAGCAGCGGATCGCCGCCGCGGCGCGCCGGACCGCCGAGCGCTGGGAGGGATACCGGCGCAGTGGGGAAACCTTCGACGTGGGCGAGGAGATGCGCGGCTTCGCCCTGGACACCGTCTGGCGGGCGCTCACCGGGCTGCCGCTGGACGACCGGACGGACGGCGAACTGCGTTCCGTGGAACGGGTGGTGGCCGCGATGCCGACCCTGCCGACCAATGCGGCCGACGCCCGGGACGCGGTCGCCGAGGACCTCGCCCGGATCGACGCCGTCGCCCAGGCGGCGATCGACGCGGCGCGGTCGGTCCGGGACGTCGAGGAGCCCGGCGTGCTCCGCGTCCTGCTCGACGCGGCCGACCACCACCCCGAGTACACCGACCGGTTGATCCGCGACGAGCTGGTCACCCTGCTGGTGGCCGGCCACGAGACCACCGCCACCACGCTCACCTGGCTGTTCCTGCTGCTCGACGACAACCCGGGGGCGCGCGGCGCCGACCCGCAGGCGCTGGTCAGCGAGACCCTCCGGCTCTACCCCTCCGCCTGGCTGCTCCCCCGCCACGCCGTCGAGGACGACGCGATCGCCGGGCACCGGATCGCCGCCGGCACGGACGTCCTGGTCTGCCCGTACCTCACCCACCGCGACCCGGCACTGTGGCCCGACCCGGAGCGCTTCGACCCCGCCCGGTTCGCCCCCGACGCGGACCGCCCCGGCCAGCTCGGCGCCTACCTGCCCTTCGGCCTGGGCGCCCGCGCCTGCCTGGGCACCCAGTTCGCCGTGCGGGAGACCACGGCACTACTGGAACTGCTGCTTCCGCTGGGGCGGTTGGAGTTCCGCTCCCGGCCGGACGGCGAGGCCTACAGCATCACCGTCCGCCCCAACGGCCCGACCCCGGCGGTCCTGCGCTGAGCGAACTCTCCCCCGAGCTGTCACACCCCCGCGCCGGGATCATTGCGCGTCCCAACAGCTCGGCGCCGTCCCACAGTTCGTCCGGGACGCCGGACGACGGCGCAGCTCAGGGCGTGGGACGGCGTCCCACCGTCCCCAGGCCGTCCGTGGTGATGGCATTCGCCCCCGGTCGTGTCGCAGGCTGGCGATGCCGACGGAACATCAACTCCGTCGAGGCACGGCACCTTCACTCGATTCGAGGAGCCAGAAATGTTCAAGAAGACCATTGCCGCGCTCGCCGTCGCCGCGGGCGTCGTCGTCGGCGCCGGCGTCGTCGCCCCCGCCGCCGAGGCCGCGCCGTCCAACTGCAACGCGGGCGGCCTCTGTGTGTACTGGAGCTCGAACTACAGCGGCAGCGTCCAGACCGTCTACCAGGACAACGACGACCTGAGCATGTACGCCAACTTCAACAACAGCGTCGGCGGCTCGGCGTTCAACAACGGCAACAGCTGCAACGTCGTCGTCTACTCCCAGAAGAGCGCCCAGGGCCCGGGCTTGATCCTCTACCGCGGCACGGGCTGGACCACGATCTACAACAACCTGCCGCAGATCCTCTCCAACCGCTGGTGCACGGTCTGATCCAGCGATGAAGACCAGGATCACCCTCGCCCTCGCGGCGGTCCTCCTGGGCCTCGGTGCCGCCGGATGCTCCTCGTCCGGCGGCACCACCCCGCCCGGGGCCCAGCCACGCCCCTTCGGCGGCGTCACCCACTACGACGAGCCGCAGCGCCTCGCCCTGCACAACGCCGAGGAGGGCCTCGTCGCCTCCTGCATGCGCGACCGCGGCTTCGAGTACCGCCCCCAGGGCCTCGCCACCGGCGACCACCGCGTCGACGCCAACCCGTACGGACTGCTCAGCGGCGACCAGGCCGCCAACGACGGCTTCGGCGTCATCAACACGGCGCTGAACCTGAAGCAGGCCGCCGACCCCAACCAGGACCACGCCGCCGACCAGGCCTGGAAGTCCGCACTGTCGGGGACGGAAGCCCACCGGGTCACCGTCGACCTGCCCGACCACCAGCAGTTCTTCTACAACAGCGACTCCTGCCTCATCCAGGCCGACACCACGCTCTACGGCCCCGACTACCTCCGCCTGTACAACACCTTCCAGGTGCTCAGCGGCAAGGTCGTCGCCGCCGTCCAGGCCGACGGCCGGTACACCGCCGCCGAGGGCCGCTGGCGCGACTGCATGTCCGCCGCCCACCAGAGCGCCACCCACCTGGCCGACCCGGTGGCCGTGATCGACCAGCGGGTGAAGCAGGACGGCAGCGACCCGGCGAAGACCCACGAACTCATCGGCGGCGAACTGTCGTTGGCCAAGACCTCGGCCCGTTGCCAGGAGCAGGCCGGGCTCGCGACCGCCGTCACGCAGGTGCAGGGCGACGTCGAGAAGACCGTCCTCGGCGGTGACGGGCCGCTGCTCGACCAGCTCCGCGGCCTGCGCCAGCAGGCCCTCTCCCGGGCGGACCGGCCGACCGGCACACCCTGACGCGAGGCCCCCGGCCCGCCGAGCCCCTCGCTCGGCGGGCCGACCCCGTCGGCCGATGGACCGTCAGGGTGATCTCGTTGCCGCGTTCCGGCGTCGTACGGTCGGCCGTCGGCCCGCTCCGGTCCGACCGCTGCCACGATGACGACCACATCGAGCGGTCCGCCCGCGCGGAACCGCGCATCGAACGGCAACACGGCCCGGATCGGGGGACGCCTCCACGGGGCCCACGCCCGGGCCTGCGGAACGAGGAGTCCATGCGGCCCACCCCACTCACCCGTCTCCTGCTCGTCCTCCCCCTCCTGCTCGGCCTGGCCGGCATCGCCGCGCCCGCGCAGGCCGCCGCACCGGCACAGGCCGCCACGCCGACCGACCCCGCGGCCGTGACCGCCGAACGCGCCTGCGCACCGGCCCCGGTCGCTGCAGCGGACGCGCCGACCGTGACACTGACCGCCCCGTCCGGCGAGGCGGTCGCCGTACCGGCCGACCTCCGGGGCCCCTGCCTCGCGCTGGTCCGCACCGACTTGGCCCGGCTCCGGCAGCTCCCGCACGGCACCGAGCCGCCGGGCTTCGGCCCGCGTGACCTCCAGTCCGCCTACGACCTGCCCCGCAACGGCGGCGGGGACCGGACGGTCGCCATCGTGGTGGCCTTCGACGACCGCACCGCCGAGAGCGACCTCGCGGTCTACCGCGACCAGTTCCACCTGCCGCCGTGCACCACCGCCAACGGCTGCTTCCGCAAGATCAACCAGAACGGCGGCAGTACCCCGCCCCCGACCACCGACCCCGGCTGGGTGGTGGAGACCTCCACCGACCTCGACTCCGTCAGCGCCACCTGCCCGGACTGCCACATCCTGCTCATCGAGGCCAACGACGACTTCCTCATCAATCTGTTCACGGCGGTCGCCCAGGCCGAGACGCAGAACTCCAAGTTCGTCTCCATGAGCTGGGGTGCACCGGAGTTCCCCGCCCAGACCGGCGTCGACTCGTTCTTCAACCACCGCGGCATCGCCTTCGTGGCCGGCAGCGGTGACAGCGGCTACCCCAACCTCATCTACCCCGCGGCCTCCCAGTACGTCGTCGCCGCGGGCGGCACCAGCCTGCACCGGGTACGGCACCTCGTCCCGCTCTTCCGCCGCGGATGGTCCGAGAGCGCCTGGTCCGGCTCCGGCTCCGGCTGCTCGCGCTTCGACCCGAAGCCGTCCTGGCAGCACGACCCCGGCTGCGCCAACCGCACCGTCGCCGACATCTCCGCCGTCGCCGACCCCGGCACCGGCATCGCGGTCTACGCCACCGACCCCAACACCGGGCCCAGCTGGCAGGTGGAAGGCGGCACCAGCGTCTCCGCGCCCCTGATCGCCGGAATGTACGCGGTCGCCGGCACCCCCGGCGCCAACGACTTCGCCGCCTCCTACCCCTACGCCCGCCCCCGGGCCTTCAACGACATCGTCACCGGCTCCACCGGCACCTGCGGCGGCTCCTACCTCTGCACCGCACTCCCCGGCTACGACGGCCCCACCGGCCTCGGCACCCCCCACGGCGTCCGCGGCCTGCGCCGCTGACCCCCAGAACACCGACACACCGGCGCACCGGACGCCCCACGGCGTCCGGTGCGCCGGCGCGAGCGGCTACGGGGCGACCATCTGGGCCTGGAGCTGCGGGGTGATCGTCTTGCCGTTGGCGACGAAGGGCACCGAGACGGCGTCCTGGCCGGTGTTCTGGAAGACCGACAGGGAGATGGCGTCACCCTTCTTCAGATCGATGATCGTGGACGCCTCCTGGGTGACGCCCAGGGTGGCGCCGTCCACGGTGCCCTGGAAGTCCACGGCCACCGGGTTGCCGTTGACGTTCACGGCCACCTCGCGCTCGCCGCCCGCGCCCAGGGCGGTGGGGATGAAACTCCAGAAGAACCGCGACTTGAGCAGGTAGCGCCCGGGGGTGTGGACCACGAGCGTCGAGTTGGTGGGGTTGAACATATTGTCGGTGTCGAAGTCGACGCCGTTGAAGGTGACCTGGACGGTCGTGCCGGTCGGGATGGTCTGCGCCTTCGACGAGAACACCCCGGCACCCACGTCCTCACATTTCACCGGCTTTCCGTTGATCTTTCCGTCGAGCCATCCGTCGACGCACTTCCCCGGCCTCCCGTCGTCGGTCACCGGCGACCCCGTCGTCACCTGGCCCGCCGACGGGGCGACCGGCGCCACGGCGCACACCGGGCCCGCGCCGACCAGCAGGGTCAGGGCGCTCGCGGCGAGCAGCAGGGGAACGCGCCGGGCGTTCGAGGCGGACGTCAGGGACTTCCGGGCAGCGGCCATGTGGCCCACTTCCTTCCATACACGGGGGCTGTCGAACCGGGCTCGCGCGACACCGCCTCAGTGCGGCTGTCACCCCGGGCCCCGCACCCTTGCTAACCCGCCCGCCGTCCCCCCGCCACCGCGCCCGGACCGGCGCCCATCGGCTGCCTGGCCCAACATCCCCGCTCCGCTTCCGTGGCCTGCGGCGCACGGGCTCCCCCATCTGATGAGCCTCCGCACGGCGGAGTTCCCCACCCGGACGGACGCCGCCTCCGGCCGGCCGACGGCCGTCGGCACGGCGGACCTCCTGCGCACCCGGGCCCGTCAGCCCGACGCGGTGGCCGACGTGGCCGGGGAGGGAGCGGCAGTGACGACACGGTGGATCTGGGCGGTCACCAGGTCGGTACGAAGGGCAGGCGCGTGTGCGGTGTCGTCGGACATGACGAACAGGACACGGTTCTCGCCGACGGCCACGTAGAGGAAAACCATCGTGAGTCCCCCTTGGAGGTCATCGCGCCCCTGGGCGAAACGATCCGGAAGCCGACGGCCGGCGCCTCCAGCACGTCGGAGGGCACCGGTTCGACCCGCACTTCATCCCCGCCGAGGAGCTTGTCCGGCCGATAGCCTGTGCAGCCACCCCCGTATACGGCGTCCTTCAGCTTGTCGTGGCCGCCGGTGGCGTGGAGGACGGCCCGTGGGCCACGGAGGTGTGGGCCGAGGGCGACCGCCCCGGGCCGGCCGGTGTGGTCGAGCAGCCGACCGTGAGAGCGAGCAGCGACAGCGCCAGCGTCATCGGCGCTAGGCGTGCGGCGGGCCTTGCCAAGACTTCTCCCGTCTCCGTGTCCCACGTCCCGGCCGTCCCTCGAAGCGGGACGGCGGTGGACGCCGCCAGTATGGCCACGGGTCGGGGTGGTCCGCCTCGGATTTTCCGTCGGCAAACGGTCCGCTTCCCTCCGGGGTTCGCCCGAGGCTGATCCTGACACCGATCACGCGTGACCAAGGTGGCCCGCCCGCCCTCGCGGCACGACACGTCAGTTCGACTGTGCGGTCGCCGTGGAGAAGACCGAACCGGTCGTCCTCACCGAACACGATGCCCATCAGTGGGCCCTGCACGGCCCGGTCCTCGAACCCACTGAGGGCCGAGCCGCAGCACGGTGGCTTACGCGTCGAACGTGATCACAGGCGTCCCGGCGTTCCGGGTGAGGAAGTGCAGCAGGTTGGCGAAGCCACGCGCGTCGTCGATCGCCTTGTGGGTGTGCTCCACATCGCCCAGCCAGTGCGGGGGCAGCTTCGGCGCCGCAAGGTCCGCTGCCGGCTGCCCGGTCAGTGCCGCCGTGTACGAGCGCAGGCACAGCGCCGGTCCGTGGAAGAGGGGATCCTGCTCGTACGGCCCCTGGTGCAGCCCGTACGGGGTGAACCGACGCAGGTAGTAGTCGATCCATGTGCCGTCGAACGACAGCGGCGCCGCGGCGAACGCTCGTGGCCCGGGCAGCGATTGGACCCACTCCACATACCTGCTCATCACGTCGACGACGGGTTCCGGGTTCGCGGTCGCGGCCTCCCACGTGCCCGGCTCGGAGTCGAACCATTCCTTGGTACGCGGGTTCGGTGCCGAACCGGGGAGCGGTTCGAGGACGGCCTCGAACTCGCCGAACGTCCGCCCGTCCATCGTCGTGGCAACAGACGCGAAAGACCGCATCGAGTTGGGGCCCGCCCACGGACCGTCGACCTCTATATCGGTCACCACGTATGTCCAGTCGCTGAGTTCAGTCATGCGGTCGACGGTACCGCCACGCCCACCCGGCGCTGCCGGAGCTCGCACGGAAGGATCAACTGTCCGGCCGCCGAGCCGAGTAGGGGGACTCCGCGCGGCCGCGGGCGGCGCGGTCAGGACTTGGGGAGATGGGCTGCTCGACGCGTCAGAACGCACTCGTAGCAGTCGGGCCCGCGCAGCCTCACAGCCGGGAGCTCAGCACGTCGACCTCACAGCCCGGCGCGAAGGGATCGAAGCCGTGCTCGACCAGCCAGCGAACCACCAGCAGGCTTCGCAACGACCACCACGCGCGGATCACGTCGAGGTCGACGTCGGCGCCATAGCCGGCGACGACGTCGCCGAGGTGCTCCTCGTGTCCGAGCGTCAAGGTGGCGAGGTCGAACAGGGCATCACCCTGGCCCGCCTCGGACCAGTCGATGATGCCGGTGACCTCGTCGCCGTCGACGAACACGTGAGTGATCTGCAGGTCGCCGTGCGTGAACACCGGAGTCCACGGCCGGAGCGCGGCCTCGGCGACCTGGCGGTTGCGGGTGACCAGGTCCGCGGGCAGGACACCGTTCGTCACGAGCAACTCGCACTCGTCGTCGAGTTCCGCCGCCAGCGCGACGATGCTCCGGCCGGCCCGGCCGGGCCGGGACGGCAGCGGCGCGTCGTGCAGCTTCCGGATGGCGGCACCCGCCGCGGCCCACGCCGCCGGCGATGCGGTCGACGGCTCGCCGAGGCGGCCGAGCGCCGTCCCCGGGACCGCGGCGATCGCGAGCACGGGCGGCTTGCGCCACAGGACCTCCGGGGTCGGAACCGGCGCCAGGGCCATCGCCTCGACCTCGACGTCGATGCGCGCCTGATCGGCGTCCACCTTCAGGAACACGTCGCCGACGCGCAGGGTCGCGCGTTCGGAATGGGCGACGACGACCTTGACCTCATCCATGGCGACCAGTATCCCCGGGTGACCGTCGACGTCGCCGGGTTTATCGCGTGCGATTGCGCGGCTGACGGCGTCCCGCTACCCGGCGGCCTCGTGCACGACACTGCGCGCTGACCAGGTCAAGCCCACCACTTTTCTTGGGAATCCTAAGGCCAGGCACTCGTCGTACAGGTCCATGATGTCTCCCCGTCGCCACTCGGTGGCCGTCAGCCGCTCCTGCCGGTCGGTCTCAGTGGTCAGTTGTCCCCGAGTGCCAGCTTGATGCCGAAGCCGACGAGTACCGTGCCGGTGATCGCGTCGATGACCCGCTGCACCAAGCCGCGGTTCAGCCACCGGCGGACGAGCTGGGTGCCGAATATCAGCGCGCTGAACCAGACCAACCCCTCCAGATCATGCACGGTCGCCAGGACGACCCCCATCAGCAGATGCGGGGCGCCGGTGGGGATGAACTGGGGCAGCATCGCCATGTAGAAGACACCGTTCTTCGGGTTCAGCAGGCTGGTGCCCAGCCCGCGCGCCCACGACCGTACCCACGTCGCCTCCGCGGTCGCGGCTCCCGCTCCACCCGCCGCGTCCCCCGACACGGGCCGGCCGCGCTCCTTGAGCGTCCGGCGGAGCATGCCGATCCCCAGCCACACCAGGTACCCGGCACCGGCCACGCGCAGCGCGTCGTACAGCAGATGGGATGCCGTGAGCACCGCCGAGGCACCGACCGCGGCGGCCACGCCCCACACGAGCACGCCGCAGAGGATCCCCAGCGCCGTCGCGAAGGCCCGGCGCCTGCCCAGGGTGATGGCGGAGCGCAGCACCAGAGCGGTGTCCAGTCCCGGCATGATGGTCAGCATGCCTGCCACGACGGCGAAGGAGGCAATGGCAGAGGAAACGGTCATGCGGCCATCCTGAAGTCGCGGCCGCGATCACGTCCAATGCGGTCTGCTTCACTGCGGATCAGCAGGATTGATGCCGCTGCTCGGCGAGCTACGGCCACGGGAGCTCGTGCGGCAGCGCGGGCGGGGATTCCCTGCCTCCGAGCCGAGTTGGAGAACTCGGCTCGGCCGCGCGCGGCGCGATCAGGCGGGTATGCCCCGGGTCGGGTCCTGGTCCTGACGTTCGGGGTCGGTGCGGTTGTCGGGCTTGGGCATCCGGAGGGCCGTGATCACGCCCAGGGCGACGGTGGCGAACGCGAGCGCGAGGAGCACGGCGAAGGCGGCGCCGATCAGGAAAGTGGCGATACTCGGTCTCATCCCCGCTCGCCCCCTTCGAGGTCGTGGAGGAGGTGGAGGAGATTGAGCAGAGTGCTCACGGGCGCGTTGCCGAAGTCGACCAGGATGCGGCCGTCGAGGGTCGTCTCGGTGACGGTGGCCGAGCCCCAGAGGAGGCCGAACTCGCGCCCGCACTCGTGGAGTTCGCGGAGCAGTGCCGTGACCTGCGGTTCGGTGTGCTCGCGCAGCCGGGGGTCGGTGGGCGCGATGGGCGTGCGGTGGGGGCTCACGAGACGGAGTCCAGCTCGTACCAGACGATCTTGCCCCGCTTCTGGGGGTCGACGCCCCAGCGGTTGGTGAGGCCCTCCACGAGCTGGAGGCCACGGCCGGACTCTCCGAGGTCGGCGGGGGTGCGCTGCTCGGGGAGCGCGTCGTTCTCGTCCGATACGCAGACCCGGAGGGTGCGGGTGAGGAGGGAGAAGTAGACGACGGGCGCGGCGGTCTCGCCGTGCCGCCACGCATTGACGATGAGCTCGCAGAGGGCGAGTTCGGCGTTGAAGATCGTCTCGCGGTCCCAGCCCGCGCGGGTCAGGACCTCCCGCAGGGCCTGCCGGGAGAGGGCGAGCGAGGGCGTGTTACGGGTGCACATGGAGTCCTCCATGAGGCGGTGGCGTGGAGAGAGGAGAAGGCGGGTACGTCGCCGTGAGCCAGGCCATGCGCGGCTGCTCTGCGGTGCGCAGGCAGCAGGCGCCTACTGCCCATAAAGACAAGCGTTACTGACGATCCGTCGGATCTACTACTGAGGACCATAGCCCAGTCTGAGATCAAGTTTTACCCCAATCTGAGATCTTCCCTCTATCGTGGTAACAGCCGCCCCAGATGGACCGACCGGCAAGCCGCGCGGCAGACTGGGGTCGGTCCCCGCCCCGGAAGGAAGCCATGGCTCCACGCGCGAACCCAACACTCCGTCAGCGACGGCTCGGGGCAGAGCTGAGAAGGATGCGCGAGCAGGCCGGTTTCGGCGGCAGCGAGCTCGGCCGCCTCGTCGGCATGAGCCCGGCACAGGTGACGCAGATGGAGGCAGGGAGGATCGGCATCAGTGTGGAACGCCTGCACACGATCGCCGCGACATGCATGTGCGTCAACGAGCCCTTGATCTCCGCTCTCTCGGACGTGATCACGGAGCGCGAGAGGCCGGGCTGGTGGGAGGAGTATCGCGGAACCCTCTCCGCAGACTTCGTTGATGTCGCGGAGTTCGAAGGCCAGGCTCGACGGCTCACCACCTACTCGATGGCTTTCATCCCCGGTCTACTCCAGACCGGCTCCTACGCCTCTGCCGTCTTCGCTCAGACCTTCCCGCCCCTGCCTCGTCACGAGATCGACCTCAGGACAGCGTTCCGGATGCAGCGACAGCGCATTGTCCGATCGGGCGCAACACCTTACTCGGCGTTCATCCATGAAGCAGCACTGCGCATGCAGTTCAGTGGCACGGCCGTCCTCACCGAACAGTTCGACGCTCTCATCGAAGACTCTGAGCAACCGACCGTTTCGATCCGAGTGGTCCCGTTCGACGTCGGCGCGATGCCAAGCTCCAACGAGAACTTCACCTACGCCGCAGGACCGATTCCCGAACTCGATACGGCACAGGTAGACACGGGCCTCGGATCCCGGATCTTCGACGCCCCGGCCCACATGGCGAGGTTCCGGTCCTTGCTCGCCCGGTTCGAGTCTCGCGCGCTCTCGGAGGAGGAAACCCGAGAATTCATCGGATCCATCAAGAAGGAAATGGAAAGCAAGCGTGAATAGTTCCGTGTGGCAGAAGTCCAGCTACTCCGGCGCAAACGACGAATGTGTTGAGGTGCGCACCGCCGACGGGCTGGTCGAGCTACGCGAGTCCGACGACGGCGAGGTCATAGTCCGCACCGCCCCCGCCAGATTCGCTAAGTTCCTCCGAGCCGCCAAGGCCGGCAAGTTCGACCACCACGCCGACTCCGCCCCCTGACACGACGATGGCCCATCGCTCAGCGGAGGAGAACCCGATTCCCACCCGACTTACCAGGAAAGCGCCATGAGTAGCTTCGCTTGGCAAAAGTCCAGCTACTCGGCCGCTAACGACAACTGCATCGAGGTGCGTACCGGCAACGAGCTGGTCGAGCTACGCGAGTCCGACGACGGCGAGGTCATCGTCCGGACCACCACCGCCAAATTTGCCAACTTCCTCCAGGCCGCCAAGACCGGCGAGTTCGACCACCACGCCAACTCCACCAGCTGAAACGATCGGCCCCTCGCTCCACCGAGCGAGGGGCCGATCCAACTCACATCGTCTCGACGCAGACCATCGCGTGAAACTCGCCGTGGTCCCCAAGGAGGAGCGTCGCCCCTACTCGGGTCGCCGACGCGCGAGATGGACGATGATGTCGGCGGCGATCTCGACCGTCTCGGGCAGGACCCGAGTGATCGCGTCAAACGCCTGCTGTCGCCTCGATCGCGGCAGCTGGAGATACGCCGAGACGGTCGACAGGTAGCCGACATAGTCAGGAGACCTCATCGTCAAGCGCCGCTTGATGACGGACTGCTGGGCGTCATAGAACAACTGAGACCGTCGCAGCTCCGTACCCGGCCACTGCATCTCCTCATCCGGAGCAGTCCCGTCGGGAGACGGAACCTCATCGCTTTCCAGGAACGGCGCCCGTGCCGCACGCACAGACTCCTCGACAGCCGGGTCAGCCAGCTGAACCGGGCCGCCGAACGAGGCGAACACACCCTCCGGTTCCAGTAGCGCGGCCACTCTTGACCACCGGCCCTCCGGGCGTGTCCAGTGCAGGGCTGCCGCCGCATAGACCAACCCATAGGTTTCACCTGGCCGCAGGTCCTCGAACGCGGCCCGTACGGTCGTCACGTTCGCGGGCACGGTCCTGTTCAGCTCGGCGAGCATGCCTGCGTCGGGATCCGTCGCCGTGACCGTGAGCCCGTGCGCAGCGAACAGGCGGGTTGCTTTGCCTGTCCCTGCACCGATCTCCAGCGCCGTCCGAACCGGTCGGCCCGCATACGTCATCACCAAGTCGAAGAGTTCTTCGGGGTACCCCGGCCGGAACCTTTCGTAGGCTTCCGCGATCGCGCCGAAGCTCAGTGCACGAGCAGACATGTCGAGCATCCTGGCACGACGGGACAGGCAGCGCTTGGCAGGACCCAGTGTCCTGCTGTCCCGTGAGGCTGGTGCCGCTAGGCGGAACTCGTGGTGCCGGTCGGCAGGGCCTGCTGATAGAGCGCCATCAACACACCGTGCAGGGGCTGGTCCTCTGCATCTTCCTCGGCCCCGTCGACCAGTTTGGCGAGGGCCTCGCCGAGTTCCCTTGCCTTCGCGGGGCTGAGACGCAGGTGGCGCAGTCTCAGGTGGGTCTCGGCGGGAGAGAGGTCCAGCTCCTGGGCGACCGCGGCGAGCATCGCGGCGGTGCCTGCCGCTTGAGGTTCGGCGACGACCATGTGACGCGCCGTGCGCTGGTAGTACTGCTCGGTGCCGCCGCGGACCTGGCGGGTCTCGACGACGCGAACCAGCCCGGCATCGCGGAGCACTTTCAGGTGGTGGGCCACGTTGCCCTTCTTCGCGTCGAGCTGCGCCGCAAGCTGCCTGATGGTGGCAGGCCGGTGGCCCAGGGCGAAGAGCAACCGCTGACGCAACGGGTGAGAGAGCGCCGCGAACTGCTCAGGCGCACCGATCTCCAGAACATCCTCAGAAGGCGGCAGGTAGGAAGGCTGATCACGCATACCGAAAGTGTCGAAACTCTTTGACGCTTTCGCAAGGGCAGTGCTTTACTCCCTGCCATGACGACTCTGACGGATATTCAGCCTGCCCCTGTCATCGACGAGACGGCCCGGCTGCTGACCGAGCACTACGTCTTCCCCGAGATAGCCGAGCAGCTCGCCGGCCTGCTGCAACGACGCCTCACCGAGGGCGCCTACGACGTCGACGGCGCCGAGGAGCTCGCCCGACTGGTCACCGCGGACCTGCAGTCCGTCAACGGCGACCGACACCTGCGACTGAAGCACCACGCCGACCCGGTCTCCCCGGAGCAGGGGGCGGCCACCATGGACTCCATGCGCCGGGACTTCGACGCCTCGCTGGGCGGTGCACCCCGGGTTCAGTTGCTCGACGGAGGGGTCGCCGTGATGGAGCTGGCACCGATGCTGTTTCCGCTGGAGTGGGCCGCCGAACCGCTGAGCGCCGCGCTCACCCTGGTTTCCCGCGCCCAGGCGCTGATCGTGGACCTTCGCGCCAACCGGGGCGGCGACCCGGACACGGTCGCCTTCGTCTGCAGTTACCTGCTCGACGAGCGCACCCACCTCAACACCATGTACTGGCGCGGCGGCGAGCGCAGCGAGCAGTCCTGGAGTCTGCCGCATGTTCCCGGCGCGCGCTTCGGTGGCAGCAAGCCGTTGTATGTGCTGTCCAGCGACAGCACCTTCTCCGCTGCCGAGGAGCTGGCGTACAACCTCCAGCAGCTCGGCCGCGCCGTAGTCGTCGGCGAGCGCACCCGCGGCGGCGCACATCCGTGCAGGGGCTGGACCGTGCACCCGCACCTGGAAGCCACCGTCCCCGTTGGCCGCGCCATCAACCCCGTCTCCAGCACGAACTGGGAGGGCACCGGTGTGGAGCCGGACGTCCCTTGCGCTGCCGGCGACTCCCTCGACCGCGCTCACGCGCTGGCCCTCACCCGTCTGGCGGGCTGACCCAGTCCAGCTCATCGACAGCACTGCGCGCAGCGCCGTATGGGCGGCGGTCATACCTCACGAGAAGTTCGCCATCTGATCTCTGCGAGTCCCTCGCTCCGCGGAGCGAGGGACCGATCCAAAATCCGCACCGCGGACGGGCCCGGCTGAGACCTGCCGATCTGACGCACAGTGGTACCGGTCGAGCGAACAATGGCATGGTCCCATTCCGAGGTCATCAGCCGCCCAGCAGGCGGGCCTTCGCCCAGGCGAACTCCTCGTTGCTCAGATGCCCGCTGTCACGCAGTACCGCCAGGCGCTCCAGCTCCCCGACCAGCGTCGACGTGTCGATGGGTTCGCCATCCACGGGCACCCCTTCGCGGTCCACCTCGATCTCGAAGTCGCGCGGATTCTCCGGGAGAAGACGGACGGTCACACCGGCGCCACGCCGGGGCAGGTCAACGAGCGGGAAAGTCTTGCCGACCGTCTCGGTGTACTCGACCCCGTCGGAGGCGGTGTAGCGGATGGTGACTCTCATCCGTACGCCGCCGCCATAGCTCGTCCCGGAAGTCGTGAGCTCGGTGATGACGCCCCGTACCACCTCACCGTCCTCGGCCAGCCGTTGGGTTCTTCGGGCGGCCTGGCGCTTGTCCGCGAGGTGCTCAGGTTCGAGGTACTCCAGGCCAACGGCATCGGCTCCATCTGCGACAAGGTGAGTTCAACGCGAGTAATCTGGCGGCCCTTGCAGGTGACCGTCCGGCACCGGCCCGGCGAGGACTACAGTCCTCGCAACGGCACGGCCGCCACCGCTGGGTCGTCGGAAGGACGGTGTCCTGGCTCGCCGGCTGCCGACGCCTCTACCGCCGCTACGACCGCGAAGCCGAGCACTTCCTCGCCTTCGCCGGGGCCGCGACGACCCTGATCTGCTACCGCAGGCTGACCAAGGGGCGCGACGCTGACTAGCATCGCCTCTCATGATCACAGTGGTCGTCACCATCGCGCTGGCGTTCCTCGGTTATGCAGCCACCTATCTCAACGGGTTGCGTCTGTCGCAGCGCCAAGAACGCCTCGCCCGTTTGAATCGGCAGCTCAGCGACTTCTACGGACCGCTGTTCGCTCTCACCGAGGCCAACAGCCGCATTTTCGGCGCGTTCATGGAACGCAATGCCCGTCCTGACGGCACATCACCCTTCGTACATGAGACACCACCGTCCGAGGAGGAGCTCGCCGAGTGGCGCCTGTGGGTCAGGACTGTCTTCCTCCCAAACATCCAGGCCATGCGTGACCTCGTCATCAAGCACGCCGACCTCCTGAGCGAGTCAGAGATGCCACCCATTCTGCTTCAGCTGTGCGCGCACGTGTCCGGCTACGAGATCACAGCCGCCCGCTGGGACCAGGGGAGCTACAACGAGCACCTCTCCGTAGTGGCCTTCCCCAGCGAGGAGATAGCCGCATACGCGCGGCGCGGGTTCGCCGACCTGAAGCAGGAACAGGGACGCCTGCTCGGGCAACGAACGACCAGCTGACCAAAAGAAAACGGGGGTCTTATGAAGCAAGGGGTCTGCACTCAAGAACGCGGATCAATTCATGCCATGGCGCGGCCCCGCACTCCCGGTAGTGGGAGTGCGGGGCCGTTGGGCGCGTAGGGCGCGCCGGGGATCAGGCGGCCCAAGGGTGAATGGCCGCGCCTGTCGTGGTGGGGTTACGGGTTGGAGATGATGTTCTCTCCGGCGGCGTCGGTGCAGCCGTACAGGCGGGCCTCGGCGCCCTGGTAGAGGCCGCCCCAGGCGTCGACGCAGTTGGCGGAGGCGACGCGCGGCTGCATCTGCTTGCCGTTGCCCTTGTAGACCCAGTTGAACTGGGTGTCGCCTGCGGAGCCCGCGGAGCAGGGGTAGAGGCGCATGTGGTTGCCGGTGACGTCGCCTCCTTCCCGGTTGTTCAGGCACATCACGCGGCCCTGGGGGTCGTTGCTCCGGGCTGCCTGGACCTGGAAGTGGGTGGAGTCTGTCTGCCACAGCCACCACTGCTGAGCGGAGGTGCCGTTGCAACCCCAGAGCTGGACCGTGGCACCGTCAACGAAGTTGCCG
Source organism: Kitasatospora sp. NPDC004669 (assembly GCF_040609455.1). NCBI lineage: Bacteria > Bacillati > Actinomycetota > Actinomycetes > Kitasatosporales > Streptomycetaceae > Kitasatospora > Kitasatospora sp. NPDC004669. The sequence continues at coordinate 86,673 of NZ_JBEXKB010000002.1, forward strand.
CCAGAGACGTCGAGGCAGTAGCCGTTCGAAAACCTGATTTCTCCCCGACTGGAGCTGGCATGGGCGGTGCCAGTGCCGAGGGTGGCGGCAAGCAGCGGCACTGCGGCGACGGCGGCGATCTTGGCTATGCGCTTACGCACAATGGCGTTCCCCCATTGATTAACAAAATGTTGATGTTGACCACAGGGGAATCTCTCCGCGTACGGATCATTGAGTGGTAACGAACAGGACACGAAGCGGCCCTCCGGGCTGGGACGTACCATCAGGCGCTCATCCAGGAACGGGCTCACGATCACCACGTGCCGACGAGATGCCCGCAGTGCTGGATGCCGTCGTGGCGGTGCACGGCCGGTCTAGGAGGGCGTCAATGGCGGTGGTGGTTGTCCGGTTGGGCAGGGTCTCCGGGGTGTTCCAATCCCTCCACCAGGGTGAGGCGCTGGGCGCGTTCGTGGTCGAGCCAGCGAACGAACGCGGCTCGGCGGGCGGCTTCGCGTAGGGCGGGGGTGGGGTCGTGGTTCTGGGGGATGGTCAGGGTGGCGAGGAGGGTGGCGTTCCAGGGGCCCACGGTGACCCACTCTCCGGGTGGTGCTTCACGGAGGGCTTCGGCGAGGGCTGTGGGGAGGGTGCCGGGGTCGGCCTCGAAGCCGCCGTCGGGGGTCGCGATGTGCCAGCGGGTGGCCGGTGGGTGGGTGGTCAGGGCGCGGTAGTGGGCGATGTCGGCGGGTGAGGGCTCGATGTCGGCGGTCACGGCGTCGTAAACGGCGCGGACGGCGGCGCTGCCCTCGTAGGCGGCCGCCGTGATGGAGCCGAGTTCCACGGCGGCTTGCTGGTCGAGGTGGGCGGGGCCGCCGGGGCCGATGGGCAGGTTACGTTCGGCGGCGACTGCTTCGCAGAGGGCTTCGGTGAGGAGCACCTGAGCAACCCAGCGGGTGAGTTGGCGGTCCTCCGAACTGCCGGGCTGGGGAAGCGCGGTGGAGCGCGGACCGTTCCGGAGGGCGGCGAGGCGGTTGTCGAGGGCCGTCCGTGGGACAGGGTGTCCGTCGAGCAGACCGAGAGTCATGCTTCCACCACCAGGGCGACGGTCGAGGCGTACTGGCAGCGGCCGAACCACATCACCTTGGCGAGGGCCCAGTACGAGCCCGGGTCGATGGATTCGGGGGCGGCGATGGCGAAGTCGACGGTCCTGGCGGAGCCGGCCGGGACGGTAAAGCCTCGGACGGGGTCGGCGATGGTCTCCCAGGTGCCCCATGGGGAGACCAGCTGCAGTTCGCCTCGGACCTCGCCGCGTGTGCGGTTGGTGAGCGTGAGGGTGAGGGCGGCACGGCCTCCGGCGGTCAGGCGTACGGTCTCGTGGGAGACGTCCACCGACAGGCCGGTGTCGCGGCCGGTCACGGCCTTGGTGCCCTGGGCCGCCGTCCAGTCCTCGGGGGTGTCCCCCACGACGGGCAGCAGGTCGGGCAGGTCGCCGACGGCGATCGTGACCACGTCCTCGATCTGCTGCCCGTCGTGCTCGATCCGGACGGCGGCGAAGTGCAGGCCTGGTTCGGCGTTCGACGGCGGGGTGAGGGTGACCGGGAAGCGCAGGTGACCGTCGGGCTCCAGCCGGTACGGGCGGGTGCCGAGGCTCGTCGTCCAACCCTCGGGCGGCAGGACGACCGCCGTGCCCTCGACGGCGGCGTCGCGGAGCTGGGAGGAGAGCGCCACCGAGAGTGTCACCGCCTCCCCCGCCGTTCGCAGCAGACCCGGCGACGCGCCAACCGACACCGGCAGGTAGCCGAGCGGGGCCGGGCCCCGGTTGTGCAGCCAGTAGCGGGCGTGGACCGGCTGGGCGGGTTCGGCGACCGGGCCGAGCACGGGGCCGTCGGCCGGGCCGAGCACGGGGCCGTCGGCCGGGCCGAGCACGGGGCCGTCGGCCGGGCCGGTCACGGCAGCAACCGCGAGCAGGGTGGCGATCTGCGACCCGGTCAGGTCGAGCTGGTCCGCCGATTCCCCGAGCGGGCGTTCCAGCAGGTCGGCGGGCCGTACCTCCGCCAGCCCGAGGGCGCCGCCGAGCCGCGCCGTCCGCCCGAGGCCGGTCGACTCGACCAGCCGGACGGTGAGGTCACGCCCCACCGGGGCCGCCGAGCCGTGCGCAATCGGGTTCCCGGCCGGCTTGAGTGCGCCGAGCAGCACCTCGCGTTGCGGCTCGACGCGCAGCCAGGACAGGGTGGCCGGCAACAGGCCCTCCTGGGCAGGAACGATCCGCGCATACAGCGGGTGGTTGAACTCCTGCCCCCGCGCGGGAAGTGTCTGGTCCCGCCAGTCGCCGTTCCCGCCTACCAGTGCGTAGCTGAACTCATGGGTCCAGTGCTGGAGCTGGAAGGAAGCGCCGTCCGGCAGGGTGCGCCGGGGCGGGTCGATCCACACCCCGGACGGCCAGCCGGTGCACGAGCGCATCAGCGACAGGTGCAGCGCGCCCGTCGTGTCCACGGCGAAGCCGGGCAGGCCGAAGCTGAGCAAGGCCACGGTGTGGTCGGCGAGTTCGTCCGCGACGGGCACCGGGCAGACGGCGGTGATCCGGGCGTCGGCGAGGTCGTCGACCAGGGCGGAGAGGTCGGAGACAACCAGTGCCGGGAGCGCCCGCAGGTCGCGAAGGTCCGCGCCGGGTCGCCAGACCTCGGCGAGCGGGGTGAGGGCTGGGATCCAGACCGCCCCGTGCGTTTTCAGCACGGCCGCGTACTCCTCGCCCGCCCGATCGATCAACTCCCGTGCAGCCTCGTTCACTTCCGGCCCGCCGACCACGATCCGGAAGTCCGGCAGATTGGAGTCCACGTCCAGCCAGCCGTACCGCGCCCAGTCCGCGCCCGACGTGGTGGCGGTGACGCCCACCCGGGCGAGCGCGACCACCAGCGGCCGGGCGTCGGCCGCGTCGTCCAGGGTCGGCACGACGACCTCCGCCACGCCGAGGGCCCGGGAGCCGGTGATCGCACCCGCTGGGTCAGTGAGGTCGACGCGCGCCGTGGCGCCCAGCCCGAACCAGGTGTTGGCCGGGTTGTCCAGCGTCCACGGCGCCTCCGCCGAGTCCACGTCGGGCATGGCGAAACCGCGCCCGATGACCGCGCCCGCGACCTCGCTGACCGGCAGCCCGCCGGGCACGTCCACCGGGAAGCGCAGCCGCAGCAGCCGGTCGGCGCCGGAGTAGTCCACGACCCGGGTCCGGCAGTCCACGCGGTCGAGCCCGCGCCACAGCGTGACCGTCTGGTCGTACCGGACCCCGTCGACCGTCCCGCCGATCACCAGCCGCTCGCCGAGCGGGCCGGTCTCGCGCCGCACCTCGGCGGCGATCGCCCCCGAACCCTGCACCGGCCCGCTCGGAACCAGGTGCCACGGGCCCTCGCCGAAGTCGGGGTGCTGCGGGTACTCCTCGTACACCCGCAGCTCGTTACCGATCCGGCCGTTCTGGATCAACTCCCGCTCGTGCAGCAGGTCGTACACCGAGCTGAACCCGCCACCGCACGCCGGATCGGCGGTCACCCGATACCGGGCGTTGGCGATCGTGCAGCCCTCCGCGGCGTTCCACGGCTGCTCCGCGGCGCCCGCCACCAGCCGCCAGGTGCGCCAGCCGAGTGCGGGGACGTCCTCGGCGAGGAAGCGCAGCGTTCCCCGATCGACGTCGCTCGGCACGGGCGAACCCGCCTCGTCCAGCACCCGCACCGACCGTACGCCGTCCGGGAGTTCGACCGTGACCAGGTCCGTCCGATCGAAGGACAGCGTGTTGGTCACCACCACCGCCGACCCGACGCCCACCGTCGAGATCCGCGCCGTCAGCGCGTCCAGCGCCGCGTCCCGGACGGCCGACGCCAGGTCGTACGCCTCCCGCCAGCCGCCGAGCAGGTCCAGGTACACCTGGTCCGACTCCGAGCCGGTGATCGCGTCATGGTGTGCGCCGTAGGCGAGTTGGCGCCACACCTTGTCGAGCGTGGCCCCAGGGTAGCGCCCGAGCCCGTTCACGACCGCCAGCGTGGCGAGCTTCTCCGCGTCCACCGCCGCGACCTCGCCCGCCCGTTGGGCCTGCTTGGTGTCGATGTACGAGACGTCCTTGCCGGTGTACACCGGATTCATGTCGCGGGTCTGCGGGCTGGGCCGGCGCCCGGTGGCGGCGAGTTCGGCCCGGACGGCGTCCAGGAAGTCGCGCGGGGTGGCGCAGACGAAGCGCGGCCACAGGTACTTGGCGGCCCAGGAGCGGTGGATCTCGGTCACCCACTTGTTCGGCGGGGTGTAGTCCGTCCCCACCGGCAGCAGCAGGTTCTTCGTCGCCCCTACCGGCTTGAGCTTGCGGTACAGCTCGTACACGGCCTGCTCGGCGGTCGCGAGGTCCGGGGAGGAGTCCATCCACCAGCCGGCCGAGTAGTGGTGGGGCATGTAGTGGGTGAGCACGCCCTCCCCGCCGGGCGCGATCCATTCGAACTCGCTCGGGAACTGCATCACCCGGGCGTCGTCCTTGCCCTCGCGAAAGTTCTTCTGGATCGGGCCCCACTGGTGGAACGGCCCGCGGGCCCAGGCACTGCCGGTGAGGCCGGCCGCGGCGAGGTGGCCGGGGAACTGCGGGTCGTGCCCGAACACGTCGAGCTGCCAGGCGGTTTGGGGATCGCCGCCGAGGATGTCACGCTGGTAGCCGATGCCGTAGACGATGTTGCGGATGGTCGTCTCGGCGCCGGTGAGGTTGGTGTTGGGCTCGTTGTAGGTGCCGCCGACGAGTTCGACCTGCCCGCGCTCCAGGAGTATCCGCAGCGTCTCGCGGCGCTCCGGGTGCTGGTCGAAGTACGGCTTCAGGTAGTCGACTTCGGCGAGCACGAACGTGTAGACCGGGTCCCGCAGGGCGAGGTCCAGGTGCGCGTCGACCAGCGCGAAGCCGTTGCGCTCCCACAGCGGGCGGGTGGTGGCGTCGGCGGAGAGCAGCTCCCAGGGGGAGGTGTAGGCGGCCTGGGTGTTCCACCAGACCGGGTCGTAGTGGAAGTGCGAGACCAGGTACATCGTCCAGCCGGGCTCGGCGACCTCCACGACACCCGCCGCCTCACTCGCGGACGCCGTTACGGTGACCGGTAGTTGGGAGCCGACGGCCGCACCGGTGATCTCCAACGGGACTTCGACCAGTCCCGTGCCGGTCGCCTCGCCGTGGACGCCCGGGCCGCTGACGGCGATCCGGGCGGCCGGGCCCTCGATCGTCACCCGCAGGATCTGGCGCGGGGCGTCCTCGGGGCCGACGAACAGGTCGGTATTCTCGACGGCGGTGATGGTGGTGACCGGCACGGGAATGGTTTCCTTTCCGGAGATCCGAAGAAGACGGCGGGACTGGACTCCCCAGACCTAGACTCCCCAGACCTAGACTCCCCAGGCCTCGAACTCGTAGACACGGGCGGCCGGATCGCTGGTCTGGGTCGGCTTGGTGACGACCAGCCGGACGTACCGGGCCGTGGTGGTCACCGGGTGGGTGGTGGTTCCGGCGGTGTTACCGGTCACGGTGGCGACGGTCGTCCACGGGTCGGTGGTCTTGGAGCGGGCCTGGATGGAAAAGTCCCGGGTGTTGTAGGACGCGCTCTCACCGCCCGCGGCCGCGTGCTTGACCACGAACTTCGACAGTTCCCTTGGGGAGCCCAAGTCCACCTCAAGCCATTTGCTACGTGTTAGCGAACACCATTTGTCGCTGTTCCCGCCGCTGACGCTGCCGTTGACGGCCTTGGCCGGTCCCTCGTTGGCGTTGCACTGGCCGGAGGCGGTGGCCGGGCGGTTCAGCGCCAGGTTGGTGGAAGTAGACGGCGTGCCGGTCCAACTCACCGTGGTGGACGCGGCGGTGGAGCGCCCGTAGGTGGTGGACACCGCCTCCACGTCCAGCGTGGTGGTGGCCTCGCCACCGGCCCGGTCGAGCCGCCCGACGAAGTAGGCGTCGTTGGGTGTGGCGCCGAGGAAGCTCCGGCTGCCGTCCGCATTGCGCCGGTACACCTCGTAGTGGTGGACGTTGCCGCCGGGCGCGGCCGTCCAGGAGAGACGCAGCGACTGGCTGGCGCCAGGGGTGGCATCGCTCGCGCCGAGCACGGTCAGCCCGCTCGGTGCGGCCGGGGTCTCCGTCGCCCCGTCGTAGAGGGCGACTTGGCCGACCCGAAGGTCGTACGCCGGGTCGGAGCCGTCCACCTGCAGGGCGAGCTGGGAGATCGTGCGGCCCGCGTACGGGGAGAGGTCGAGGGTGTGACGTTCCCAGCCGGTACCGGAGTTGCCGCCGACGTCCACGGTGGTGAAGCTGCCCGGGGAGTCGGTGAAGGAGACGGCAGCCTTGAGCTTGGTCGGGCCGGCGGCCGGGGTCTTCACCACCAGGTCCAGCTTGGTGTCGGCCGCGACCGGCAGGCTGGTCTCGTAGAGCCGCACGGTGTTGGTGGCGTCCAGGGTGCCGGTCAGCCGCAGCGAGGAGCCGCCCTGGTAGGCGTCGGCGAAGTCGATGGACGGGCTGAGCTTGCTGCCGCTGGAGTCGACCACCCAGCGGTAGGTCGGCGGGACGTCCTGGAGCGAGAGGTTGTTCCACCCGCCGGTGGCGACCCGGACGCCGCCCGCGTTGTAGAAGTCGCCCTGGCCGGTGTTGAAGTCGGTGACGAAGGGCTTGGCGGTGATCGGCGAGGACTCGGCGACGTAGCCGGCCAGGCCGGGCCAGCTGCTGGAGAGGTCGGTGTTCGAGGGGTCGTTGTTGGCGCCGACCCAGTAGCGGGCGTCCTTGGCGTAGAAGTCGGCGCGGTCGGTGGCGGACTTCCAGGTCCACTCGGGCCGGTAGAGGCCGAGCGAGGTGGTGCGCGGCTGCCCGGCCGGGAACAGGGTGTTCCAGTCGACGGAGGTGTTGTAGCCGTTGGCCTCGGTGTCGATGCCGGAGTACAGCTCGTACTCACTGCGGCCGAGTTGCCGGGCCAGTGCCCGGGAGGAGTCCAGGCCGTCCGCCGTCCAGCCGAAGTTGAGGAACATCGCGTCCGAGGTGCGCTTCGGACCATCCTGCAGGAACGGCGAGTTGGCCGAGGTGAGGGCGTTCTGCCAGTCGACCGCGCCGGAGGTGGTCATCGCGTCGTACCACATGAAGTCGGTGCCGCTCTGCGCCTTGGTGTACTGCATCAGGTTGCGCACCTCGGTGGCGAGGCCCGAATCGCCGCCGCCGGTCTCCTGATTGATGAACCAGCCGTCGAAGCCGTAGTACTGGGCGGCCTGGGCCAGCTTGTCGGCGACGGGGTACCGGTCGCCGGACTTCTGGACGAAGTCGCGCACCCACTGGAGCTGGCCGCCGTACGCGGCGGGCGGGAAGAAGACGGTGCCGTAGACCTTGACGCCGTTGCGGTGGGCGGCGTCGATGACGGTCGGGTTGGGGGCGAGGATCAGGCCCTCGCCGGCCGAGCCGCCCCAGAACACCAGCTTGTCGACGTACTGCCAGTAGCCGAAGGCGTAGTAGTTGGGGTCGGCGGAGCCCTGGGAGGGGTTGTTGGAGGTGGGGGCGAAGGAGACCAGCGAGGCGATCTTGCCTTCGCCCGCACGGGCGTTGGGATTGGCCGCCAGGGCCGGGTCGCTGGTGCGCGGCTGGAGCGGGACGCGGGAGCGGTTGAACCGGGCGTCCGGGTCGGTGGCCGGGTCCCAGTTCAGGATGGTGCTCGGGTACCAGTAGGAGGCGTACGGCTGGCTGCCCGAGCCTGCGGTGACGGCGGGCGCCGGAGCCGGTCTCGGTTCGGCCCAGGCGGAGGGGGCGGCGGGCGTGGCACCCAGCGCGGCCGTCGCGAGCGCGGCGCCGAGCAGCAGGGGGAGACGTCTTGACATGCGGTGGCTCCGATCGAGCGGAGTGGGTGGGGCCGGGCCCACCGGCAGCGGCAGGCCCGGGTGCATGCGGGCGTGGCGGCGCTCATCGAGAGGGGGAAATTCAGCGAACATGACAGCGGACGGTGCGCAGGACCGGACCCCCTCGGCGCAGTGAGGCTAAACCGGTTCAGAACCCGTGTCAACGACTCGCGCGGCAACCACTCGGACCGGCGAGGGCGGCGAGGTGGACTCCCGTACGGTCAGCCGGGGCGTGGGCATCTGCAGGTCCCGCCCGGGCCCGGTCTCGTCCACCGCCTCCAGCAGGCTGCGCGCGACCTGCTCGCCGAGCGCGAAGGTGTCGCGGCTGAGCGCGGTCAGCGGCGGGTGGACGATCCGGGCGAGCACCGAGTCGTCGAAGGAGACGATGGACAGCTCGCCGGGCACCGCGACGCCCATCTCCCCCGCCACGCCGAGCCCGGCGACGGCCATCACGTCGCTGTCGTAGACGATCGCGGTGGGCCGCTTGGGCCGGGAGAGCAGGGTGCGGGTGGCCGCCGCGCCCTCGGCGTCGCTGAAGTCGGTCGGCACCGACACCGCTTCCTCCAGCCCGAGCCGGCGCGAGGCGTCGCGCAGCGCGCGGATCCGCCGCTGGGTGTGCTGGAAGTGCGGCAGCCCGGCCAGGTGGGCGATCCGGCGGTGCCCGATGGCGGCCAGGTAGTCGACGATGGAGAGCATCGCCTCCCGGTCGTCGGCCCAGATCCGCAGCTGGCTGCCGCCCTTGCCGGGCCCGCCGAGGACGACGGCGGGCAGCCCGAGTTCGTCCAGCACCGGCAGTCGCGGGTCCCTGACCTGTAGGTCCACCACGATGAAGCCGTCCACCCGGTGCTCGGAGGCCCAGCGCCGGTAGACCTCGATCTCGGCGGCGGTGTCCTCGACCACCATCAGGTGCAGCGCGACCGAGCTGGCCGAGAGCACGGCCTGCAGGCCGGAGAGCAGTTGGCTGAAGAACGGCTCGACGCCGATGGTGCGGGCCGGGCGGGCGATCACCAGGCCGACGGCATCCGCCTTCGCCCCGCCGAGGGCGCGCGCGGCACTGTGCGGGCGCCAGTTCATCTCCTCGGCGACCCGCAGGATCCGCGCCCTGGTGGCCTCGCTGACCCCCGGGCGGCCGTTGAGCGCGAAGGACACCGCGCCCTTGGAGACACCGGCCTGGCGGGCGATGTCGGCGATCGTCGGTCTGCCCACAGAACCCGACTCCTTCTCTTGACAGCCAAGTTTAGGCGGGAGCATAGTCCCTGCCATAGCTAGACCGGTTTAGTTGTGCCAATTCTGATATTCCGCACCATCCCCCACCCACCCAGGACCGGGAGACCCTCATGCGAAGAATCCGGGCGGCACTGACGACAACGGCCTTCACCGCGGTGGCCCTCACCGGCTGCGGGCTCGGCTCCGGAGACGGCAGGAACAGCGACAGCGTGGCGAGTGCGGCCGCCACCGGTGAGGTCAAGGGCAAGGTCTCGCTCCAGACCTGGGCACTCAAGCCCAAGTTCACCGACTACATGCAGGGCGTGATCGACGGCTTCAAGAAGAAGTACCCGGGCGTCGAGGTCGAGTGGCTGGACCAGCCCGGCGAGGGCTACTCCGACAAGGTGCTCAGCCAGGCCGCCTCCGGCACCCTGCCCGACGTGGTCAACCTCCCGCCGGACTTCGCCTTCCCGCTGGCGAAGAAAGACGTCCTGCTGGACGTCGCCAAGGCCGACCCGAAGCTCGCCGACGAGTACGTCCCCGGCGGGGTCGACGCCTACCGCTTCACCGGCCAGAGCGGCACCTTCGGCTACCCGTGGTACCTCAACACCGATGTGAACTACTGGAGTTCGGAACTTCTCACGAAGAACGGTCTGGACCCGAAGAAGCTTCCCACCACCCTGGACGAACTCATCGGCCAGGCCCGGGTGATGAGGCAGAAGTCCGGCGGCCAGACCTACCTGATGAGCCGCAAGCCGGGCCTCGGCGACCTCTACAACGCCGGCGTGAAGATCACGGCCGACGACGGCAAGTCCTTCACCTTCAACACCCCCGAGGCCGCCGCACTACTCGACAAGTACCGGGACGCCTTCAAGGAGGGCCTGCTCCCCAAGGACGTGCTGACCAACACCTACGCCGGCAACTCCAAGCTGTTCAACGCCGGAACCGCCGCCTGGACCACCGCCGGCGCCAACTACATCACCAGCCTCGCCACCGACAACCCGACGCTCGCCCCGAAGGTCGTCCCCTCCCCCGCGCTGGCCACCCCGCCGCTGTACGTCCAGGGCCTGTCCATTCCCAAGAGCACCAAGAACCCGGCCGCCGCGGTCGCCCTCGCCCGCTGGGTCGCCAGCCCCGAGAACCAGGCCGCCTTCGCCCACCTGACCAGCATCTTCCCGTCCACCAAGGCCTCCGCGAACGACCCGTTCTTCAGCAAGAGCGACGGCACCAACGCGGGCGACGCCAAGGTGATCGCCTTCAACTCGCTCGCCAAGGCCAAGCTGATCCAGCCCGTCCAGGTCGACGACGCGATGAGCACCATCATCAACCAGCAGATCGCCCTGGCCATCAGCGGTGACGCGAGCTCCAAGCAGGCCCTGGACTCCGCCGTCGAGCAGTGCAACAAGCTGCTCAAGGGCTGATGAGTGCCCCGGCCCGAGCGGCGGCAGGCACCACCTGCCGCCGCTCCGGGAATAACCCTCACCGACGTCGCCAGGGGCCATTTTCAATCCCCACCGGCGCTGGTTCACCGATCCTTTGGACGCATCGGGGATCCCCCTGACGAGCCGCACGCTCCGAACGGTCTTGAGCGCACTGGTCCCCGGCGTACTCAACCCCGCTGGGCGACACGCATCCTGTGCGTGGTCCTTCCCGGGAGGCCAGTTCCCTCACGACGTGGCCAAACGGGCTCGGCAGGAGGCGACGGGGAGGCCCTGAGCCATCACTCTGGTGGGGCAGGGGCCCCGCACACCAGCACCGAATCCGTTGTCCCAGATCGAGCTGCGAGCCTACGTCACCATGTAGCCACCACACAGACAGCCGAGTGGATGTCACCCGATCGAGCTAACAAGCATTCCCGTGCACTCACGCACAAGCACCGAGCAACCCCCTGGCTGCTCGCCGGGCCCGCGATAGTCTGGCTGGCCGTCTTCAACCTCTGGCCGGCCGTCAACACGGTGATCCTGTCCTTCACCAACGCCAAACCCCTGGGCGGCGGGCAGTTCACCGGCCTGGAGAACTACGGCCGCCTGCTCGACGACGACCAGCTCGCCGACGCCCTGCTCAACAGCATCGTGTTCATGCTGGTCTGCCTCCCCCTGCTCACCGTCCTACCGCTGCTGCTCGCCCTGCTGGTCCAGCGGCGCATCCCCGGCATCACCTTCTTCCGCACCGCGTTCTACACCCCGGTGATCGCCTCCGCCGTGGTGGTGGCGCTGATCTGGGGCTGGGTGCTGGACGACCGGGGCCTGGTCAACGGCCTGCTCCAGCAGAGCGGGCTGGCCGACTCCCCGGTCTCCTTCCTCACCGACCGCTGGCTGTTGCTGTTCAGCGCGATCGCCCTGACCGTCTGGAAGGGCCTCGGCTACTACATGGTCATCTACCTGTCCGCCCTCGCCAACGTCCCGCGCGACCTGCACGAGGCGGCGGCCGTGGACGGCGCCAGCCCGGTGCGCCGATTCTGGCACGTCACGCTGCCGGGGGTGCGGCCGACCATGGTGCTGATCTCGGCCCTGATCTCGGTCAGTTCGCTGCGCGTGTTCTCCGAGCTGTACGTGCTCTCCAACGGCCAGGGCGGGCCCGGCGGCCGGGACATGTCGGTGGTGATGCTGATCCAGATGTACAGCCGCGGCTTCAACGGCCACCTGGGCTACGCCTCCGCGCTCAGCCTGCTGCTGTTCGTCATCACCCTCGGCCCGATGCTGTTCCTGATGCGGCTGAACCGGAAGGCGGCCTGACCCCATGACCACCGTCCGTACCAAGGCCGCGCGGGGCTCCAGGGGTTTCAGCACCCCGTCCCCCGCCCAGACCCTCGCCCGCTACCTGCTCCTGATCCTCGTCCTGCTGCTGGTCATCGGCCCCTTCCTGTGGCAGCTGTCCACCTCCCTCAAGGGCCCCGCCGAGGACGTCTACACCCGCACCCCGAGCTTCCTGCCCGACCAGCCGACCTTCGGCAACTACGGCAAGGTCGCCGACACCATCCCGGTGTGGACGTACGCCCTCAACTCGGTGATCGTCGCGGCCGTCTGCATCATCGGCAACGTGGTCGGCTGCACCCTCGCCGGCTACGCGCTCGCCCGGCTGCGCTTCCGCGGCGCCAAGCTGGTGCTCGGCCTGTTCCTGGCCACCCTGGTCCTGCCCGGCGAGGTCACCATCGTCTCCCAGTACGTGCTGGTGCGCAGCCTGGGCCTCGCCGACAGCCTGGCCGGCGTCGCCCTGCCCGGCGCGATCGCGATGCTCAACGTGCTGCTGATGCGCACCGCCTTCGCCGCCGTACCGGCCGAGCTCGACCAGGCCGCGCTGGTCGACGGCGCCAACGTCTGGCAGCGGCTGTGGCACGTCGGCCTGCCCAATGTGCGCGGCATGATCAGCGTGATCGTCATCTTCACCTTCATCGGCGCCTGGGACGACTTCCTCTGGCCGCTGATCGTGCTCAACGACCCGCAGAAGTACACCCTCACCGTCGGGCTCCAGTACCTGAACGGCACCTTCTCCGCCAACCCCCGGCTGATCGCGGCCGGCACCATGATCGCCTTCCTGCCGATCGTCGTGGTGTTCGCCGTCTGCCAGCGCTTCTTCTTCAAGGGCGTCGAGGAGGGAGCCGTCAAGGGGTGAGCCCCCAGGACGAAGACACCGTCCATCTGCTCCAACCGAGTTGAGGAAGCCCTCCGTGACCACCACTCCGCGCTTCGGCGTCAACTACACCCCCAGCGCCGGCTGGTTCCACCACTGGCTCGACTTCGACCTCGACGCCGTGCGCGCCGACTTCGACTCCATCGCCGCCCTCGGCCTGGACCACGTCCGGGTCTTCCCGCTCTGGCCGCTGTTCCAGCCCAACCGCACCCTGATCCGCCCGCGCGCCGTCGAGCAGCTCACCGCACTGGTGGACGCGGCCGGTCAGCGCGGTCTGGACGTCGCGGTGGACGGCCTCCAGGGGCACCTGTCCAGCTTCGACTTCCTGCCGTCCTGGACCCAGACCTGGCACCGGCGGAACATCTTCACCGACCCCGAGGTCCTCGACGGCCAGGCAGCCTATCTGCGCACGCTGGCCGAGGCGCTGCGCGAGCGGCCCAACTTCCTCGGGATGACGCTCGGCAACGAGATCAACCAGTTCTCCGGCGCCCCGCACCCCGACCCGGACCGGGTCACCCCCGCCGAGGCGGAGGCCTGGCTGCGCCGGATGCTCGCCGCCTGCGAGCAGGGCGCGCCCGGACGGCTGCACCTGCACGCCTCCTACGACGCCGCCTGGTACCTGGACGGGCACCCGTTCACGCCCTGGCACTCGGCCCGGCTGGGCGCCGCCACCGCCGTGCACTCCTGGGTGTTCAACGGCACCGCCCAGCGCTACGGCGCCCGCTCCACCGCCACCGCCCAGCACGCCGCGTACCTGGTGGAGCTGTCCAAGGCCTGGGCTGACGACCCGGCCCGCCCGGTCTGGCTGCAGGAGGTCGGCGCGCCCGCCCCGCACGTCACCGCCGAGGACGCGGCCCGGTTCACCGGCGCCACCGTGGCGGCCGTGCTGGATTGCCCGGACCTGTGGGGCGTCACCTGGTGGTGCTCGCACGACGTGGACCGCTCGCTCGCCGACTTCCCCGAACTGGAGTACAACCTCGGGCTGTTGACCACCGACCGGCGGGTCAAGCCGGCCGGCGCCCGGCTCGCCGAGGCCGCCGCCGAGGCCCGCCGCTCCTGGCAGCCGCCCAAGCCGCGCAGCACCGCCGTGGTGGTGGCCGCCGGCGACGAGGTGACCTCCCCCCGCCGCTCGGTCTGCGGCCCCGGCGGCCCGGTCTACGAGGCCTTCATGCGCCTCGCCGAGGCGGGCGCCCGCCCGACCGCCGTGCTCGCCGAGCACGCCGGGGACCGGGCGCACCTGGCCGCGCGCGGCATCACCGAGGTGGTCCACCCCTCCGACGTACGTTCTCCCTGAGCACCGCCGACCCACCTGGACACCGCCGCCTCCCCTGGACACCGCTGACCCCCGAGACGCCGCCGACCCCCGAGACACCGCTGCTTCTCCTGGACACCGCTGACCCTCGCCACGCAACGGAGCCTGCCGACATGCACGATGACCGCACCCTGGTCGAGTCCCGCCTCAAGCGCGTCCTGGAGGAGCGCATCCTCCCGGCGGTCTACCCCGAGTCCGTCCCGTTGGAGGTCGGCATCTGGACCGCCCCCGGCGAGCCCGTCCCGGTCGCCGAGGGCCTGGCCGCGCCACGCACCCCGATCGCGGTCGGCGACCCCTGGGGCGCGCCCTGGGGCACCAGTTGGCTGACCGTGGCCGGCACCGTGCCCGGGGCCTGGGCCGGGCGGACGGTCGAGGCGCTGATCGACCTCGGCTTCGACGCCAACATGCCCGGCTTCCAGTGCGAGGGCCTGGTCTACCGCCCGGACGGCAGCCCGGTGAAGGGCCTCAACCCGCGCAACCAGTGGGTGCGGATCGCCGCCCCGGCAGCCGGCTGCGAGCAGGTGCTGCTGCACGTCGAGGCCGCCGCCAACCCGGTGATCCTGGACTACCACCCCTTCCTGCCCACCGAGTTGGGCGACAGGGAGACGGCGGGCGACCGGCCGCAGTACCGGCTGGCCCGGATGGACCTGGCGGTCTTCGACGACACCGTCTGGCAACTGTCGCTGGACCTGGAGGTGCTCGGCGAGCTGATGGCCGAGCTGCCGGTGGAGAGCGCCCGCCGCTGGGAGATCCTGCGCGCGGTCGAACGCTGCCTCGACGCGGTCGACCTGCAGGACGTCAACGGTACTGCGGCGCGGGCCCGTTCGGAGCTGACGGCGGTCCTGGCCGCGCCCGCCGTGCCGTCCGCGCACCGGATCAGCGCGATCGGCCACGCCCACATCGACTCGGCCTGGCTCTGGCCACTGCGCGAGACCGTCCGCAAGGTGGCCCGCACCACCGCCAACATGACCGCCCTGCTGGAGGACGAGCCGGACTTCCTCTACACCATGTCCCAGGCGCAGCAGTACGCCTGGATCAAGGAGCACCGCCCCGAGGTGTACGCGCGGGTGCGCAAGGCGGTGGCCGAGGGGCGGTTCGTCCCGGCCGGCGGCATGTGGGTGGAGTCCGACACCAACATGCCGAGTTCCGAGGCGATGGCCCGGCAGTTCGTGCACGGCAAGCGGTTCTTCCTGGAGGAGTTCGGGGTCGAGAACCACGAGGCCTGGCTGCCGGACACCTTCGGCTTCACCGGCGGTCTGCCGCAGATCATCCGCAACGCGGGCTCCAGGTGGCTGCTGACCCAGAAGATCTCGTGGAGCCAGGTCAACGCGTTCCCGCACCACACCTTCCTCTGGGAGGGCATCGACGGGACGCGGATCTTCACCCACTTCCCGCCCGTGGACACCTACAACTGCTCCATGAAGGGCAGTGAAATCGCCCACGCGGCAAGGAACTTCAAGGACAAGGGGGTGGCCCGCCACTCGCTCGCCCCGACCGGCTGGGGCGACGGCGGCGGCGGGACGACCCGCGAGATGGTCGCCAAGGCCGCCCGGATGAGGGACTTGGAGGGCTCCGCCACCGTCCGCTGGGAGAAGCCCGCCGAGTTCTTCGCCAAGGCCGAGGCCGCGTACCCGAACCCGCCGGTCTGGGTCGGCGAACTCTACCTGGAGCTGCACCGGGCCACCCTGACCAGCCAGGCGAGGACCAAGCAGGGCAACCGGCGCAGCGAGAACCTGCTGCGCGAGGCCGAACTCTGGTGCGCCACAGCCGCGTTGCGCACCAGCGCCGAGTACCCGTACGAGCAGCTGGACCGGATCTGGAAGGCCGTCCTGCTGCACCAGTTCCACGACATCCTGCCCGGCTCCTCGATCGCCTGGGTGCACCGGGAGGCCGAGGCCACCTACGCGGCGCTGGCGCGGGAGCTGGAGGGGCTGATCGGAGCGGCCCAGCAGGCGCTGGCCGGGGCGGCCTCGGGCGGGCGCGAGCTGGTGTTCAACGCGGCGCCGCACGCGCGCTCGGCCGTTCCGGCGGGCGGGGCCGCAGTCGCCGTCCCGGGCGGTGCGGCCTGCTCGGTGACCCCGCTGGACGGGGGCGGCTTCACCCTGCGCAACAGCCTGCTGGAGGTGGTGGTGGACGCCGACGGCCTGATCGGCTCGGTGGTCGAGACGGCGAGCGGCCGGGAGACCGTCGCCCCCGGCCGCCGGGCCAATCTGCTCCAGCTGCACCCCGACTTCCCCAACATGTGGGACGCCTGGGACGTCGACCAGTTCTACCGCAACACCGTCACCGACCTGACCGGCGTGGACTCGCTCACCGCCTCGGCCACCGCCGATCAGGCCTCGGTCCGGATCGCCCGCTCCTTCGGCTCCTCCACCGTCGTCCAGACGCTCACCCTGCGGGCCGGCGAGCAGCGCCTCGACATCGACACCGAGGTCGACTGGCACGAGACCGAGAAGTTCCTCAAGGCCGCGTTCCCGCTGGACATCCACACCGAGCGCTACGCCGCCGAGACCCAGTTCGGCCACCTCTACCGGCCCACCCACACCAACACCAGCTGGGACGCCGCCAAGTTCGAGGCCTGCAACCACCGCTTCGTCCACCTGGACGAGCCCGGCTGGGGCGTCGCCCTGGTCACCGCCTCGACCTACGGCCACGACGTCACCCGCACCGTGCGCGACGGCGACGGCGGCACCACCACCACGGTCCGCTTCTCGCTGCTGCGCGCCCCGCGCTTCCCCGACCCGAAGACCGACCAGGGCCTGCACCGTTTCCGGCACGCCCTGGTCCCGGGCGCGGCGGTCGCCGACGCCGTCCGCGAGGGCTACCGGATCGGCCTGCCCGAGCGGCGGGTCACCGGCAGCGCCGAGCAGATCGCGCCGCTGGTCGAGCTGGACAACGACGCGCTGGTGGTCAGCGCCGTCAAGCTCGCCGACGACCGCAGCGGCGACCTGATCGTCCGGGTCTACGAGGCGGGGGGCGGCCGCGCCCGGGGCGGGCTCACCACCTCCTTCCCGCTGGCCGGCGCCGCCCCCTGCGACCTGCTGGAGCGGCCCTGGGACGGCACCCGCGGCGAGGTCACGGTGGAGGACGGTGCGGTGCGGCTGGCGCTGCGGCCGTTCGAACTGGTCACCCTGCGGCTCAGCGCGGCCGGCTGACCGACGTACCGTAAGAGCGCCCCGGCCCCGCGTGGCCGGGGCGCCGCCGACTCCCACCTCCTGGAGCCCACCGTGCCGCTCACCCCCCTGTTCGCCGCTGTCGACATCGGCGGCACCAAGATCGCCGGCGCGCTGGTCGACGGCGACGGACGGCTGCGGCACCGGCTCCAGCTGCCCACCCCGGCCCGGGAGCCGGGCCCGGCGGTGCTCGCCGTCGTGCACCAGGTACTGGACCAGCTCGCCGGTACGGCCGAGTGGGCCGCCGTAACGGCCGTCGGGATCGGCAGCGCCGGCCCGGTCGACCTCGCGGGCGGCACCGTCAGCCCGGTCAACATCCCCGGCTGGCGCGGCTTCCCGCTGGTCGCCGAGGTCGCCGCGCACCCGGCGGTGGCCGCCCGTGCGCTGCCCGTCCGGCTGGCCGGGGACGGCGTCGCGATGGCCGCCGCCGAGCACTGGCAGGGCGCGGCCCGGGGCGCCGCCAACGCGCTCTGCCTGGTGGTGTCGACCGGCGTCGGCGCCGGGCTGGTGCTGGACGGCGCCGTCCGGCCGGGCCCCAGCGGCAACGCCGGGCACCTCGGCCACATCAGCGTCGACCTGGACGGCGAGCTCTGCCCGTGCGGCTCGCGCGGCTGTCTGGAGGGCCTCGCCAGCGGCACCGCGATCGCCCGCCGGGCCCTCGCCGAGGGCTGGCGCCCTGACGGCGAGGACCGCACCGCCCGGGCGGTCGCCGCCGCCGCCGGGGCGGGCGACCCGATCGCGCTGGCCTCCTTCGACCGGGCCGCCCAGGCACTGGCCGCCGGGATCGCCGCCACGGCCGCCCTGGTCGACCTCGACCGGGTGGTGGTCGGGGGCGGTGTCGCCACCGCCGGGGAGGTGCTGTTCACCCCGCTCGCCCGGCACCTGGACCGCTACGCCGCCCTCTCGTACATCCGCGGCCTGGACGTGCGCCGCGCCGAACTCGGCACCGACGCCGGGCTGATCGGTGCGGCGGCGCTCTGCCGCTGACCGCCCGCCGCCCACGGGCACCACCCCGTTCGGAGACCCGCGCCATGCCGCCCTACGCCCTGCTCGACAACCCGGTCCGCCGCTACGCCCGGGGCTCCGTCACCGCCGTCCCGGCGCTCACCGGCGCCGAGCCCGACGGCACCCCGCAGGCCGGGAAGGGGGCCTCGGCGCGAAGAGGTCCTCGGCGCGAAGGGGCGCTCAGGCCGGCAGCGGGTGGCCGAAGAGCAGGTCGTAGCCTTCCGGGAGTTGTTCGATCACCCGGTCGATCAGTTCCCCCGGAACCAGGTCGGCCACGGTGCTGAGCACCGCCCCGATGTCCCACTGGGCGGTGGCCGGCGTCGCCCCGTCGATCCAGCCGACCACGGCGTCCACGAAGCGCTCGGCGGTCAGTGGCGCGGTGGCCGGCTGGGCGTCGCGCAGCAGCGGGGCGTACGTCGTGGGCAGCGCGTCGGCGAGGTCGGTCCGTTCGGATCCCACCAGATGCTCGCCGAGCAGGCCGAGCACGACCCGGGCGGCATGGTCCGCCTCCGCCTGGCCCCGGTACTCGCCGCGCTCCACGACGCGGGCGAGGAAGTCCTCCCAAGAGATGGTCATCGCGTCCTCCTTCCGGTCGGCGGGATCCGGCCGGACCGGCGGCGGCCGACGTTCCGAGCCCCCTACCGCCTGCGCGGCGCCTCATCGCAGCCCGTGACCGCCGGGGGACGTACCGGCTCCCGTGTTGATCAGCGTACTGCGGTCCGTCCGGGCCGATACCCGCCGATTTCGGGCTGGGGACTTCCGGGCACGGACGCGCCGGCCGAGGGCCGGGGCCGGACGGACGGATCGACGCCGTCGTGGATCACGCCGTCGGCCCGCGCCGTCACCGGCACGGGAACTCACAGGTGTCAAGCGGCGGTCAGCCCGCCGAGGCCAGACACCGTCTGCGCGAGCCGTGCGACGGGACCACCCCGCCACCGGAGCGGGTCGCCACCCGCTGGGCCGGCACGGTCGGCTGCACGCCGACGGTCGGGGCGTCGCCACGCGCCGTGTCCGCCATAAACGCCGACAGAAAACGGCGTTCGTTCTGGGTGAGTTCGCGCGAGCGACCGGACTCCCGGTCCCGCGCGACCACCACGGTCCGGGCCCGCATAAAGGTGAGCGGCTCCCGGCAGACATTCACCTCGACCTGCGCGGAACTCCGGCCGAGCCGTTCCACCGTCAGTCGCACCGCCAATGGCTCCGGCCCGTGGTGCAACTGTTCCAGGTAATCGATCTCGTGCCGCGCGATAATGAATCCGGACGGGAACAGCGATTCCCGGACGGCGGTCGCGTGGTGGCAGAACAGGTCGTAAATCCCCTCCTGGATGTAGCCGACCAGCCGGGCGTTGTTGATGTGCCCGTTCTCGTCGACGTCGCTCCACCGGGTGGGGCAGGACAGCACGTGGGCGCGGGCGTACACCGCGCTCACTGCTGCGTCAGCCCGGCCGAGACCCCGGCGGGGAGCAGCGCGCGCCGCAACCTGGCGTAGTAGCCGGAGTGTTCGGCCGCCATCCGGGCCGCGGTCCACCCTTCCTCGGCGGCCTCGGCGGCCGCCTGGACGACCAGGCTGTCGAGCACCGCGTCGACCGAGCGGCAGAGTTCGGCGACCGCCGCGAGCCGCTCGGTGACATCGGCCCCGCCGGCCGCGTTCCGGGCCGGGAAGGCGGACAGCGAATCCATCGCGAGCTGCAGATCGTCGATGACATCCGACCGGTTTTCCGGAAGTGAATTCTGCAGGTTCCGCATGCTTTTCTCCAGGACCGATTCGGGCCATTACGGCCCGGTAACTAGCGTTCGAATACACCGGATCGGTGTCGACCCCCCGACGCCTTCGACGCTATCCCAGTCGACGAGGGTCCGCAGATGGTTTTCGGACGGCGACGGGAAACTGACTTCTATCGGAGTAGTTTGCGGGGGTACACAATATGCCCCATCAGCCGAACGCGGTAAGCAGAACGGGTGGTATCGCCGACCCGCCGAGCAAGATCGACTACTGTCCGTCACAGATCTGCTACCAGGTGGCCCACCAACGCGCCTTGTACAGCTGCGTCCCGCCCAGCGTCCAGGTCCCCTCCGGGCGGTGCAGCCGGATCACCGAGGTGCACCAGTCGCACGGGCCACGGTGATCAGGGGCCACCGTGAGCAGCCGCCCGGTTCCGGGGTCGTCGCCGATGCTCTTGACGTCCTGCTCGGCGGCGGGATCGGCCAGACGGACGGGGGTGAACCCGTCGGCGGCCGGGTCGAACTGCCACAGGCCGTTCAGCGTGCTCACCCAGAACCGGCCTGGCGCGCCCAGCACGGGCGCGAGGTCATGCCCGCCCCGGTCGGGCAGCGGGGCGCTCCGGACGGCGCCCAGCGCGGGCTCGGCCGGGGTGCCGCCGACCCGTAGCCCGGTCAGCTCGCCGTCGCCGAGCGCCCAGAGCAGGCCGGTCCGCTCGTCCCAGTACACCCCGTGCGCGCCGGGCAGGCGGAAGGTCGCGTGAGCGGTCACCCGGGGGCCCTGCGAGGCGGCGTACAGCCGCACCCAGCCGCCGCCGCTCGCGGCGACCGCGACGTTGCCGTCCGGGAGCAGCTCGATGCTGTGCGGATTGACGGCCTCGCCGAGGTCCACCGCCCAGCGGCTGCGGCCGGTGGCGGTGTCGACGACCGCGGCGAGCCCGCCGGAGGCGGTGGTCAGCAGGTAGCGGCGGTCCTCCAGGATCCGGCTCTTCGCCTCATCCGGGTTGGTCCAGCTGTGCGCGGGGCCGAGGTCACCGAGGTCGGGCGCCCGGTCGGCCCCCCAGGACCACACGACGGGCGGGCGGTCCGGCCCCTGATAGTCCATCAGCTCCTCGGCCGTCTCCAGGACGAGGACACGGCGGGACTCCTGGTCCACGGCGACCACCTCCCCGTCGGACGAGGTGGCGTACGCGCGGCTTGCCGGCGCGCAGAGCAGCAGGGCGAGGCACAGGGCGGGGAGGGTTCGACTCAGCACACCCTCAACGGTGTGCGGTTCACGGCGGACCGCACAGCAGCCCAGCCGCACGCATCCGCCGAACGGACCGTCGGATTCGTCCGGAGACCAGGTCCGCCGCCCTGGCGATCGGCGAGGTGGCAGCCCGCCCGGCCGTCGCCGACCCGCCCGGACGCCACCCTCGGGAGGTCACCGGGGACCACCCTCCGGAGTGGCAGGATCCCCACACCGGGCCGGCCACCCTGTCAGCTCTCCAGCAGGTCGAGCACCCGCGTCCAGGTGTACGCCTCGGGAGCGTCGTCCACGAAACGCACCCCCATCCCCTGGAGCCGGACCAGGCTCTCCACGTACGCCGGATGCTTCGCCAGCGCCTCATTGACGCGCGGCTGCACAGCCGTCAGGGTGCCCCGCCCGTACGCCTCACAGAGGATGCCGAGCGCGAGTGTGTCAGCGATGCCGGCGGCCCACTTGTTGATCGTGTTGAAGGTCGCCGGAGCGACCACGATCGCGTCCGCGTCCGGCAGCGGCCGGTCATCCCCCGGCTTCCGCCAGGCCGAGCGGATCACATACCCCGTCTGCGCCTCGATCGCGGCGGTGTCCATGAACCCCATGGCCAGCGGAGTCGCCACCACGCCGACCTCCCACCCCCGCCCCTGCGCCGCCGAGATCAACTCCCCTACCCCGTCGGCCACTCCCGCCGCACACACGACGACATACAGCATCGGTTTCCTCACCTCTGACATACTCCGAACTCCCCTCTCACCACCGGCAGATCACCGCCCCGACATCCTCGAGGCCATCGAACACCACCTCTGACCGGCTCCATGCGCCCGCCCCTGCGGCGGCGGCCCCCGGCCGAGGTCAGAACCGGATCCGCGCCGGTGTGACGAGCGAGGGCGGCGAACAGCGCGAGGACGTCGCGCAGACCGTCATCGGCCGGGGGTCGATCCCGTCGAGGACCTGTACGGACCACAGGACGGGGAAGCTTCCGCCGCAGATACCGCAGGTCGGGGGCAATGCGGTGAAGCCTTCGGGCGGCGGACCGAACCCGGGTGCGGCAGCGGGCACCGGCGGGACCGCGGGCAGGGCGGGTGGCACCGGTGGCGGCGCCACGGCCGGGGGCGGGGGAACCACGGGAGCCGGGGGTACGGCCGGTGGCGGGGGTGCCGGCAGCGGCGCCGGCGGCGTGGTGTCCCAGAGGACGAGATCCGCCACCAGCCCCCCGAAGTCGTACCCGCACCCGGCACACGTCGTCAGCACGGACTCGGTGCACATGGCGCCGCAGGCCGGACAGAACGTCACCGGCTGTTCATCGGCCTCCGTGCTCTCACAGCGCGCGCAGACGAAGTCCGGGACGATCCTGGTCCGTTGGAAGAGCGCCCCGAAGACCAGGAAGGGGTTGGGCACGCCCTCCTTGCTCCGTGCCGCGCGCAGCACCGAGGAGAGCATCTCCAGGCGCTTCTTCCGCTCCCGCAGCCGCTGGAGCTCCAGGTTCACCACCTTGGTCTGCCGACAGTCCCGGCAGGTGCACAGCGTTCGCACGGGCAGCCGCGAGCGGATCCCGAACTGCCGGTGGAGGAACTCGAAGGCCGCCCGGTGCTCCTCCGCCACCGGCACCTCGACCACGCCCGGGCCGCCGGCGGTGAGCCGGCCTTCCATCTCCGCCGCCAACCGCGCCACCTGGACGCCGAGTCGGTCCGGGACACCGCCCGGCCGACTGCCCATCATCACCGGAATCGCCAGCAGGCTCCAGGCGGCGACGGCGTCCATCGCGACGAAGCCGGCCGGGGACCGGAAGACGACGCCCGCGACCCCGCCCCACAGGGACGGCCCGGTGGACTGCGGCCCACCGGAGAGCCGCTCGTTGATGCTCGCCGCCATGCCCCCGACCAGGCGCCGGCCGGTCTCGTGGTGCCGGGCCAACGTCTCCGCCTGGGGCGCACGGGCCCACCACCGGGGCGCGGGGAAGCCGGCCGCCGCCGCGTCCGGGTCGAGGCCGCCCAGCGCCCGGTCGAGGGCGGCCAGCGCGGCCTGGAACGCCGACACGTAGGGGGCCTGCACACCCAGCGCGACGATCGAGAGGGAACGGTCCGTCAGGTGCAGCGACAGCGCCGTGCCCCGGGCGAGGCCGTCGGGATCGGCCGTGAACCGCAGGCGCGCCGTGAGCGGGACCTGGTCGGGCAGCAGCATCGCGGAGCGGACGGCCGATCCGCGCTGGGCCTCCACGACGGTGGCCATCTCCGCGGTGACCTGGAAGCCGAGCGAGCGGAGCGTCTCCACCGCCGCGACCCGAACGCGTACGGCGTCGGCGCGGACGCGACGCTCCGCGTCGAGGGTGATCGAAGCCAAGACTCCTCCGTGGGAGCAGAGAGCAGGGGAGCGGGGAGCGGGGAGCAGGGAGCAGGGAGCGGGAATGGGCCGACCGGCCGGGCGGGGCGGCGGTCCGCGAGTCTAACCACCGAGGGCCGGTGGATGTGTGACGATTCGTCAGATCCGTCCGGCAGTCGGCGCTCTCGGGCGATCCGGCGGCAGCACCCGTACCCGCCTCAGCCCACCGCCGCCGCGGCCAGATCCGCGGCAGCGTCCGCACACCCCCAGCTGAGCGTCACCCCCGCGCCGCCGTGGCCGTAGTTGTGCACGACCGCGACGCCGCCCGCACCGGCCGTCTCGGCCTCCAGCCGCACCCCGCCCCGGCGATCGGGCCGCAGTCCCACCGGATGGCCGATGATCTCGGCCTCGCGCAGTTCGGGGACGTGCACCGCGCACCGCGCGAGGATCGCCTCGGCCGTCAACGGGTCGGACCCGAGCCCCCAGTCCTCCTCCTCGAAGGTGCCGCCCAGCACGACGTCCCTGCTCCGGGGATGGACGTAGGTGTACCCGGCCGGGTCGTCCTGGATCCGCAGCGAGGCCCGCAGCCCGGGATTACGCACCAGGACAAGCTGTCCGCGCACCGGCCGCACCTCCCGGTCGTCGCACAGTTGCCGCGCGCCGAGTCCGCTGGCGTTGACCACGACGGGCGCCCAGGCGCGAGCCTGGTGGAGGGTGTCGAGGCGCCGGTGGACGACGTCACCACCGTTGTCCAGGAGGCGGCCGAGCAGCCAGGGCAGGTAGAGCGGCATCTCCACCGTCGGGGCGGTGAACCGCCAGCCGTCCGCGTACGCCGGGGCGAGTTCGGCCGGCTCCAGGCGACGCAGGTCCGGGACGGCGGCCGCCCACCAGGGCAGGGCCTCTGGCTGCCGCCGGTGCGCCGGCATCCAGGTGTCGCGCATGACGACGCCGGGTGCGCCGTCGTCGGCCTGGCGGGCGAGTTCGGCGTAGGTCGCCGCGGACCAGCCCGCGACCCGGTCGTCCGCCGCCACACCGACCGGGTACCAGACCGCCGCCGCCACGGCCGAGGTCGTCGACAGCAGTCCGTCCGCCGTCACCACGACGACCTCCAGCCCCTTCTCCTGCAGACGCAGCGCTGTGGTGAGCCCGATGACCCCGCTGCCGATCACGACGACGTCCACCGATCCACTCCTCCCGAGGTGCCGCCGTACGCCGACCGCGGCGGCTGGAACCAGGAAAGCGGGACGGACCGGGGGGCGTCCAAGACCAGTTCTGTCGGGTGGCGATAAGCCGGCCTTATCGCCCGTCGGCGCCCCTATCATCGGCCGGTGGACCTTCACCGAATGCGCTACTTCTCGGTACTGGCCGAGGAGTTGAACTTCACCCGGGCGGCCCGCCGGCTGCGCGTGGCCCAGCCGGCGCTGAGCCAACAGATCATGGCGCTGGAACGGAATCTGGGCGTGCGACTGGTCGAGCGCACCAGCAAGGGGTGCACGCTGACCCCGATCGGCAGCGCGGTCTCCGAGGAGGCCCGGCAGGTGCTGCGCCAGGTGGCCGAGGCCGACCGGCGGATCGAGGCCGTGGTCGAGGGTCGGCAGGGCAGCCTCCGGGTGGCGTACACCCGCTCCGCGCGCGGCGGTGTCTGCGACACCCTGATGACCGAGTTCCGCGAGCGGTACCCCCGGGTGGACACCACCCTGCAGACCGGCTGGACGGCCCACAACGTGGCCGAACTCCTCGCGGGGCGGCTGGACGCGGCCTTCGTCCGGCCTCCGCTGGACATCCCCGAACTGGCCTGCCGCCTCATCGCCGAGGAGGAGCTGCTGTTGGCGGTGCCGACCGACCACCCGCTCGCCGCCACCCGCGCCAGGGTCAGCCGGAGCCGCATCCGCGACGAGCCGGTGGTGCTGTGGCCGCGCGAGAACGGCCCCGGAATGCACGCGTCGATCACCGGGCAGCTGTGGCCCGACGGGCCGCCCCGGATCGTGCGCGAGGAGCCGGACGACGAGCAGCTGCTGCTGGCCGTGGCGGCCGGCTACGGCATCGCGCCCATTCCCGAGGGGCGGGCCCGGGTCTTCCGGATACCCGGCGTCTGCCTGCGCCGGCTGACCCGCCCGGTTCCCACCGTCACCCTGGGGCTGGCCCACAACCCGCGGACGGCGTCCCCGGCGGTCCAACTGCTGCTCACCATGGCACCGCGGACCCCTGCGGCCGCCGCCACCACACGGCGGTGAGCCCGCCCCTGCGCACAGGCAGGGGCGGGCACCGCGACACCGGAAGCCCCAGCGGCGTCAGCGACGCCAGAAGCCCTGGAAGCCTCAGCGGCCTCAGCGGCCTCAGCGGATGGTCGAGCCGGTGATCGGCTCGGACAGCTCGACAGTCTTGCCGTTCAGACCGGCCTTGACGAACTGCCAGGTGAGGCCGTTGATCACACCCTTGTCGAGCGGGGCCAGCTTGGCGAAGGCGGGCTGGCTGAGGTCGATGTGGGTGGAGTCGCAGGAGGGACACTGGTCCTTCACCGGGACGGTGATGGTCTTGCCCTGGTACGTCACCTTGACCGAAATGCCCTTGCAGAGCGGGTCGTTGTTGGGGTTGGCGGAGGTCCACCAGGTGTGCGGGACGGCGACCAGCATCTGCGTGGACGCGTTGATCTGGGTGCCACAGGCGCCGTAGCCGGCGTCGGCGTAGTAGGTGGCCTTGCCGGCCATGGGCTTGTTGATCGGTATCGCGGCGCCGGCGGAGCCGGCCGTGAGGGCGATGAGAGCTGCGGCGGCGAGCGGGGCGCCCGCGAGGATCCTGAGACTCTTGCCGATGGCACGCATGGTTCGTTCCCTCCGGTTCGACGAGACCTTGAGTAGCCATGGACATGACAATCACAAGTCGCCCATTCCACCGTGGAGTTCGACGACCCGCCCGCCCCAGCGGCCACCCGGGTAAAGGGAACGTATGTGCTTCGCTCAGGAATGGTCCAGACCTCCCCGGTATTGCCATGAACACAAGGCAAGAATCTTCACCAATGCGGCCGAAGGAGCGAACATGCGTGACCGACCTCGGCGCACTGCCCGTGCTCGGCAGCCTCGGGCTGGACTTCGCCCGGCTGCTCGGCCAGTAGCCCCGGCCTCAAGTCACCGATACCGGGCGGCCTCGGTTCGCCACGATCACGGACCAGGGCCGCCCGCCCGGGTTACGCTCGTCCCGCGCGGCGCCCGCCCGCGCGGCCGACCGAGGGGGGAACGCGTGATCGGGGACCTGCTGCCGGACGTCGTGGTGACCGAGGTGGCCTACGACGATCCGCCGGAGGCCCGGCTGGAGCCGGCCGAGGAGGCGGTCGTCGCCAACGCCGTCGACAAGCGCCGCCGCGAGTTCACCACCGTGCGCCACTGCGCCCGCGCCGCCCTGGCCCGCCTCGGCGTCCCGTACCGCCCGCTCGTCCCGGGCCTGCGCGGCGCCCCGAGCTGGCCGGACGGCGTGACCGGCAGCCTCACCCACTGCGACGGCTTCCGCGCCGCCGCCGTCGCCCGGGCCGGCGCCCTCGCCTCCGTCGGCATCGACGCCGAGCCCGCGCTGCCGCTCCCGGAGGGCGTGCTCAACGTTGTCGCCCTGCCGGTCGAGCAGCAGCGGCTGGCGAAGCTCGCCGCCGAGCACCCGGGCACCCCGTGGGACCGGATCCTGTTCAGCGCCAAGGAGTCGGTCTACAAGGCCTGGTTCCCGCTGACCGAGCTGTGGCTGGACTTCCACGAGGCCGAGCTCGACCTCTCCCCCGACGGCACCTTCTCCGCCCGGCTGCTGGTCCCCGGCCCGATGGTCGGTGGCCGCCGGATCGAGGGCTTCGACGGCCGCTGGGCGGTCCGCGACGGGCTGCTCGCCACCGCGATCGCCGTCGAACCGTAACCGTGCATCGCCGGTCCGCGCATCGCCGGTCCGTTCGCCTCCCGGGCATATCCTCGACCCCGTGACGGTGACTTATGTGATCGACGGCAGCAGGATCGGCAACCTGGACGACTTCTGGGACGCGGTCGGCCGGGAAATGGGCGTGGACGGCTACTTCGGCCGCAACCTCGACGCCTTCGCCGACTGCCTGCGCGGCGGCTACGGCACGCCCGAGGACGGCGACTACGTCATCGAGTGGCGCGACCACGAGGTCTCCCGCCACAACCTCGGCTACCCGGAGACGGTGCGCCGGCTGGAGCTGCGGCTCACCCGGTGCCACCCCGCCAACCGCGAGCAGGTCGGCGCCGAGCTGGCCGCCGCCCGGGAGGGCAAGGGGCCGACGGTCTTCGACTGGCTGGTGCGGATCATCGAGGAGGAGCACCCGGACGGCCTCCGCCTGGCGTAAGCCGCCGGGCCCACACACCTCGCCGGGCTCGTACCGAGTCCGGCTCACCGCACAGCCGACAGCCTCACATCACGTCGGACAGCCGGACGAACCGCCGCCCGGACCCGAGCAGCCCCGGCACCGCCGCCGCCACCCCGGCGGCGGTGCCGCCGCCCGGGCGGTTCATGTGGCCGATGACGATCGCCCCGAGCGGGGCCGACGCCACCTCCCGCCGCACCTCGGCGGCGCTGAGCGTGGCACCACCGTCCCCGTTCACGGTGAAGCCCGCGACGCGTTCGCCCAGGTCGGCGACCACCCGGGTGGCGACGTCGTCGTAGTGCGCGGTGCCGGATCGGAAGAACCGGGGCGGGTGCCCGAGCAGCCCGGCCAGCTTGTGGGCGTTTCCCACGACCTCGTCGTACACCTCGCCGACGTCACCCGTGCCGGCGATCCCGTAGGCGGACCGGCCGGTGACCGAGAGCGGGCGGTGCCCGGTGCCGTGGTTGCCGATCTCGAACAGCGGATCGGCGGCGAGCTGCTCGAACACGTCCGGGTTGGCGTCGATCCATCGGGCGTTCAGGAAGAGCGTGGCCGGGACGCCGCGATCGCGCAGGAATCTGATCAGGTCGGCGTCGTATCCGTTCCCGCCGGGGCCGCCGCAGGCGTCGAAGGTCAGCGCCATGGCCGCCTCGCCCTCGGGCAGTGAGGTCATCACCCCGGCGACCTCCAGGCCCCAGCCGCTCGGGGCCGTGTCGCCGTAGCGTTGAACCACCTCGGCCCGGGTCGGCTCCCGGGCCGCCGCAGGAGCGGCGGACGCGGCGGGCGACGTGGCGGGCGACGTGGCGGGCGACGTGGCGGACGCAGTCGCGGACGGCCCGGCAGACGGCGTGGCCGACGGCGTGGCCGAGGGCGTGGCCGGCGGTGTGGCGGGCGGCGCGGCCGCAGCGGAGACTGTCGGCGGGGCCGATCCACCCTCCTCGGCGACCCGCTCGGTCCGGCACCCCGCCGGCGCGCCGCCGACCACCACCGCCGCCAACAGCGCCCGCCGACTCAGTGCCACACCAGCCTCCCGACCCGTCATCACCTGTCACAGACTATGAACCGACCGAGCGTCACTCCCCCGCAACTCGCCCCCGCCTCCGCCCGGGCCCGGCCCCTTTCACCGACCCGCCCCACCCCGGTGGGCCCCGCCTCACCCCAGGTTCACCAGCCCGGGTAGGCGAGCCAGCGGATCCGCCCACCCCAGCCCGGAGGCCCCGATGCCCGCCGAACCGACCGACCCGGCCCAACCGACCGACCCGACCGACCCGACCCAGCCGAAGCAGTCCGGACAACCGGCCCACCCCGCCCGCCGCGACCTGCTCCGCACCGGCCTCGCCACCGGCGCCGCCACCGCCCTCGGTCTCGCCGCCACCACCGGCACGGCGGCCGCCGCCCCGGGGCAGGCCGACCGGACCCTCACCCTCACCGGCCACCTCCCCACCGGCGCCCCCGACTTCGTCTACCTCCCGGTCGAAGTCCCCGACGGCGTCCGTGAGATCGCCGTCTCCTACGGCTACGACAAGCCGCAGGTCCCGGCCGGCACCCCCGGAAACTCCTGCGACATCGGCATCTTCGACGAGCGCGGCGCCGATGTCGGCGGTGACGGCTTCCGCGGCTGGTCCGGCGGCTTCCGCACCGAGTTCGCGATCGCCCGCGACACCGCCACCCCGGGCTACCTCCCCGGCCCGATCAACCCGGGCACCTGGCACGTCGTCCTCGGCCCGTACCAGATCGCCCCGCAGGGCCTGGACTACCGGGTCCAGGTGATCCTCCGATTCGGTGCCCCCGGCCCGGAGTTCACCCCGCACTACCCGCCGGAGCGGGCGCGCGGCCGCGGCCGGGCCTGGTACCGGGGCGACTGCCACCTGCACACCGTCCACTCCGACGGTCGGCGCCTGCCCGAGGAGGTGGCCGCCGGGGCCCGCGCGGCCGGCCTGGACTTCATCGTCTCCACCGACCACAACACCAGTTCCTCGCACGCGGTTTGGGGCCCGCTGGCCGGCCCGGACCTGCTGATCCTGCCGGGTGAGGAGATCACCACCCGCAACGGCCACTGGCTGGCCCTGGGCCTGGAGGCCGGCCAGTTCGTCGACTGGCGCTACCGCTCCCGCGACGAGGAGTACCCGCGCTTCGCCCGCCAGGTCCACCGCTCCGGCGGCCTGGTGGTGCCCGCGCACCCGTACTGCCCGTACGTCGCCTGCCAGTGGAAGTTCGGCTACGAGCAGGCCGACGCCGTCGAGGTGTGGAACGGGCCCTGGACGTACGACGACGAGTCGGCCGTGGACACCTGGGACTCCCAGCTCGCCGTCGCCCTGCGCGGCGGCCGCTCCTGGCTGCCCGCGATGGGCGACAGCGACGCCCACAGCGCCCCCCAGGTGATCGGCTCCCCGCACAACGTCGTCCTCGCCGAGGACCTCACCCGGGACGCGGTCCTGGACGGGCTGCGCGCCGGGCGCAACTGGCTCGCCGAGTCCGTCACCGTGCGGCTGGACTTCACCGTCACCGGGAACGGCCGCCAGGCCGGCATCGGCGAGGAGCTGACCGTCCCGGCCCACGCCCCGCTGGACGTCCGGCTCACCGTCTCCGGAGTGCCCGGCGGTACGGTCCGCTTCCTCACCGACGAGGGGCAGATGCATCAGGAGTCGCTGCCCACCGACGGCTCGGGCACGGTGGTCTGGCGCACCACCGCCTCACTCGCCGCCTACGTCCGGGCCGAGGTGCGCCACCCGAAGGCGGACGGCACTCCGGGCAGTGGCAACTCGATGGGCCAGGACCTGCCCTGGGGACCGATGGCGGCGCTCACCAACCCGATCGTGCTGCGCGTCGAGGAGGACTGACGGCCCGGTCCGACCCGCCCGCAGGCCGGGAGGGGGGGACGACTCGGGGCACCCGTTTGGACTAGGTTGATCCCCGAAACGCATCAGTCGTAGGGATGAGGCGGTCGGTTGTCCGTATCCCGGCCGACCGGCTTCTTCGCACTCCGACCGTCTCGCCCCGGCTACCCGTCCTTCCCCGGCCCGCGAAGGGATCAGCAGCTGTGAACCGTACGACCGTAGGTGGGCCGGAGCTCGGGGGCGGCCGGGGCGCCGGGGGAGTCGTGGTCCTCGTCGACCCGACCGGGGCCGGGAACGGCCTGGTCGCGGGCCTGCTCGCCCAAGAGCTGCACCCGAGCGTCCACCTGCGGACGGACGACTTCCTGCGGGTCATCCGCAACGGCCAGCTCCCGCCGCACCTCCCGGAGGCCGGGCGCCAGAACACCACGGCCTTCGCGGCCGCCGCCCAGGCTGCCTTCGCCTACGCCACCGGCGGCTACCAGGTCATCGTCGAGTGCCCGGCCACCCCGCCGACCCTGGCCACCTTCCGCCGCGAGAGCCGCACCACCGGCGCCGCCCTCCACTACGTCATCCTCACTTCCGGCCCCTCCTCCCCCACCGCCCCGCACACCCTCGACACCTCCGCCCTCACCCCCGAAACCACCACCAAATCCATCCTCACCGCTCTCACCACCCGCACCCACCTCCTCGGCTGGTAGGGCTGCGGGTCAGCGGCTACGCCCCGACGGTGCCGTCGATGGCCTCGCGCAGGAAGTCGGCGTGCCCGTTGTGCCGGGCGTACTCGTGGATGAGGTGCAGGATCACCAGCCGCAGCGAGACCTCGGCCTCCCAGCGGGGCTGATAGCCGGTGACGTCGAGGGAGGCGGCGGCGAGTTCGATGCGACGGGAGTGCTCGACCTCGGCCTGCCAGGCGGCGAAGGCCTCGGCGCGGGTGGCGTCGGCGGCGTCGTAGGCCGCCTGGTAGTCGCCGTCCTCGGACCAGACCAGCGGGACGTCCTCGCCGTTGATCACCTTGCGGAACCAGATCCGCTCGACCTCCGCCATGTGGCGGACCAACCCGAGCAGGCTCAGCGTGGACGGCGGGCTGGACTGCTGCCGCAGCTGGTCGTCGGTGAGGCCCTCGCACTTCATCGCGAGGGTCGCCCGGTGGAAGTCCAGGAAGCCGCGCAGCATCTCGCGCTCGCCCCCGGTCAGCGCCGGTACGGGTCGGGTGTCGGTGTTCATCTGGCTCCGCTCCTGTTCGTCGGTGATCGCCTGGTCATCCCGGCGGACTGTAGCGAACCGACCGTCCGGTCCGACACCGCGTTTTCCGCTCCCGGCAGGCCCCCGCGGCCCCCTTGATCAATGCCTTGCCCATCCTTGATCATTACTTGAACGAATCCGCCGCCCCTTCACCTCCACCTGGCCGTCCATGCCCGATTCCATCCCTGCCCGGCAACCGCGTACCCGCCTCCTCGCCGTCGCGGCCGCAGCCGCAGCTCGATCGGCTGACACCCCGCCCCGCCGAAATCCATCCGTCACGTAACGTGTTCGGACCGCCACCGGTTTGGGTACGTACCTCGGCGCGTCCGACGGACGGGCGCCCATCGAGCAGGAGACCCAGCGGGCCATGGACCACAACCACATCCCCCCGACCGTGCGCCGGACTTACGGCACCGACGATCTGGCCAAGGCTGCCGGATTCGCAGGCGGGTTCATCAACTTCGGCGACTGGCAAGGGATCGACCTCACCGCCCTGACCCCCGAGGACCGGGTGCGCAGCCAGGAGCAGCTGTACCGGCGGGTGTTGCGCGCCTTCCCGGAGCCGCGCGAGCAGCTGCGGCTGGCCGAGGTCGGCTGCGGGCGCGGACTGGGCGCCGCCCTGGCACTACGGGAGTTCCGCTTCGCCTCCGTCACCGCCGTCGACATCCACCCGGACCAGATCGAGCGTGCCCGGGCCGTCAACGCCAAAGCTCTGGCCAGCTATCCGGACCGGCTCGCCTACACCCTGGGTTCGGCCGGCGAACTCCCGTTCCCCGACGCCTCCCTGGACGGACTGTACTCCGTCGAGGCCGCCCAGCACTTCCGCGAACTCGCGAGCTTCGCCGCCGAGGCCGCCCGCGTCCTGCGCCCCGGTGGCCGCCTGGTGGTCACCACCTTCTTCACCGCCCCCGGCGCCGAGATCGCCGAGCGCCTCAAGATCCTGCTCGCCAGCTTCGCCGACGGCCTGGACGTCGCCCACCCCCTGGACGACTTCACCGCCGACCTCACCGGGGCCGGCTTCACCACCGTCACCACCGAGTCCATCGGCCCGGACGTCTGGCCAGGCCTGGACCGCTACCTCGCCGACACCGTCCCACCCGCCCACTGGACCCGCCACTTCCTGACCGCCTGGCGCGACGGCCTCCTCGACTACCACCTCATCAGCGCCGACCGCGGCTGACTCGTACCCGCACCTCGCCGGTACCGTCCGGCCGCGCACGAAGGGCCCGGGCTTCCCGGTTTCCCGGTCGGGCTTCGCACCCACCGGGCCACCAAGAGGCCCTGTCGTGCTGCCCCGGCCGGTGCGCGATCACCCGCCGAGGAGTGTCGTGAACCGTCGACGGTGTCGTCCTCCTGATCGGCCGCGCCCCACCGTGCGCGGCCGATCCCCGGCCCGGCGGGCCCGCGCCCGGCGTCATGCGTCATGCGTCATGTGTCACGCGCGAGTCATCCGATGCCCACAGCGACCCGCTCCGGCGTCGCCACCGCCGCCAGCCGTCGCAGGCTCGCCCGGCGCTGGACCGCGCTGAGGCCGGTCGACGCGGCCCCGAGGGCCAGCCAGCCGACCGGACCGGCCGCCATCACCGCACCGGTCAGCAGCATCGGGCCCACCGACTTCTGCACCGACTGGGACATCCCCGCCACCCCCAGGTAGGAGGCCCGGGCGCGCGGCGGCGCCAGGCTGACCGCCAGCTCCCAGGAGCTGACCGAGCGCATCAGCTCCGCCAGGGTGACCAGCGCCGCGGCGGCCAACAGGGCGATGGATGCGGTCCACGGCCCACCGCCGGTCGAGAGCGCGATCAGCAAGCAGGTGGCGAGCATCATCACCCCGTACCACCCCACCGCCGTGGTCGCCCCGCGCGGGCGCTCGGCCCAGGCGGAGACCCGCAGCTGCAGCAGCACCACGAGCACGGTGTTGAGGATCAGGAAGACCGGGACGACGGCGCTCGGCGCGTCGGTGCGGTGGATGAGCCACAGCGGCAGGCCGACGTTGAGGATCGAGTCGTCCAGACACATCGGCAGGTCGAGCAGGACGAACAGCAGGTAGCCGCGGTCGCGCCAGGGGCTCGGCGCGGCCGACGGCTCACCGGCCGCCGAGCCGACAGCGGCCGACTCGCCACCCGCCGACTCACCGGCTGCCGCCACCAGCCCGCGACCGCCCGGCTCCTCGGTGCGCCAGATCATCACCGCGGCCAGGACGTACGAGAGCGCGTTGGCCACGATCAGGGCGCGGTAGGCGGTCGTGGTCCCCACCGCCAGGCCGATCGCCGCGATGCCCGCGCCCACCGCGTACCCGCCGTTGGCCACGCTGCGGAACAGTGCCTGGTACGTGCCGCGCCGCTCGCCCGCCACCCGGGTGGCGAAGAGCATCTCCAGCGTCTTGGCGCCCCGTTCGGCCAGGCAGGTCAGGGCGACGACCACCAGCAGCGCGGCGAAGTGGTCGACCACCAGCAACAGGCCCATCGTCCCCAGCCGCAGCAGGTGGCAGCCGATCAGCAGCCCGCGCGCCGGCAGCCGCTCGGCCGCCCGCCCGGCCAGCGGCGACCCGGCGATGCCGGCCGCCGCGCCCACCCCGAGCAGCAGGCCGAGTTGTCCGGCGTCCATCCCGCACACGTAGGTGAAGTACAGCACCGAGGCCGCCGCCCACACGCCCGTCCCGGTCCGGTCCACGCCCTGGGCCAGCAGCATGATCCGCGCGTCCCGCCCGCCCGGCGGCCGCCGCAGCTGTGCCAACAGTCCGTTCCCCCGCATGGATGGATCCCCCGTCTCGCGATCACCATTAATCTCGATATCAAGATACTTCATATCGAGAGACATGGGGAACCCGCGCTTCCGACCGAGGCGCGACAGCCACGCCCCCTCCCCCCGCCCTCGAATCCCGGCAGGCGGTACGCCACACCCTCCCCGGCAGCACCCGCGCTCCCGACGCCCCGGTACCGGCCGGCCGCGAGCTGACGGAGGGTCCTCCCTCCTGACCGGCTGTCAGTGCCACCCGCTATGGTCGGCCCCGAACGATCGGATCGGCTCCGACCGCGCCGTCGGCAACACCAGAACCACCAGTGCCACCGTCACCAGGGGGGGACCATGACCACCACGGGCACCAGCCCGCTCACCACCGCCGACCTCGTGGACGGCTGGCGCCGGGTCGGCGTCCGCCCGGGCATGTCGATGATCGTGCACTCCTCGCTCTCCAGCCTCGGCCGGGTCGAGGGCGGCGCGGAGGCCGTGGTGGCCAGTCTGCGCGAGGCGGTCGGGCCGGGCGGCACCGTCGCGGTGCCCACCTTCACCACCGGCACGGTCTGCGACCCGGCGCCGGACCACGCCGGCCTGCCCACCGCCGAGGTCGCCGAACTCCGGGCCGCCGTCCCGCTGTTCCACCCCGAGCTGCCGTCCCGGATGGGCGCGATAGCCGAGGCGCTGCGCGCCCTGCCGGAGAGCCTTCGCAGCACCCACCCGCAGGCCTCGGTCGCCGCCGTCGGCGCCCACGCCCGGGAGGTCACCGCCCGCCGCTCGCTCGGCTTCGCCATCGGCCGGGAGTCGCCCTTCGGCGCCCTGCACGACCTCGGCGGGTACGTGCTGCTGATCGGCGTCGGGCACAACCGCAACACCTTCCTGCACTACGCCGAGACCTTCGCCCCCAACCGCCGGCTCAAGCTGCGCCGTTTCCCGATGGCGATCCAGGGCGAGCGGGTCTGGATCGAGACACCCGACGTGGGCAACGACAACGACACCCACTTCCCGGTCGTGGGGCGGGAGTTCGAGGAACGGGCCGGCATCCGCGAGGTGCTGGTCGGCAACGCGCCCTGCCGACTGATCCCGGTCCGCGACCTCATACCCTTCGCCGTCCGCCGCCTCACCGAACTGCTGGCGGCCGACGGCCCCGCAGCGGCACGGCCCGGCCGCCCACGTCCATGAGCGGCCGGGCCGTGCCCGTCAGTTCACCGGGCTGCTGAGCACCGGTGCAGCGTCAGTGCTCGGCGTCGTGCATCGAGTTGCTGTCCTGGATCTTCTTCCAGGACTTCGGCTCCGCCGGCAGCTGCCCGTCACCCCGGTCCGCCCCCGGCGCCAGCGAAGCGGCGGCCGAGGTGCCCGCCGGCACCGGCCCGACGGCCGGCTTGGCGGCGGTGAACAGCCAGGTGTTGAAGAGGTCGCCGAGCTTCTGCCCGGAGACCTTCTCCGCGTACGCCTGGAACTCCGGGATGGTCGCGTTGCCGTAGCGGCGCTCGGTGGGCCAGCCCTTGAGGATCTGGAAGAACTTCTCGTCCCCGACGGCGTTGCGCAGCGCCTGGATGGCCACCGCGCCCCGGTCGTACACGGCGCCGGCGAACTGGTTGTCCGGGCCCGGGTCGCCCGGCTTGACGGTCCAGAACGGGTCGCCGACCGGGTGCGAGGCGTAGACGTAGTCGGCCAGCTCCTGCGCGGTGCCCTCGTTCTCGTGCTCGGACCAGAGGAACTGCGCGTACCGGGCGAAGCCCTCGTTCAGCCAGATGTCGCTCCAGCGGGAGAGCGAGACGCTGTCGCCGTACCACTGGTGGGCCAGCTCGTGGACGACCACCGAGGTGTTGGCGCCCTTGGCGAACTGCCGCGGGCTGTAGAAGACCCGGGTCTGGGTCTCCAGGGCGAAGCCGGTCGGGACGTTGGGGACGTAACCGCCCACCGAGCTGAACGGGTAGTCGCCGAAGATGCCGCTCAGCCAGTCCACCAGCTCACCGGTGCGCTCGACGCTGGCCCGGGCCGCGTCCGCGTTGTCGCCGAGGTCCTTGCTGTACGCGTTGTAGACCGGCAGCCCGCTCGGCGTGGTGTCCGTGCTGATGTCGAACTTGCCGACCGCGAGCGTGGCCAGGTACGTCGCCTGGGGCTTGTTCTCCCGCCAGCTGTAGCGGGTCCAGCCGGCCTGCGAGGTGGCGCCGGTCAGGATGCCGTTACTGATCACCTGATTGCCGTCCGGCACCTGCACCGAGACGTCGAAGGTGGCCTTGTCGCTCGGGTGGTCGTTGCTCGGGAACCACCACCAGGCCGACTCGGGCTCGCCCGCCGCCACCGCGCCGTCCGGCGTGCGCAGCCAGGCGGTGAAGCCGTACTTCTTCACGGTGGACGGCACGCCCTTGTAGCGCACCACCACGGTGGCCTGGCTGCCCTTGGCCAGCGGCCGGGCCGGGGTGATCTCCAGTTCCTGTTCGCCACTGGTGGCGAAGGTCGCGGGCCGCCCGTTGACCCGGACCTCCGAGACGTTCAGCGCGAAGTCGAGGTTGAACCGGGACAGGTCCTGGGTCGCCGTGGCGAGGATGGTGGTGGTGCCCTCCAGTTCGTCGGTGGCGGGCTGGTACTTCAGGCGGATGTCGTAGTGCGAGACGCGGTAGCCGCCGTTGCCGTAGGTCGGGTAGTAGGGGTCGCCGACCCCGGCCGCGCCGGGTTGGAAGTCGGAAGCCGAGGCGGGGACGGCCAGGAACAGGCTCAGGGCACTGGCAGCGGAGACGATCAGCCTCTTGCGCAACGTGGTCCTCCAGGATCACCGGATCGATGGGTTGGATCGATCCTTGTCCCGGTGGACCGCGGCCCACTCCTCGATTGTGAGATGTTCATGAAAAGAAACGCGCCGAAATGACGACGCCGCAGCACCGCCACACGCCCCACCCCTCACTCACGCCCCGCGTGCCACCCCGCGCGCCGCCCCACCCGAACGGAGGCGCGCTACGCCCCCAGCGCCACCGGCGCCCGGACCAGCGAGCCGTACTCCGTCCACGAGCCGTCGTAGTTCTTCACGTGCGGGTACCCCAGCAGCTCGGTGAGCGCGAACCAGGTGTGCGCCGACCGCTCGCCGATCCGGCAGTAGGCGATCACCTCGCGCTCCGCCTCCACGCCCTTGCCCCCGTACAGCGCCCGCAGCTCCTCCGCCGACCGGAACGACCCGTCGTCGTTGGCCGCCTGCGACCAGGGCACGTTCACCGCCCCCGGGATGTGCCCGGGCACCTGGGCCTGTTCCTGCGGCAGGTGCGGTGGCGCGATCAGCTCACCCCGGAACTCCGCCGGAGAGCGGACGTCCACCAGCACCGCGTCCGCACCCGGCTTGGCGAACACCTCGGCCTTGGCCAGCACCTCGTCCCGCAGCGCCCGCAGCTCGGGCCGCTCCGGCCCGGTCAGCCGGTAGCCGGTGTGCTGGTAGTCCATCACTTCCCGGGTGAGCTCCCGCCCCTCCAGCTCCCACTTCTTGCGCCCGCCGTCCAGCAGCCGCACCGGCCCGAAGCCGCGCAGTCGTAGCAGCCAGTAGGCGTACGCGGCGAACCAGTTGTTGTTGCCGCCGTACAGCACCACGGTGGTGTCGTCCTCCACCCCGGCCGCTCGCAGCAGGTGCTGGACGCCCTCGCGGTCGACGTAGTCCCGGCCGACCTGGCTGTGCAGGTCGGTGGTCCAGTTCCAGCCGACCGCGCCGGGGATGTGGTCCCGGTCGTAGGCGGTGTTGTCCTCGTCCACCTCGACGAGCCGGATCGTCCCGTCGTCCAGGTGGTGGGCCAGCCACTCGGTGCGGACCAGCGCCTCGGGGTGTGCGTAGCCGTTGCCGGTCATCCCAGGCCCTCCTTCGCTCTGCCCAGGCTGCGGCGCCCGACCACGGGCTCTGACGGGCCGCACTGGGCACGGCGAGGCGCCGGCGACCGGGCCGGACAGTTCGAAGCTACGCCGACCGCCCGACCGCGGCCACCCCGGCACCCGGCCCAACCCGAACCGGTACGGTCCGCTCAGCCGCCCGCCGCGCCGTCCGGCCGCGCCACGTAGTGCAGGTTCAGCACGTCGTTCTCGACGCGCCTCACGTCCACCGACCGGAACCCGGCCTCCGCCGGCATCCGCCGAGCCGTCTGCTCGCCCCAGACCGTCGCGAGCCCCTCGCCGCCCTCGCCAAGCGAGACCGGCATGCAGTAGGAGGTCGAGAAGGTGTACAGCGCGGGCGCCAACGGGTGGTCGATGTTCTCCTCCAGCTTGCTGCCGGCGGCGATGTCGCCCATCGGGAAGACGCCGTCGGGCCGCAGCGCGCCCGCGATCGCGGCCGGCGTGCGGGTCGGCCGGGCCAGGTCGTGGATCACGTCGAAGGCGGTGACCAGGTCGTACCGGCCGGTCAGCTCGGCGGAGTCGGCGACCTCGAACCAGGCGTTGCGCAGACCGCTACGCGCGTGCCGTCCGGGCGGGCAGCTCGACGATTCCAGGCCGTCGCCGAACTGCCCCGCACGTCGCCGGCCCGGGTCGGGAAAGGGGGCGGCCGGGTCGGAGAAGGGTCCGAGGGTCAGGAGAAGACCACGGAGCGCAGCTTCAGTCGGTCGCCGAGCCTCTTGCCGGGGTTCATCACGTAGAAGACGTCACCCGAGCAGTCGAAGTCGCGGAATACCGTCGCCGTGGAGTTGGTGAAGTTCTCCGGAGCGAAGCCCGGGTCCTGCTCGGTGGTGAACGGAAGGTTGATGCACTTGCCGCTCTCCGGGTCGGCGATCCCGGCCGGAACGCCCGGGAACGGGCCGACCTTGTAGAGGAAATCACCGGCGGCGGCGTTGGCGGACATCGGAACGGCGAGGACGAGGGCGACGGCACTGACGACGGCGAGCGCGGCATTGCGGAGACGCATGAATGAGGGCCTTTCAGGTGGTACGCGCGGTACCCGAGGAATTGGTGCGAGATCACCCTAGAGGCCCAAAATCCGCAGAAACGGTTCTCCCAATCCACCCTTTCGGGTGGTTTAGGCGGCAAAGCCACTACCCGCGCTACCCACCAATGCCTGCCGATATCGGACGCCCGACACCCTGAATTCATATGTCAGTTCGGCGGCGCCGTGAAGAAGTACCCCGAGTCGATCAGCACCGGGAGATACGCCTTCAGCGCCGCCACCGTCTGCGAGCGGTCCCCGCCGCCGTCGTGGTTGAGCACGATCGACCCGGGTCGGACGTCCTTGAGGATCCGGTCGGTGATCGCCGAGGTGCCCGGCCGGGCCCAGTCCCGCGGGTCCACCGACCATGCCATGTTCCGCATCCCGAGGTCGGCGGCCACCTTGAGCGACACCGGCGACCAGTCCCCGCCCGGCGCGCGGAACCAGGTGGGCTGCCGACCGGTGGTCCGGTGCAGCAGGTCGGAGGTGCGCTCCAGTTCGTCCCGGACCGCACCCTCGGACATGTGCCGCAGGTCCGGATGGGTCCAGGTGTGGTTGCCGATGTGGTGGCCGCAGTCGGCGATCTCCCTCACCAGGGCCGCGTGCTCGACGACGTTCTCGCCGATCAGGAAGAAGGTCGCCCGGATCCCGTACCGCTGGAGCAGCGCCAGCACGGCCGGCGTGTACCGGGGATCCGGGCCGTCGTCGATGGTGAGCGCCACCGCCCGCCGCCCCGCGTCCAACTCGTACACCGGTTTGTTCTCCGCATCCGTGAGCACCCGGCGCACGGGCTCTTCGTCCGCCTCGGCGGACGAGAAGCCGGACGACGAGCCGGACGACGAGCCGGACGACGAGGCGAAAGCAGGGGCAGAGCCGGAGGGCGGCGCCGGTGAGGGCACCGCCGAGGGCGAGGCGGCGTCCCCGTCGCTCCAGGGGCTCTCGCAGCCGGCGGCCGCGCCCAGCAGGGACATCCCGGCGGCGACCAGCAACAACCTGCGCGAAGTGATCCGAGGCGAAATCGGAGCATTAATCTGACGATCAGACAGCATTCTGGATGCTTGCCCCGCGAGTCACCGCCACTCTCCGGGCTCAACTCCGACGGCCCCGATGACCACTCCGACGGCCCAAGGGCGACCCGTCGTACACCCCCCATGCCCGGCGCTTCCCCGATTCCTCCCCGACCGGACGCCCGGCCTCCCGTCAGGGCCGCTACGCTGAGCCTTCCCCAGTGTGATGATCTGCCATCAGAGGACGCGGCCATGACGACACGTCAGGACTTCCCCCAGCAGGGCCCGCAGGACGAGGACCCCGCCGAGCCGAGCCAGTGGGAACGATTCGGCGTCGACACCACCACCCCGCACTCGGCGCGCGTCTACGACTACTGGCTGGGCGGCAAGACCAACTTCCCGCCGGACCGCGCCATGGGGCAGGCCATCGAGGAGGCCGTGCCGAGCGTCAAGGAGATGGCCAAGGCCAACCGCGCCTTCCAGGGCCGAGCCGTCCGCTACCTGGCCCGGGAGCACGGCATCCGCCAGTTCCTCGACCTCGGCACCGGCATCCCCACCTCGCCGAACACCCACGAGATCGCCGAGGCCGTCAGCCCCGGCACCCGGGTGGTCTACGTCGACAACGACCCGATCGTGCTCGCCCACGCCCGCGCCCTGATGGTCTCCAGCCCGGCCAGCCGCACCACCTACATCCACGCCGACCTGCGCAAGCCCGAGGAGCTGTTCGCCGACCCGGCGCTCACCTCCACCCTGGACCTCACCCGGCCGGTCGGCCTGCTGATGATCGCCGTGCTGATGCTGATCGCCGACGAGGACGACCCGTGGGGCCGCGTCGCCGCGCTGCGCGACGCCCTGCCCGTCGGCAGTTGCATCGCCCTCACCACCCCCACCCCGGACTTCGACCCGGAGGCGGTCGGCAAGGTCGCCGAGGCCGCCCGGGCCGGCGGGATGACCCTGGTGCCGCGCGGCTACGACGACGTGCTCCGCTTCTTCGACGGCTGGGAGCTGGTCGAACCGGGCGTCGCCCCGGTCCTGGGCTGGCGCCCGGACGGCGAGCCGCCGGCGGACCCGAAGGCGGCGTACTACTGGGGCGGCGTCGCCATCAAGCGCTGAGCACGCCCGGGCGGGACGGTCCGTGGGACCGTCCCGCCCGGGGTGTCACTTCAGCAACCGCGACAGCCGCCGGTCCGCCAGTGGCTTGCCCCCGGTCTGGCAGGTCGGGCAGTACTGCAGCGAGGAGTCCGCGAAGGAGACCTCACGCACGGTGTCCCCGCAGACCGGGCAGGGCCGGCCGGTCCGGCCGTGCACCCGCAGCCCGAGCTTCTTCTCCGCCTTCAGCTCCCCCGCCGCCAGCCCGTGCGAGCGCTCCACCGCGTCGCGCAGCGTGCTGCCGAGCGCCTCGTACAGCCGCACCGTCTCCTCCTCGGTCAGGCCGGCGGCCGGCTTGTACGGCGACATCCGCGCCGCGTGCAGCACCTCGTCCGAGTAGGCGTTGCCCACACCCGCCAGCACGCTCTGGTCCCGCAGCACGCCCTTGAGCCGGCGCCGGTCGCCCCGCATCAGTGCGGCGAAGTCGTCGAGCGTGAAACCCGGGTCCAACGGGTCCGGGCCCAGCCCGG
This sequence comes from Kitasatospora sp. NPDC004669, assembly GCF_040609455.1. Classification (NCBI taxonomy): domain Bacteria; kingdom Bacillati; phylum Actinomycetota; class Actinomycetes; order Kitasatosporales; family Streptomycetaceae; genus Kitasatospora; species Kitasatospora sp. NPDC004669. Next base: position 128,796 of record NZ_JBEXKB010000002.1, read on the forward strand.
CGACGCCCGGCACCTCGGCCGGATCCTTCACCACATAGACCGCGAGCCCCTTCTTCGTCCCCGCCTCGGTCAGGTCGAAGCCGTCCCCGGCCTCACCCTCCAGCCGCAGCCGCAGCGCCAGCGGGTTCTTCGGGCTCGGCCGCGGCGGCTCGGCGGGCAGGCCGTCCTTCCAGCGCAGCCAGCCGGCCCGGGCGAAGTGGACCACCAGGTGCAGCCCGTCGGCCTCGATGTCCAGGAACTTCCCGCGCCGCTTCACCGGCCCGACCGTCCGCCCCTCCAGCGCCGTCACCGGCGGGTCGTACGTCTTCAGCGCGCTGATCGCCACCGGCTGCACCCGGGCGATCACCCGCCCGGTCAGCCGCTCGGACAGGAAGGCGCTCAACGCCTCCACCTCGGGCAGCTCCGGCATGCGCCCAGTCTCCCGCACCCCCGCCCCACCCGCGCGCTCTCGCCGGCCGGCACCCGCGACCGGGCCTCCCGTCAGGACCCGCCCGCCCCGCGCACCACCCTGCCCCTCTGCCTCCCCCTCCCCGCACCACCCTCTCCTCCCTCCGTCGGCCGTCCCTCCCCGACGCCGCGTCCCCCACCCCTCTCCCCCTTTGCCTCCCCCTCCCCCGAAGAGCAGGCTGGGACGCGAGGAGGCGCCGCAACGAGCGAGCGCAGCGAGCGAGTCGTCGAGGGCGCGCGTTGTGCGAAGCGCCTACCGAGCGCAGCGAGGAGGGCGCATGAGCACGCTTGAGGAACAGATCGACATCGCCGCCCCCGTCCTCGTCGCCTGGGAGCAGTTGCACCGGGTGCACGAGTACCCGCAGTTCGTCGACGGCGTCCGCAGCGCCCACCCGCACGGCCGCAACCTCGCGCACCTCGGGGTGCGGGTCGGCGATGCCGAGCTCTCCGTCGACACCGAGATCACCGATCGCGGGCGGGGCCGGGTGATGGCCTGGCGAACGCTGAGCTCCGCCCATCTGAGCGGTGCCTTCGCGCTGCTGCCGCTCGACGCCCGGCGCACCCGGCTGCAGATCCGGGTGGAGTACGACCCGGAGGCGGTGCAGCACGAGTTCGGTGGACCGCGCGGCTTCGCCCAGGCCGGGGCTATCGAGCGGGCGGTGCGCGGGGATCTGGAGCACTTCCGGGAACTGGTCGAGGCCCGGGTGAGCGCCGCCGACGGCCACCGGCGCGACTCCCACGAGCACCCATAAGAGCCACATAAGCCCAGCTCAGCAAGGGTGGTGAGGCTCTTCACAGCCCGCCGTCCACCCGACCGTTCCGCGTTCGGCCTGTGGCAGACTCGGATGCCGTGGACATCGGGCCGGTCACCAGGACGCTCCGCGCGGCGGTCTTCGCCGCGCTGGTCGTGCTGCTCGCCGGGCTCGGCCAGGTGCTGGTCACCGGCCGGGCGCTGCCGGTCGGCACGATGTGTCCGGCCTCGGTCGCGGTGTTCGCCGTCGCCTTCGTGCTGGCCGGCCGTGAGCGCGGCTACCGGGCCATCGCGGCGGTGTTCCTGCCGCTGGAGCTGGGTGTCAGCGGGCTGTTCGACCTGGCGCAGAGCACCTGTCCCTCCCTGCCGACCGGCGCCGCGCACGGCTTCCAGCCGTTGCTGTGCGGCGGCGGCTCGCTGGGCGGGTTCCTGCTCGGCCACGGCGTCTCCCCGCAGACCGGCGTCCCACTGCTCCTGCTGCTGCACACGGTGATCGCGCTGGCCGGTGCGTTCTGGCTGCGCCGCGCGGACGCGGCGCTGGCAGGCCTCGTCCGTGCCGTCCGGATGCTGGGCGAGTTCCTGCACCGCCACTTCCCGGCCGCCGCCCGCTGGCCGCTGCTGCTCGCCGCGCCCGTCCCGGCCCGGCCGGTGACGCGGGTGCCGTTCCCCCCGGCCAGCCGCCCGCTGGTCCCGGCCGAGGACGTGGTCGTCCGTCCGGCCGTCCGGCGCGGTCCGCCGGTGTTCGCCCTGGCCGCCTGAGCAGACCCTTCGCTCGGCCGCTCCTCTCTCCCCGGCGCTGACCCTGATCCGTCGCGCCCACACCTCCACATGCCCGAGAGCACCCGAGAGCACAGGACGACACCCCATGAGCAACACCCGTAAGACCGGCAAGAGGACCACCGCCACCGAGCGCATGCACACCGCCCGCGCCCAGGCCGAGCGCTCCGACCGGATCCGCCGCCGGGTGGTGGTCGGCGCCGCCTCCGCCGCCGTGCTCGCCCTCGCGGCGGGCGTGGCCTTCGCCGTCGGCGGCTCCTCCGGCTCCTCCTCGGACGCCGGTGCCAACGGCCCGCTGGTCGTCCCGGCCAACGCGACCGGCACCGACGGCACCGTGATCACCTACGGCAAGGCCGACGCCCCGCACACCCTGGAGGTCTACGAGGACTTCCGCTGCCCGTTCTGCGAGCAGCTGGAGACCACCACCGGCAAGACCGTCCAGCAGCTCGCCGACAACGGCACCTACAAGGTCGAGTACCACCTGGCGACGTTCCTGGACAAGAACCTCGGCGGCAAGGGCTCGCGCACCGCGCTGGCCGCCGCCGGCGCCGCGCTCAACGAGGGCGTGGACAAGTTCGAACAGTTCCACGACGTGCTCTACGCCAACCAGCCGGACGAGCGCAGCGACGCCTTCGGCGACGTCAACCACATCCTCGACCTGGCCGGCCGGGTGCCGGGCCTGAAGACCGACGCCTTCGTCAAGGCCGTCCAGGACGGCACCTACGCTCCGTGGGCGGCCAAGGTCGACGAGGAGTTCAACAAGAGCGACGTGACCGGCACCCCGACCGTCAAGCTGGACGGCAAGAAACTGGACGTCCTCACCGACGGCAAGGCCGCCTCCCCCGAGCAGTTCACCGCGATGGTCAAGCAGGTGACCGGGTGACGGCCGCCACCACCGCCGCGCGGGCCCACGGCGCGGGCCGTCCGTTCGCGTGGCTGCTGGTGATCGGCGGTGCGGTCGGGCTGTTCGCCTCGACGGTCCTCACCGCCCGTCGGGTCCGTCAGCCCTCGGCCGGGGCGAAGCCGAACCGCTCGACCTCGGCGAGGAGTTCGGCCCGGCGCCGGTCGTCGATGAAGGCGGCCCGGAAGGAGTTGGCGGCCAGTCGGCGGACGGTCTCCTGGTCGAGGGCGAGGGCCTGGCGGACGGCCCGGACGTTGTCCTCGACGTAGCCGCCGAAGTAGGCCGGGTCGTCGGAGTTGACGGTGACCAGCAGGCCGGCGTCGAGCATCTCGCGCAGCGGGTGGTCGGCGAGGGTGTCGATGCAGCGCAGGCGGACGTTGGAGAGCGGGCAGAGGGTGAGCGGGATCTGCTCGCGGACCAGGCGGGCGACGAGTTCGCCGTCCTCCAGGCAGCGCAGGCCGTGGGAGATCCGCTCCACGCCGAGGACGTCCAGCGCCTCGGTGATGTACGAGGCCGGGCCCTCCTCGCCCGCGTGGGCGACGCGCCGCAGGCCGGCCTCGGCGGCGCGGCGGTAGACCTCGCGGAACTTCGCGGGCGGGTTGCCGACCTCGGCCGAGTCCAGGCCGATGCCGGTGATCCGGTCGAAGTACGGGCGGGCGGCCTCGAAGGTCTCCAGCGCCGAGTCGGCGGACTCGTCGCGCAGGAAGCACATGATCAGCTGGGTGCTGATGCCGTACCGCTCCTCGCTGCGCGACAGCGCCCGCGTCAGCCCGTCCACCACCACACCGAGCGGCACGCCGCGGGCGGTGTGCGCCTGCGGGTCGAAGAAGATCTCGGCGTGCCGCACACCCTGCTCGGCGGCCCGGGCCAGGTACGCGTCGGCGAGGTCGGCGAAGTCCTCCTCGGTGCGCAGCACGGCCATCAGCGCGTAGTAGAGGCGCAGGAAGGACTGCAGATCGCTGAAGGAGTACGCCTTCCGCAGCTCCTCGGCGTCGGCGTACGGGAGCTGGACGGCGTTGCGCTCGGCGAGCGCGAAGGCGAGTTCGGGCTCCAGGGTGCCTTCGATGTGCAGGTGGAGTTCGGCCTTGGGAAGCGGCATCAGCGATCTGTCCGGAGGTAGTGGGGCGAACCCGAAGGTACAGAGGAATTCACCCTATGATCTTTCCCTGCTGCGGGGGCGTGGTCGGCAGCTCCCGGACGGTGCGCAGCGGCGACAGCAGCGGGAGCGCGCCGCACAGCGCCAGCAGGCCCGTCATCACCCACATGGTGGCGCGCAGTCCGATCGCCGCGCCCAGCCCGCCGCCCGCCAGGGCGCCGAGCGGGATGGTGGCGTGGTTGGCGAACATCGAGGTGGCGCTCACCCGGCCGAGCAGCGCGGGCGGGGTGTAGGACTGCCGGAAGCTGCCGAGCACGACGTTGACGAACACCACCGCGGCGACCACCGCGAGCAGCCCGACCAGGTAGAGCACCGTGCCGGGGCCCGGGCCGGCCAGCGGCATCAGCAGACCGAAGGGCGAGGCGGTCACCAGCACGATCCGCACCCCGCGCGCGCTGCCCAGGCGCCTGCACAGCGGCCGGGCCACCAGCGCGCCGAGCACTCCGCCGACCGCGCCGGCCGAGGCGAGCCCGCCGACCCAGCCGGGGGCGAGCCCGGCCACCCGGACCAGGAACAGCGCGGTGATCGATTGGTAGCCCATGAGGGCGAAGTTCACCGCCGCGCCGTAGAGGGTGAAGGAGCGCAGGTAGGGGTCGCGCAGCAGGAAGGCCAGCCCTTCCCGGACCTGTCGCGGCAGGCTCTCCCCGGCGGGGTCGACCGTGACCGGCCGGGGCGTGGTCCGGATCCGCAGCAGGGTCACCGTCGCGATCAGGAAGCTCACCGCGTCGACGAGCAACCCGGCCGTCGCGCCGAGCAGTTGGACGGTCAGGCCGGCCAGGCCGCGGCCGGCGACCTCGGCGGCCGAGGCGCTGCCCTCCAGCTTGGCGTTGCCCTCGATCAGGTCCTCGGCCGGGACGAGTTCGATCAGGTAGACGTGGTAGGCCGCGTCGAAGAAGACCGAGGCGACGCCGCTCAGGAGGGCGACGGCCAGCAGCTGGGCCAGGGTGAGCACCCCGAACCAGCCCGCCACCGGCACGCTCGCGTACAGCGCCGCCGAGCCCAGGTTGCAGGCGATCATCACGGCGCGTCGGGGCACCCGGCCGACCCAGACCCCGGCGGGCAGGCCGAACAGCAGCCAGGGCAGCCAGACGGCGCCGGTCAGCAGGCCGGCCGCGATCGGCCCGGCGCCCAGGGTGAGCACCGCGACCAGCGGCAGCGCGATGGAGGTGATGCTGCTGCCGAGCCGGCTGACGGTCTGGCCGGCCCACAGCAGTCGGAACTCGCGATGGGCGAACAGGCCCCAGCGCGAACGGAGTTCGGGCGGCCCCGGCGGGGCGGTCACGGTGGTCACGGCCGCGCCGGGACGCTGTGGGAGAAGGCGAGGACGGTCTCGCGCTCCCGCCCGTCCTGGGGCACCGGCCGGTCGGCCCACTTCTGGATCACCGCGTGGAGGTCGGCGGCCAGTTCCCGGGCCTCGTCCGGGGTGAGCCGCAGCCAGGCCTGGGTGGCCACCGAGCAGCCGTTCTGCCAGTCGGGCCCGTACCCGCCGCGCCGGGCGGCCCATCCGCGGACCAGCTCGACCTGGCGTTCCAGCAGGATCGACCCGGCGGCGTCCGCGACGGCCTCGGCGACCGGGTCGCCGTCGAAGTCGGCCCTGGTCCAGCTGAGGTCCTTGTCGGCGAGCCGCCACCACCGTTCGCGCCGGTCCCGGGCGAGTTCGGGCGCCTCCGCGATCAGTCCGCTCTCGGCCAGCACCTTCAGGTGATGGCTGACGTTGCCGACCGCCTGCCCGGTGCGCTCGGCGAGCTGCCCGACGGTGGCCGGGCCGTGCACCTTGAGCAGGTCGAGCAGGCGGCGGCGCAGCGGGTGGGTGAGGGCGGCGAGCACCCGGGAGTCGGAGATCTCCCGGGTGCCGCGTGGTTCGTCCGCGGTGTCGCCCATGCGGTCATCCATGCGGTCATCCATGCCCGGAGAATATCCACAAGAGCTCTTGTGCGACACCTCTTTTACAACACTTCTTGTGCAACTTCTCTTGTGTACCGCCACCCACTCGAACGGGTGTACCGGCGCCGGGCACCGGGCACCCGGTAGGAGGGGACTCCCGCCGAGGAGGTACCGAGATGCGGCACGCCGACGACACGCACATCCGGCCCGAGGGCATCTCCCCGCACGCTCTGGGCAACGACACCCTCCTGCACGAGCTGGAGCAGCTGCACCGCACGCGCCACGAGACGTTCCTGTACGGCTCGGAGGAGGCGCTGAAGCGGCACACGCTGCGTACCGGCCAGCTGGAGGCCGAGTACCTGCACCGTTTCCCCAACCGGCAGGTGACCGCCGCCCGGACCAGGGCCGGGGCGCGGGCCCGGGAGGCGGCGGCCCGGGTGGAGTCGCTGCCGGAGTGACGCCGATACCTGAACGCACCCCGGCGGGACACGCCGGGCGGTGGTGGCGTGCCCGGGGGCGGGCCGTCGGGGAGGGTGTGAGGGCAGACGCACCGGACCCGGACCCCCAGGGAGCCCCGCATGCCCATCGCCAGCGTCAACCCCGCGACCGGCGAGACCGTCCAGACCTTCGAACCGCTCGACACGGCCGGGATCGAGCGGCGGCTGGCCAGCGCCCAGGCCGCCTTCCAGAGCTACCGCAACACCTCCTTCGCCGCCCGCGCCGAGCTGATGCGCCGGGCCGCCGACCTGCTGGACCAAGACCGGGAAACCGTCGCCCGCACCATGACCGAGGAGATGGGCAAGCCGCTCACCGCCGCCCGGGCCGAGGCCGCCAAGTGCGCCAAGGCGATGCGCTGGTACGCCGAGAACGCCGAGGAGCTGCTCGCCGACGAGCACCCGGCCCCGGCCGACGTGGCCGATTCCGGGGCCGCCCGCGCTTACGTCCGCTACCGCCCGATCGGCCCGGTCCTCGCCGTGATGCCGTGGAACTTCCCGTTCTGGCAGGTGATCCGCTTCGCCGCGCCCGCCCTGATGGCGGGCAACGTGGGCCTGCTCAAGCACGCCTCGAACGTGCCGCGGACGGCGCTCGCGATCGAGGAGCTGTTCCAGCGGGCCGGCTTCCCCGAGGGCTGCTTCCAGACCCTGCTGATCGGCTCGGGCGCGGTCGAGGGCGTGGTCCGGGACCGCCGGGTCGCCGCCGTCACCCTCACCGGCAGCGAGCCGGCCGGGCGGGCGGTCGCCTCCGCCGCGGCGGACGAGGTGAAGAAGGCGGTGCTGGAGCTGGGCGGCAGCGACCCGTACGTGGTGATGCCGAGCGCCGACCTGGACGCGGCGGTGGGTACCGCCATCCGGGCCCGGGTCCAGAACAACGGCCAGTCCTGCATCGCGGCCAAGCGCTTCATCGTGCACACCGACGTCTACGACCGCTTCACCGCCGCCTTCACCGAGGCGATGCGCTCCCTGCGGGTCGGCGACCCGATGGACGAGAGCACCGACGTCGGCCCGCTGGCCAGCCGCCAGGGCCGGGACGATCTGGAGGAGCTGGTCGAGGACGCCCGCACCCACGGCGCCCGGGTCGAGTGCGGCGGCGACCGCCCGATGGGCTGGGACACCGGCTACTTCTACGAGCCGACGGTACTGACCGGCATCACCCCGGCGATGCGGATCCACCAGGAGGAGACCTTCGGCCCGGTCGCCACCGTCTACCGGGTCGCCGACCTGGACGAGGCGGTGGCGGTCGCCAACGACACCCCGTTCGGGCTCAGCTCCAACGTCTGGACGAACGACCAGACCGAGCAGGAGCGCTTCGTCCGCGACATCCAGGCCGGCGGGGTGTTCTTCAACGGCATGACGGCCTCCCACCCGGCGCTGCCCTTCGGCGGCGTCAAGCGCTCGGGCTTCGGCCGGGAGCTGTCCGGGCACGGCATCCGGGAGTTCTGCAACGTCACCACGGTGTGGATCGGCTGAGCCCTCCCGGACGCCGCGTCACCGGCCGGGTCAGGAGGCCGCCATCCGGTGCCTGCCCCGGCCGGGCGTCATCCAGCGGGCTACGACGCCGACCAGCGCGATGACCGTCAGGCCCCAGAAGATCGCCATCAGCACCAGCGCCGTCATGTTGCTCGTCTGAGCACCGACCATGCCCAGGCCGACCGAGAGCGCGACCATGAACGTCACGACCGTGGGGCTGAGGCTGAGCAGCCAGCGCCAGGCCCGGTGCCCGAGGCTCGGATTCGGCGGGGCGTCGGGGCCGGTCTCGGCTTCCTTGTAGGTGAGCAGGTCCATCGGGATCGCCTCCAATGCTGGACGGGACGGGACGCCTGGCCCGGGGGGTCAGGAGGCCTTGCGCGGAGCCGTGGACTTACGGGTGGGCGTCTTCTTCGCCGAGGCGGTCCTCTCGGCGACCCCGGCGGTCTTCTTCGCCGGGGCGCGCTTGCGGGGCGCCGGCTTCTCCTGCGGCTCCGCGGCCGGCGCGCGCCCGCCCTTCGCCTGCTTGAGGCTGCTGCGCAGCGCCTCCATCAGGTCGATCACGTTGTCCGGCGCCGGGCCGGGCTCCTCCTCGTGCGGGAGCTCGACGCCCTCCAGCCGGGCGGTGATCACCTGCTGGAGCGCCTGCTGGTAGTCGTCGTGCAGCTGGGACAGGTCGAAGTCCTCGGAGAGGGTGTCCATCAGCGACCGCGCCATCTTGAGCTCCTGCGGCCGGACGGTGACGTTCTCCTCTGGCGCGATCCCGGCCGCCGGGCGGACCTCGTCGGGCCAGATGCAGGTCTGCAGCACCAGGGTCCCGTCGTGCACCCGCAGCACGGCCGGCGATTCCCGGGTGCGCAGCGCGATCTTGGTGACCGCGATCTGCCCGGACTCCACCAGCGCGTCGCGCAGCAGCGCGTACGGCTTGGCGGCCGCCTTGTCGGCGACGCCCACGTAGTACGCCTTGGAGAACATCAGCGGGTCGATCTCGCCCGCGTCCACGAAGGCCAGCACGTCGATGATCTTCTTGCTGGGCAGCGGCAGGTCGGCGAGGTCCTCGTCGGTGAGGGTGACGGTCCGACCGTCCGGCGACTCGTAGCCCTTGGCGATCTCGGCGTACGGGACCTCCTGCTCCTCCCGCTCGCAGTATCGCTTCATCCGCACCCGTCCGCCGTCCTTGGCGTGCACCTGGTGCAGCGGGACGTCGTGCTCCTGGGTCGCGGAGTAGAGGTGGACGGGGATGCTGACCAGCCCGAAGCTGATCGTCCCCTTCCAGGTGGTCTGCATGGGGTCGCTCCTGAAACGGCCGAGCGGCGTCGAGTTCGCCCCGGGAATCCCACTCTGCCCGGATTTGCCGGGATCGGCCACACCGCGCCCACAATGGGCCGAGGAGGTCGATGCCGATGACCGTCCGGAGCCGGAGCAGCCACGGCCGGAGCCGGGTCCCGCCGCCGGAGCGGACCGCGTACCGGGCGGTGTACTCCGTGCGCGGCGAGGCCGGGACGCGGCGGGCCGAGGTGACACTGCTGCCCGGGTACTCCCAGGAGTCCGACGTCCCCCGGATTCTGGCCGCCCGTCTCACCGGGCGACCGGCGGACGCCGAACTGATCACCGTCCTGGAGCTCCGCCCGGCCTGAGTGCCGGACCCCCCGCAGGGCTTGGCGACCTTCCGCCACCCTGACGACTGGTCAGATTTGAGCTTTTCCCGCCACCTCTACACCCACTCTGACCTGGCTCTTTGTGTCCGGTGAACGAACAGTTATCAAACGATTGTTCCGATACCCGGGCGTAGAAGTTAGGTTTCACCGCAATGCGCGGGTCTGTCCCCCACCTTCCGGCACGACGAGCCGAGGGTCACACCGCGCCGGAAAGGCACAGGGCACCCCCTTATGAGTGCGGACACCACCAAGTCTGCGATGGCCGCGAAGGCCCCCGACCGGTCGGGACCGGACGGACACAGCGGCGACGGCCACCTGAAGGCCGGGCTCAAGAACCGCCACCTGTCGATGATCGCCATCGGCGGCGTGATCGGCGCCGGCCTGTTCGTAGGCTCCGGCGCGGGCATCGCGGCCACCGGCCCCGGCATCCTGCTCTCCTACACCCTGGCCGGCGTGCTGGTCGTGCTGGTGATGCGGATGCTCGGCGAGATGGCGGCGGCGGACCCGCAGAGCGGCTCCTTCTCGGCGTACGCGGACCGCGCGCTGGGCCGCTGGGCCGGGTTCACCATCGGCTGGCTGTACTGGTTCTTCTGGGTCGTCGTGCTCGCGGTCGAGGCGACCGCCGGCGCCAAGATCCTCAACAACTGGGTGCCCGGCGTGCCGCAGTGGGGCTGGGCGCTGATCGTGATGGCGGTGCTGACCGCCACCAACCTGTTCTCGGTCTCCTCCTACGGCGAGTTCGAGTTCTGGTTCGCCGGCATCAAGGTGGTCGCGATCGCCGCGTTCCTGGTGATCGGCGTCCTCGCCGCCTTCGGCGTGCTGCCCGGCACCCACGCGGTCGGCACCAGCAACCTGACCGGCCACGGCGGCTTCCTGCCGCACGGGGTGGGCGCGGTGTTCACCGGCATGCTCACCGTGGTCTTCGCCTTCATGGGCAGCGAGATCGTCACCCTGGCCGCCGGCGAGTCGGAGGACCCGGAGAAGGCGGTCACCAAGGCCACCAACAGCGTGATCTGGCGCATCGGCATCTTCTACCTGGGCTCGATCCTGCTCGTGGTCACCCTGCTGCCCTGGGACTCGGCCGAGGTCAAGGCCAGCCCGTACGTGGCCGTGCTGGACCACGTGGGCATTCCGCACGCCGGCCAGGTGATGGACGTGATCGTGCTGACGGCCGTGCTCTCCTGCCTCAACTCCGGGATGTACACCGCCTCCCGGATGGCCTTCTCGCTCGGCCGGCGCGGGGACGCCCCGAAGGTCTTCGCGACCGTGACCGACCGTGGCGTGCCGCGGGTGGCCATCCTCTCCTCGGTGGTCTTCGGCTTCATCGCCGTCTTCTTCAACTACACCTCGCCGGACACCGTGTTCGCCTTCCTGCTCAACTCCTCCGGGGCGGTCGCGCTGTTCGTCTGGCTGGTGATCTGCGCCACCCAGCTGCGGATGCGCAAGATCATCGAGCGCGAGATGCCCGAGCGGCACACCGTCCGGATGTGGCTGTACCCGTACCTGACCTGGGTCGCCATCGGCATGATCGGCTTCGTGATGGCGTACATGTTCACCGACGCCGACGGGCGCAAGCAGATGTACCTGTCGCTGGTCGCCGCGGCGATCGTGATCGCGGCCTCGGCCGTGGTCGGCCGACGGCGACGGGCGGCGGTCGCGGCGCAGTCCTGACCCGTCCAGGCCGCGCCGGAAAACGCCGGGCCCGGGAGCCGTTGCGGAGGCTCCCGGGCCCGGTTTCCGTTCAGGACGCTCGTCGACGGCTCAGCCGGTGCAGCCGGGCACGGAACCGGCGGGGGCGCACTGGATCGGGATGTCGCCGCCGGCGGTGCCGAAGACGGCCGACACCTGGCCCCGGTGACGTCGATGCCACCACCCGCGTCCGTCGCGGTGTTGCCGCAGGGCGAGACGGGCCCGGTTGCCGTCAGCACCGTCCGCGCGCTCGATCGCGACCGCCCCTCGTCGCAATAGGCGACCGGTCCGACACGTGCGGTGTCCAGGCGGTGTGGAATCGGCGAACCCCGACGGCGATGCGCGCGCCGGACGTAGTGCGCCGATCGGCCACTCCCCCCCGGGGGCGCCGAGCGCGTGACGCGCCGGTCACGCTGCGCCGAAGTCAGCGCCTCAAGCATGTGAGCCCGCCCACAAGGGGTTCCGCATCTACGACCCCGGGTAGTGGACGGGCCGGCCCCATCACTCGTCCCGCCGCCCCGGCCGCACCCGGACCGCGCCCGCCGTCACCGCGCCCGCCCCGAAGAGCGCAGGCCACCCGCCCTCACGCCCTCGCGCCCCGCCGACCCCGCCTCGCACCCGTCCCACAGATTCGCAATTCGGATAAACCTCACCAAATCATCCGCCAAGTCGTGCTGCAGTCGCCCCGCAGCCACTACTCGGCGTAGTAGCGAGCACCTTTGCCACCCGTCCTCGGGCCTGCCAAGAATGGCCGTCGCCAGGCAGCGCCGGCCGGCCCAGTCCGCCGCGCAGCCCGCTGGCCCCGCCGTCATCGCCGGGGCATCCCGGCCGTCCCGGACGGCCGCGCGGGCCCCGCTCACCCGGAGCCCACGCGAAGCCCGAGCCCAGTGCCACCGGCACGGTCCCCGACGGAAAAGGATTGCCCGCTTCATGCAGCTCAGCCATGCCCGCCGCAACTCCCTGATCACCGGCGTCGCCACCCTCGTGGTCGCCAGCGCCGCCACCGCCGCCCTCGCCATCCCGCAGACCGCGCAAAACGCCGAGGCCGCGGCCCCGGTGGCCGCCGTCTCGGTGGACGGCAAGCCGGCCGGCGATCAGGCCCAGGCCGGCACCGCTGCCGCTGCCCAGCAGGCCGCCCAGGCCAAGACCGAGGCGGACGCCGCCACCCAGGCGCAGGCCCAGGCCGCCGCGCAGGCCCAGGCCCAGGCCGAGGCGAAGGCCCAGGCCGACGCCGCCGCCTCGCGCTCCCAGCAGCGCCAGGACCTCAACAGCTACTCCGGCACCCCGCAGCAGATCGCCGCGCAGATCGTGCCGGCCGGCCAGCTCCAGTGCTTCAGCAGCATCGTGTTCCGCGAGAGCAGCTGGAACCCGCAGGCCGTCAACGCCTCCTCCGGTGCCTACGGCCTGGTCCAGGCCCTGCCGGGCTCCAAGATGGCCTCGGCCGGCTCCGACTGGCGCACCAACCCGGTCACCCAGATCAAGTGGGGCCTGGACTACATGAACAGCCGCTACGGCAGCCCCTGCGCCGCGTGGTCGTTCTGGCAGGCGCACCACTGGTACTAAGCCGAACCCGCTCGGCACCCCTCCGTACACGCTCCGGCCCGCGACGCACCCCGCGTCGCGGGCCGGGTCGCGTTACCGATCGACGTGTGCACGCCCAGAAGGCGGCGTGAAGATATGGCGCACGGTAGTACGATTTGCCGCCATTGCACCGAGTTACGCACCGTCAGGGCTTTGCCACGGTTCGCGCGCCCTCTTACGCTCCGGCGTCATGTCCTCACCCCTGATCAGCGTCGTGCTCCCCGCCTACGACCAGCACGGACAGCTCGCCGACTGCCTGGACTCGCTGCTCGCCCAGACCCTGGCGGACGTCGAGGTGATCGTGGTCGCCGACCGCTCCCCCGGGACCCCGGGCGGGCTCGCCGACGCGTACGCGGAACAGCATCCGCGGGTCTCGGCGCTGCACCTGAACGCGGCGGTCGGGGTCGGGGTGAGCCGGAACGCGGGTGCGGCGCAGGCCCGCGGCGAGTACCTGCTGTTCCTCGACGCCGACCACCTGCTGCCCCCGGACGCACTCCAGACGCTCGCCGACCGGCTCCAGCAGACCGGTCCGGTGGACGTGCTGCTGTTCGGCCACACCCGGCACCACAACGGCCGCGACTGGCCCGGCGGGGCCGAGGCGCTGCTCGCCGAGACCGGCCCCGAGGTATTCGCCCCCTTCGACCAGCCCGCGCTGTTCGGCACGCCGCCGCTGATCTGGGACCGACTGATCCGCCGCGGGCACTGGGAGGACCTGGAGCTCGCCTTCCCGGACGGCAGGTACGAGGAGGTCCCGGTCGTCCACGCGGCGCTGCTCGACGCCCGGAAGGCCGCCGTACTGCCGCGCGAGTGCGTCCAGCTGCGCCGCCGGGAGACCGTCCACCCGGCCGGCGGCCCGGGCAGCAGCGTCTTCGACCTGTTCGAACAGTACGAGCGCAGCTTCGCCCTGCTGGAGGAGCAGCCGCACCTGTACGCGGTGCGCGACGCGCTGTTCGTCCGGATGATCCGGCACTACCTGTTCGTCTTCGACCTCGCCGGCTGCGTCTCCCGGGCCGAGCGCCCGCAGTTCTTCCACCGGGCCGCCGAGCACCACCGCCGCTTCCAGCCGCCCGGCCACCGCAAGCCGGGCGGGCGCGAGGGGATCAAGTTCTCGTTGCTGGCCGGCGGCGCCTACCCGGCCTTCGAGGTGGCCAAGCTCTCGCACATCGCGCGCGGCACCATCACCGGGCGGAAGTAGCCCCGTCAGGCGTGCGCGGTGCCGCCGTCCGCGGCCATCGCGGCGGCGATCCGGCGGGCGCGCTCGGCCGTCGCCTCGGCGGGCAGCGGCGGCAGCACGTCCATCCACAGCGGCAGGGTGGAGCCGCGCAGCTGCCTCATCCCGGTGGGCCGGGCGATCAGCCACAGGTGCAGGTGGGCGGCGCCGTCGCCCCAGCGGTTCACATGGACCCGGCCGATGCCGCCGAGCGACAGCACGGCCCGCTCGACGCGCTGGAGCATCGGGCCGAGCCGGGCGGACAGCTCGGCGGGCAGGTCCAGCAGGTCGTGGTGGGCGCGGGGCTGGAGCAGCAGGGCGGCGGGCAGACCGGTCGGCTCGTCGGTGGCGCTCAGCCGCCAGTGCTCGTCGGTCCAGAGGAAGTCGGAGTCCGGGCGGGCGCACTGCTCGCAGCTCTCCGGGCCGTCCTCGCCCTGGCGGGGCGGCTCGGGCAGTTCGGGCTCGCGCAGCCGCCGGACGGTCAGCTCGCCCTCGTACGGGAAGATCTCCCAGGACGGTGCGCCGTCCGCCGGGAAGGGCAGCGGCTCGCCGATCGGCAGGCGGGCGAGGTAGGCGTCGGGGCCGGCCGGGTCCTCGGGATCGTTGATCATGATTGTCGAGGGTGCCACAGGACACCCGGATGGCGGTAGCCCCGTCGTGCCCCAGTACCCGTGCGGCGCCCGGGCTGCAATCATCGGCGGAGCCGCTGCCGCACCCGCCCGGGAGGTCCCTGGTGAGCCGTCCGTCCGCCGTCCCCGGGGCCGAGCTGGCCCGTGAGCTGGCCGCCGTGCTGCTCGGGGAGGTCCGCTTCGGTGCCGCCGAGCGGACCGTCTACAGCCACGACGCCTCCAACTACCGGCAGTTGCCCCTCGGCGTGGTCAAGCCCGCCGATCTGGACGATGTGCGTACCGCGCTGGCGCTGTGCCGCAAGTACCGGGTGCCGGTGGTGCCGCGCGGGGCCGGGACCAGTATCGGCGGGCAGGCGATCGGCCCGGGCGCGGTGGTGCTGGACTTCCGCCGCCACCTGGGCTCGGTGCTGGAGATCGACCCGCAGGCCCGCACCGCACGCGTCCAGCCCGGCACCGTGCTGGACGACCTCCAGCGCGCCGCCAGACCGTACGGGCTGCGCTTCGGCCCGGACCCGTCCACGCACAGCCGCTGCACGATCGGCGGCATGATCGGCAACGACTCCTGCGGCTCGCACTCGCTCGCCTGGGGGCGCACCGCGGACAACGTGGAGCGGCTGGAGCTGCTGCTCGCGGACGGCACCGAGCTGAGCGTCGGCGGCCGGCTCGATGCGCAGGAGCGCGCCGCGCTGCGCGCCCTACCCGGCCGGGCGGGCCAACTGCACCGTGAACTCCAGGAGTTCACCGACCGCAACCTCGCCACCATCCGGCAGGGCATGCCGCAGCTGCCGCGCCGCACCTCCGGCTACCCGCTGGACGCGCTGCTGCCCGAGCACGGCCACGACCTCGCCCGGGCGCTGACCGGCACCGAGGGCACCTGCGCGCTGCTGCTCGGCGCCACCGTCCGCCTGGTCGAGGACCCACCCGCGCGCGCCCTGGTGGTGGCCGGCTACCCCGACGAGGGCGCGGCCGCGGACGCGATCCCGGCGCTGCTGCCGCTGGGCCCGCTGACCGCCGAGGGCATGGCGGCCGACCTGATCGCCGCGCTGCTCGCGGCCGGCCCGCGCCCGCCCGCGCTGGACCGGCTGCCCGCGGGCGAGTGCTGGCTGTTCCTGGAGACCGGCGGCGCCACGGCCGTGGAGGCCTACCAGGCGGCGCGCCGGCTCGCCGACGCGGTGCGCCGGGAGCCCTCGGCCGCCGTCGCCCTGGTCACCGACCCCGTCGAGCAGCGCCAGCTGTGGGCGGTCCGGGAGGCGGGCGCCGGGATCGTCACCCGGCTGCCGGGGGGCGGCGAGGCCTGGCCCGGCTGGGAGGACTCCGCCGTCCCGCCCGAGCGGCTCGGCGACTACCTGCGGGACCTGCGCGCCCTGCTGCGCCGGCACAGCCTGCGCGGCGTCCCGTACGGGCACTTCGGTGACGGCTGTGTGCACCTGCGGATCGACTTCCCGTTGGACGAGCCCCAAGGGGTGCTGGTGTTCCGGGAGTTCCTGGAGCAGGCGGCCGATCTGGTGGTCTCGTACGGTGGTTCGCTCTCCGGCGAGCACGGCGACGGGCAGGCCCGCTCCGAGCTGCTGCCGCGCATGTACCCGCCCGAAGTCATCGAGCTCTTCGGCGGGTTCAAGCGGATCTGGGACCCGGAGAACCTGCTCAACCCGGGCGCGCTGGTCGACCCCCGCCCACTCGACGCCGACCTGCGCTTCGTCACCGCCCCGCTCCGCCCACTGCCGCTGGCCCTGCCGTACGAGCAGGACGACGGCAGCCTGGCCACGGCAGTGCACCGCTGCGTGGGCGTCGCCAAGTGCGTGGATCCGACCACCGGGGTGATGTGCCCGAGCTACATGGCCACCGGCGAGGAGCGGCACTCCACCCGGGGCCGGGCGCGGCTGCTCGCCGAGATGCTCCGGGGCATGGGGGCACCTCCCGGCCGCCAGGCCGGGGGAGCGATCCCGGACGGCTGGCGCTCGGCGGAGGTCCGGGAGGCACTGGACCTCTGCCTGAGCTGCAAGGGCTGCGCGAGCGACTGCCCGGTGCACGTCGACATGGCGACCTACAAGACCGAGTTCCTGTACCAGCACTACCGGCGCCGGCCGCGCCCGCTGTCGCACTACTCGATGGGCTGGCTGCCGCTGTGGCTGCGCGCGGTGGCGCTCGCGCCCGGCGCGGCCAACTCCCTGGTCCGCTCCCCGGCCGGCGCCCTGCTCAAGCGGCTCGGCGGGATCGACCGGCGCCGGGTGCTGCCGGTCTTCCCGCCCGAGACCTTCACCCGCTGGTACCAGCGGCGCCGCGCCGGCAGCATCGACCCGAACGGGCCGGCACCGGCAGGCGGCCGGCCGGTGCTGCTGTGGCCGGACACCTTCTCCGACCACCTGCAGCCGAACGTGCTGCGCTCGGCCGTGGAGGTGCTGGAGCACCTGGGCTTCGACGTCCGGCTGCCCGAGGGCCCGGTCTGCTGCGGCCTCACCTGGTACTCCACCGGCCAACTCGGCACCGCCCGCCGGGTGTTGCGGCGCAGCCTGCGGACGCTGGCGGCCACCGGGCTCCCGGCCGACACCCCCGTGGTCGGCCTGGACCCCAGCTGCACCGCCACCCTGCGCGAGGACCTGCCCCGGCTGCTCGGCGCGGACGGCCGCCCGCTGGCCGAACGCACCCGTACCTTCGCCGAGTTCATCGACGAGTACGCCCCCGACGCGCCGCTCCCCCGGATCCCGCTGGACGCCGTCACCCAGACCCACTGCCACCAGCACGCGGTGCTCGGCAGCGCCGCCGACCGCCGGGTCGAGGCCCGACTTGGCCTGCACAACCGGGTGTTGGACTCCGGCTGCTGCGGGCTGGCGGGCAACTTCGGCTTCGAGGAAGGCCATTTCGAGGTGTCCGAGGCGATCGCCGAGCGGGTCCTGCTGCCGGAGGTCCGGGCCGCCGGACCGGAGACGGTGGTGCTGGCGGACGGCTTCAGCTGCCGCACCCAGATCGCCCAACTCGCCGACGGCCGACTGGCCCTGCACCTGGCGGAGCTGATCGCCCGGGAGCTGCGGGCCTCGGAATAGGGGCGCGTCTTGTGGATCTTGTCGGCTCCGGCAAGGATCCGCAAGACACGCCCTAGCTACGCGTGCCCGGCGAGGAAGGCCCCGGCGTGCGCTGCGGCCTCCTCCCGGGTCGGGTGGCCGGCGGCCGCCACGCCGCTCGCCCCGTCGGCGCCGACGGCCGTCCAGCGCCAGCCCTCGGCGGTCTCGCCCCGCAGCAACTCGGCGGCACCGCCGAATACGAGCTGCGAGCGGTGCTCCGCCGCCACCTGGACACCCTCGCCGCTTCCTGACACCGCGCCAACGCTCTTGGCACAATGGCCCGATGACCCTCACCACCGCTGAGGCGGACAAGCTCCTGGCCGACAACTTCGCCCCCTGGGTGCAGGCGCTCGGCCTGTCCGCCGTCGAGACCGGCGAGCGGCACGCCGTGCTGCGACTGCCCTGGTCCGACCGACTCGCTCGCGAGGGTGGCGGATTGTCCGGTCAGGCGATGATGGCCGCGGCCGACACCGCGTGCGTGGTCGCGGTCTCGGCGGCGCGCGGCGGCTTCGGCCCGATGACCACCGTCCAGCAGTCAACCAGCTTCCAGCGCGCGGTCGTCGGCCAGGACGTCCTGGTGCTCGCCCGGGTCACCAAGCTCGGCCGGCGGATCGCCTTCCTCGACGCCACCCTCACCGCCGAGGACGCCGAGGAGCCCGCCGCCCACGCCACCGCCGTCTACGCCCTGGGATGACGCCCGAGAGCGTCGGGTCCTGACCCTCACCCGGGCGCACCCGGAGGCCTTCCGAGCCGGGCTCGGAAGGCCTCGATCCGGCGACGGGTCAGGCCTGCAACGCCTCCTTCTTGGGCGGCTCCTCCGCGCACACCGCCGCCACGAACTCCGCGAGCCGCGCCTGCGGCAGCCCGCGCGCGATGTCGGCCTCGCTGATCATGCCGACCACCTTGTGCTCCGGGTGGTTGATCACCGGCAGCCGACGGACCTGGTACTGCTCCATCACGCGCAGCACCTGCTCGCAGTCCTCGTCCGCCTCCACCGTCATCGGCCGCCCCAGCGCCAGGTCGCCCGCCGTCACCTTCGCCGGGTCGCGCCCCTCGGCGACGCAGCGCAGCACGATGTCGCGGTCGGTCACGATCCCCAGCAGCTTGTCGTTCTCCCCGCAGATGGGCAGCGCGCCCACATGCCGTTCCCGCATGATCCGGGCGGCGGCCGCGAGCGTCTCGTGCTCGCGGATGCACTCCGCGCCCGGGTGCATGATGTCGCTGGCTATGGTCATGGTCCGCCTCCTGACCTGGCTTGTTCCCCCTCGTCCATCCTGGTCCGGGCCGATGGCGCACGCCACCGGGCACCTGTCAGGGCGTCGTCCTCGGCTCCATGCGGTCCTTTGGCTCGGCCTGACCGTCCGCCTCCGCAGGCCCGCCCTCCAGGTCCGCGCTCTCCAGCGGCGAGTGGGACAACAGCTCCTCCAGCGGTGGCAGTTCGTGCTTGGGCGGCTCACGGTCGAGCTCGGCCTCGGGGACCTCTCCGCTCTCCACCGCCTGCTCCGCGGACTTCGCCGCGGCGGCGACCGCGGCGGCCGCCAGCAGATCGCGCTGCTGGGACTCGGTCGCGCTGTCCAGGAACCGCAGCAGCTCCACCGGGAACGGCAGCACCAGCGTCGAGTTCTTCTCCGCCGCCACCTCCACCACGGTCTGCAGCAGCCGCAGTTGCAGTGCCGCCGGGGTCGCGCTCATCACCGCGGCCGCCTCCGACAGCCGGGCCGAGGCCTGGTACTCGCCATCCGCCGTGATGATCCGGGCCCGCCGCTCACGCTCGGCCTCCGCCTGGCGCGCGATCGAGCGCTTCATCGACTCCGGCAGGGCGACGTCCTTGATCTCCACCCGGTCGATCTGGATGCCCCAGCCGAGCGCCGGGCTGTCGATCATCAACTCCAGCCCCTGGTTGATCGGTTCTCGGTTGGCCAGCAGGTCGTCCAGCTCGCTCTTGCCGATGATCGACCGCAACGAGGTCTGCGCGACCTGGGAGATCGCGAACTGGTAGTCCTGCACGTTGACCGTCGCCTTCACCGGGTCCTCCACCCGGAAGTAGACCACCGCGTCGACCCGCACGGTCACGTTGTCCCGGGTGATGCCCTCCTGCGCCGGGATCGGCATCGTCACGATCTGCACGTTCACCCGGCGCAGCCGGTCCGCGATCGGCATCAGGGCGACCAGCCCCGGCTGGCGGACCTCCTCGCGCACCCGCCCGAAGCGGAACACCACGCCCTTCTGGAACTGCTGGACGACTCTGATGCTCATGGCCGCCCAGAGCGCCCCCAACCCCACCAGCCCTCCGAGCGCCCCCAGCACCGCATCGACGATCATCGCGGCCTCCTCGCGGCCTCCTCGCACACCGGCGCCTCCGGCCACCGCCGACCCGGCCCGGCCGGGGGCCGCCGGAACAACTGATTCCACGCTACGCCTGCCCGGCCGACGCCGAAGTGAACGTCCTGGAGACCCTAGGATCGGGGACATGCCGCAGTCCCCCGCCGACGACCCGGGCCACCCCCGCCACCCCGTCGAGGCCGCGGCCCGAACCGGTGGACTCACCGCGCTGGACCGCGTCGTCACCGGCTGCCGGGCCTGCCCCCGCCTGGTCGAATGGCGCGAGGAGACCGCCCGCACCAAGCGCCGCGCCTACCAGGACTGGGACTACTGGGCCCGCCCCGTCCCCGGCTTCGGCCCGCCCGACGCCCCGCTCGTCCTGGTCGGCCTCGCCCCCGCCGCCCACGGCGCCAACCGCACCGGCCGGATCTTCACCGGCGACCCCTCCGGCGACCTGCTCTACGCGGCCCTCTACGACCTCGGGCTCGCCAACCGCCCCGAGTCCGTCCGCTACGGCGACGGCCTGGAACTGTACGGCGTACGGATCACCGACCCGGTCCGCTGCGCCCCACCCGACAACAAGCCCAGCACCGCGGAACGCGACACCTGCCGCCCCTGGATCACCCGCGAACTGCAGCTGCTGCGCCCCACCGTCCGGACGGTCGTCGCACTCGGCGGCTTCGCCTGGCAGGCCGTGCTCCCGGTGCTCGCCGACGCCGGCTGGCAGGTCCCCCGGCCCCGCCCCGCCTTCGGCCACACCGCCCGGATCACCCTCCCCGCCCGCGACGGCGGCCCCGACCTGCGGCTCTACGGCTGCTACCACGTGAGCCCGCGCAACACGAACACCGGTCGGCTGACCACGGCGATGCTGCGCGCCCTGCTCAGGGACGCGGCGCTCTCGGCGGGGCTCAGCCCCAAGCCGGAGTAGCCGCCAGTGGCCGCCTCCGGCGCTGTCCGGCGCCGGGGCACGACGGCCTAGCCGAACCGCGCCAGCTTCCGCTCCCGGGCACCCGCCCACACCTCGGGCAGCCGCCCGCGCGCCGTCTCCGCCGCGGCGAGCTGGCCCGCGTAGAGCACGCCGTAGGCGAAGGGCTCGCCGCCGCTGTCCACCTGGCGGGCGAGGGCCGCGGCGGCGACCACCGCGTCCTGGTGCTCACCCAGCACCTCCTGGACGGCCTTCATCCGCTCCACGTACCGCCCGGCCGCCGGGCCGACCGCGGGTTCGGCGACCTCGCCGGCGTAGCGGGCCCGCTTGGCGGCCTTGCGGGCCTCGTGCAAGGCCCGGTCCCGGTCCTCCGGGTCGGCCGCGAGCGCGGCGCGCACGCACTCGGCCGTCCGGCGCTGTTCGCGGGCGGCGACCCGGGACAGCTCGGGGACGGCCGCGCGGGCGGCCCGGCGCCGCAGCGGCGGGTCGGCCAACAACGTGGTCAGGGCCTCGGCCAGGACCCGACGACGGGGGCTGTCCAGGGCCGCGACCACCTCGGGCCACACCCGGCGGTACTCGGCCTCGCCCCACCGCTCCAGCGCACCCGCGACCCGCTCCGGTCCGCACTCGGCCGGCAGCCCGCGGGCCTGGGCCACCAGCCGCTCGGCGAGCACCTCACGGTCCCGGGCGCGGCCCAGCGCGGCACCCAGCCAGCGCAGGTCGGCGACCAGGCTCTCGACGGCGCCGGGGGCGAGGAGACGGCGGAAGGTCCGCAGGGCGCTGCGCAGCCGTCGGCAGGCGACCCGCATCCGGTGGACCGCGTCGGGCTCGTCCGCCCGGACGGCGTCGTCCAGTCCGGCCAGCACCACCGCCTGGGCCTCGATGCGGTCGAGCAGCACCTGTCCCACCGTGGTTTCGGGCCTCGCCATGTGCGTCCACCCCCTTGTCGGGGTCGCCGGGCTCGTCGGGGTCGCCGGGAACGCCTTCCAGGCTAGTCGCGCGGCGGCCTCTGTCGCGTCGGCGGAGCCGCTGAGGGGACGTCATGCGGGCGTGAACGACCACGCGCCCTCGTGCCGGGCGTAAGCGCCATGGCATACTCCCGAGCGTGACGACCTCCACCCATGCGACGACCAGGGCCCTGCGGGCCGCGGTGTTCACCGCGCTCGCCGTGCCGATGGCCGCGTTGGGCCAGGTGGTCATCACCGGTCGCCCGCTACCGCTGTCGCTGGTGGCCACGGCGAGTGCCGTCGTCTTCCTGCTCGCGGCCGCGCTGGCCGGCGGGGAGCGGCGGCTGCTGCACATCTCCGCCGTGATGGTGCCGGTCGAGCTGCTGCTCAACACCACCTTCAACCTGGGCCAGACCGGCTGTGGGCCGGTCCTGTCCGAGCACGTGTCCGCGCGCGGGGTGAACCTGCTGGTCTGCGGCGGCGGTTCGATGGACGGCTCACTGCTGGGCGGCCCGCTGGGGCACGCCGGGCAGTTGGCGCCCGCCGCGACCCAGCTGCTGCTCCTGGTGGTGCACCTGGCGATCGCGCTGGCCGCCTCGGCCTGGCTGTGGCTGGGCGACGCGGCGCTGTCGGGCCTGGCCCGGGCGCTGCGCGCGCTGCGCCAGTCGCTGACCCGCCCGCTGCGGGCGCTGGTCCTGCTGCTGCTCCCCGCCCCGGCGCGCCCGGTGCTGCGGGTGCCGCTGCCGGTGTCGGACCGTGCGCGGCCGCGCCGTGAGGACGTGGTGCTGAGCCCGGCGCCCCGCCGTGGCCCGCCGTCCTTCGCGCCTGCCTGCTGATCAGTTCCCCGTCACACGCGTACCGGCCGACCGGCCCCGTACGCCCGCAGGCAGTGCGCACGACTCCCGCGTTCACCGACCCCGCCGCACCCGTGTGCGGCTCCCCGCGCGCACCCGCGCGCCGCGTACAGGAGTTGACTTCCCCATGGCTCAGTCCACCAAGCGAATCAGTGCCCGTGAGCGGATCCAGGAGGCACAGCGCCGCGAGCAGCTGGCGACCAAGCGCCGTCAGCGGATCGTCGTGACCGTCTCCGCCGTCGTCGTCCTCGCCCTCGCGGGCGGTGTCGCGCTCGCGGTCAACGGCTCGAACAAGGACGACAAGGCCTCCGCCGCCGCCTCCGCGGGCCAGCTGGTCGTCCCGGCCAACGCCACCGGCCCGGACGGCACGGTGATCACCTACGGCAAGGCCGACGCCCCGCACACCATGGAGGTGTACGAGGACTTCCGCTGCCCGGTCTGCAAGCACTTCGAGGCGGCGAACGGCCAGACCGTCAAGCAGCTCACCGAGGACGGCCAGATCAAGGTGGAGTTCCACCTGGCGGCCTTCCTGGACAAGAACCTCGGCGGCAAGGGCTCGCGCACCGCGCTGGCCGCCGCCGGCGCCGCGCTGAACGAGGGCGTGGACAAGTTCAAGGCGTTCCACGACGTGCTGTACGCCAACCAGCCGGACGAGCGCGAGGACGGTTTCGGCGACGTCGACCACATCCTGGACCTGGCCGGCCAGGTGCCCGGTCTGAAGACGGACGCCTTCGTGAAGGCGGTCACCGACAAGACCTACGCACCGTGGGCGGCGAAGGTCGCCGACGCGTTCAACAACAGCCAGGTGACCGGCACCCCGACGGTCAAGGTCGACGGCAAGCCGATCAACCTGTTCGCCGGCAACGCCACCGCGACGCCGGAGCAGTTCACCGCGCAGGTCAAGCAGGCCGCCGGCCTCCAGTAGGTCCGCCCGGCCCGCACCGCACCGCACGGCACCACCGGCCCGGCCGAACTCCCGGCCGGGCCGGCCCCTCCCAGCCAGCCACCGGAGTGTGCTGCCCATGACCGCCGCGACCACCGTGCACCTCTCCCAACCCGCCCCCGACGCCGCCGGCCGAGCCCCGATCGGCGCCGGCCGGGCGTTCGCGATCCTGCTGTTCCTCGGCGGGCTGATCGGACTGGCCGCCTCGGCCGTCCTGACCTTCGACAAGCTCCGCATCCTGGAGAACCCGTCCTACGTCCCCAGCTGCAACATCAACCCGGTGATCAGCTGCGGTTCGGTGATGCGCACCGAGCAGGCCGAGGTGTTCGGCTTCCCGAACCCACTGCTCGGCCTGGCCGCCTTCGGAGCGCTGGCGGCGATCGGCGCGGGGCTGCTGGCCGGCGCCGCGTACCGGCGCTGGTTCTGGCTGGGCCTGCACGCCGGGACCGCGGCGGGCGTCGTCTTCACGCACTGGCTGATCGACCAGGCGCTGTACGACATCGGCGCGCTGTGCCCGTACTGCATGGTGGTGTGGGCGACGGTGGTGGTGCTGTTCTGGTACACCACCCTGCACAACCTGCGGACGGGCGTGATCCCGGTCGGGCCGAGGATGCGGACGGTCGTCCGGGAGGCGGCGCGCTACCACTGGGCGCTGCCGGTGCTGTGGGCGGCGGTGATCGCGCTGCTGGTCCTCAACCGGTTCTGGTACTACTGGAGCACCCTGATCTGACCCCCGGTCACCCCACGTACCCCGCCGAGTGCAGCAGCGCGGCGGTGCCGGTCCGCCGGACCTCCAGGGCCCCGGTGAGTCGGCGCGTCGCACAGGGGTGCAGCAGCGCGGCGGCCTTGGCGGGGGTGAAGTAGCCGTGGTCGGCGATCTCCTCGGCCTGGAGGCGGACGATCGCATCCGCCTCGACCGTGCCGCCGTCGAACATGAAGTGCACGGCGGGGTGGGCGTACCGGCCCTGGTCGGGGATCGCCTCGCGCCACTCCACCACCAGCAGCCGCAGTCCGCCCGCCACCACGAGGCCGGTCTCCTCGCGCAGTTCCCGCGCGGCGCACTCGGCAGGTGCCTCCCCGGGGTCCATCCCGCCGCCGGGGAACTGCCACTGGTCGCGGTAACCCGGCTTCAGCAGCAGGACCTTGCCCTGCTCGTCGGTGAGCAGCACGCTGGACCCGATGTAGGCGCGCACCATCCCGGACAGCCACTCCGCCTCCGAGAGTGCCAAGGTCTCCGTCATCGCGCCTCCTTCACGGGGTGCCGCCCTGTCGCCGCCACCGTGCCCGATCACCGCCGCGCCAAAGACGGTTCGCACCTGATCCACCCGATCGAGTGCCAGGGCCTGTCTCCTGGGTTCCGTCGGATCGGGCAAGGACCCGAGAGGCAGGCCCTAACCGAACACCGCTTGCCGGAAGGCGTTGCGCAGGTCCGTGAGCGGCTGGGTGGTCCGGTCGTGGTGCACCTTGTTGGTGAGCAGCAGCGCCCAGCGGCCGAGCCGCCGGGAGACCCAGAAGCCGGTGCCGGTGAAGCCGTAGTGGACGAAGGTGCCCTCGGCGGGTTCGGTGCCGGGGGCGTACAGCCAGGACAGCCCGCGGGCGGGCGCGAGGCCGCCGGTCTGCTCGCGCAGTGATTCGGTGATCCACGCTTCGCCCCAGGGCAGTTGGGGCGGCGGGGCGAGCAGGGCGGTGAGGAAGCGGGCGAGGTCGCGGGCGGTGGAGAAGGCCCCGGCGTTGCCGGAGACCCCGCCGAGCAGCCGGGCCGAGGGGTCGTGCACGAGGCCGCGCAGATGGGTGCCGACCGACTCCTCGTACTCGGTGGGCGCGGTACGGGCGGTCTCCGCGGCGCCGAGCGGCCCGTACCGGGTGTCGCCCATGCCCAGCGGCCGCCAGACCCAGCGCGCGGCGAGTTCGTCCAGCGGCGCACCGCCGAGGTCCTCGACCAGATACGTCATCAGCACGGCGGCACGGTCGGTGTACTCGACGGCGGTGCCCGGTTCGCGGTGCAGCGGGGCGGAGACCACCCCGGCCCGGATCGCGGCGGGCTCCCGCCCGTAGAGCTGCTCGAAGCGGGTGTACGGGAGCATTCCGGCGGTGTGCGCGAGGAGCTGACGGACCGTCACCGACCTGGCGGGGCGCCCGGTGACGGGTTGCCACCAGCGGCCGAGCGGCTCGTCCAGCGGCAGCAGGCCGGACTGCCACAGCGCGCCGGCGCAGGGCCAGAGCGCGACGATCTTGGTGAGGCTGGCAAGGTCGTACCGGGTGTCCGGCCCGGGCGTGAACTCCGCGTACGGGCCTTGCCCGAGCACCCCGTGGCCGCCGCCGCCGAGCGTGCCGTCGGCGTCACCGACCGCCCAGACGGCGCCCGCGCCGACGATGTGCACGCCGTCCCGGACCAGCAGGTCCAGCTCCCCGTCGCGCCGGGTCAGGGCGGGGAGCCGGTCGGCTCCAGGCGCTTGGTGGCTCATCCGTCCCCCTCCAGGGCCCATCCGGCCGACGGGGAGCCTACCCGGCGCGGCGGGCGATCAGACCGCCGCGACGAGCTCTTTGCCGAGGCAGACGCTCAGCGGGTGGTCCTTGTAGATGCCGAACTTCCGGATCGCGACGTAGCCCTCGGACTCGTACAACGCGATGGCCTCGGGCTGCCCGGTGCCGGTCTCCAGGATGAAGCGGGTGCGCCCGGCCTCGACGGCGGTCTGCTCCAGGCGGCGCAGCACGGCCCGGGCCAGGCCGCGGCCGCGGGCGTCGGGGGTCACGAACATCCGCTTCAGCTCGGCGTCACCGTCGCGCAGCCCGTTCGGGCCGGCCTGCTTGGCCCGCCAGCCGCCGCAGGCGACCGGGCGGCCGCCCAGGTAGGCGATCATGAACAGTCCGGCGGGCGCGTCGAAGTCCTCGGGGTGCATCACGGTCTCGTCCGGGTCCCCGTAGCGGCGCACGTACTCCTGCTGCACCTCCGCCGACAGGGCCTGGGCGTCGGGGTGGGCGTAGCCGGTGACGCGGAACTCGACGATGCCGGCGTCCTTGGTGGCGGTGCTCTCCATGGCTGAAAAGCCTACGACCTCGTCTCAGCGACCCTCGAACCGGGCGAGCAGCTCGCTCTTGCCGAACATCGCGGCGGCGTCGACGGCGGAGGGGAAGCCTGCCGTGGGGTCGGCGCCGCCGGCCAACAGGGCGTCGACGACGTCCACGGTGCCCTTGAAGACGGCCCCGGCCAGCGGGGTCTGGCCCTTGTCGTTGGCCCGGTTCGGGTCGGCACCGCGGTCGAGCAGCGCCTCGACGGTGGCCGCGTGGCCGTGGTAGGCGGCGAGCATGACGAGGGTGTCGCCGCTGCCGTTGGTGAGGTCCGCGGAGACGCCCGCGTCGACGGCGGCGGTCAGGGTGGCGGTGTCACCGGCCCGGGCGGCGTCGAAGAGCTTCCCGGCGAGCGCGATCACCTCGGCGTCGGGGGCATCGGTCATGGCGGGCTGCCTTTCCTGAGAGCTGACGGGGGAGCGTGCGTACCGCACCGTAGCGGCCGGCGGGAAGCCGGGCCAGCGGGTGTCCGGAATCCGGATGGCGTTCCGCACGGGTACGACGCGTGGCCGCACGGGTTGCGCAGCCGTTCGGGGGAACCTTCCGGACCCCCCGGAAACTTCCCACCCACCCGCCGGGAATGCCTAGCCGCACCGAATCCCTGCGACACAAGGCCCCCACCCCGGCCGGTTCGCATACCCTCGTCCGCTCTCCCGGGCGGTATTGAACGGCAGAACCACCCATTTGCGCCGTTCCATCATCTATTACTTTTTGTCACGATTAGAGCACTTTAAGTAACACTGTCCCCGCCCCCTCCCCGAGGAGCAGAACGTGATCCTCAATGTCTCCGCGCTCGTCCTGTTCGGCACCGTCGCCTTTCTGTTTTTCCGCAGAGACGGCCTGAAGATGTCGCACGCCATCGTCTGCGCCCTCTTCGGCTTCTACATCGCCGGCTCCTCCATCGCCCCGAGCATCACAGCCGGCGGCGCCAGCCTGGCGAGCCTGCTCGGCGGCATCAAGTTCTAGGACCGCCACTCCCCGTACGGGCCCGGGCGCGGATCCCACCGCCCCGGGCCCCGTCGTTACCCGAGCAGTCCCCTCTCACCCCACCCGTCCCACTCGCCCGGGGAGTCACGGAATGCCGCTCCACCGCCATTTCAGCAAGGGCCGCGAGGTCGCCCGAACCGCCGGGGACCACGCCTCCGACATGTTCGCCCCGCTCGCCGTGATCGGCCGGGGCCTGCGCCACCACGCCGGCTGGGCCAAGGGCCGCTGGCAGGCCACCCCGCAGGAACGCCGCGGCCCGACGCTGTTCCTCACCGCCGCGACGTTGATCGGCATCTACCTGCTACCGCACGGCCTGCTGTTCGCGCTGATCGCCCTGATGGCCAGCGCCGCCTGGGCCGGCCGGACCCCCAAGGCGCCACCCGGCCCGCCGGCACCCGACGTCGCCGACGTCAAACTGAGCGCCCTCTACTCGGCGCTCACCCCGTACCTGTGCGGGCCCGAGGACGCCAACCCGCTGTACCACTTCGAGGGCAGCTACAAGAGCGCCTTCAGCTCCTGGGAGTTCGACACCGAGGGCCGGCTCTCCCGGCTGGAGCTCGGCTACCCGGCGTACTTCACCGACACCGAGCCGACCGCCCGGGCCCGGATCGAGCAGGTCGTCCAGGGCAAGGCGGGACGGGCCCGGGAGTACCGCTTCGACTGGGACGAGGAGTCCAACCGGCTGCGGATCGCCGCGATGGCCCCGCTGCCCACCGACATCATGGCCCAGCGCTTCGTGGCCGCCCCGGGCGAGATCGTGCTCGGCTTCACCGACGAGGACGGCACCGCCCGCACCATCCCGGTCAGTCAGGGCGGCACCACCGTCCAACAACCGCCCGTGGTCTGGCGCACCGGCCCGCGCTCCTCCGAGCCGCACCTGCTGGCCCTCGGGGTCACCGGCCACGGCACCTCCAGCCTGCTCCGCTCGGTGGCGCTCCAGGCCCTCCCGTACGCCGACCTGGTGGTGATCGACGGCGCCGGCACCGGAGAGCACGCCTGCCTGGTGAACCGGCCCGGGGTGCACACCGTGGAGACCAGCCTGCACGGGGCCCTGGCCGCGCTGGAGTGGGCCACCCACGAGACCGACCGTCGGCTGGCCGCGCTGAACGCCGCCCGGCACACCGGCACCGCCCCACCCGCGGACGCCACCCGGCCGCTGTGGCTGCTGCTGGACCACCCGACCGAGCTGAGCGAGCTCGCCCACGCCGAGGGCCGCCCCGACCCGCAGGACCTGCTGGAGCTGCCGCTGCGGCACGGCCGGGCCGCCCGGGTCACCGTGGTGATCGCCGACGACCTGGAGGCCCGGGACCGGATCACCCCGACCGTCCGCGCCACCACCCGGGCCCGGGTACTGCTCGGCCCCGCCGGGCCCGACGAGGGCCACGCCGCGCTCGGCGCGCCGCTGGACATCGCGCCCGCCGCCCACGCCCCGATCGGCCGCGGCTACGCCCGGATCGGCAACGGCGCCCCGGTCCGGCTCCAGGTGCCCGCCACCGTCGACCCGCTGGACGACGAGGCCCCGCCGCAGCTGCGGGACGCGGTGATCGCCCTGCTGCCGCACCGCGACAGCCGGACCGAGGCCTCCCCCGCCGCCCCGCCCCGCCCGGAGCGGGCGCCGACGATCCCGACCGACGGAGCGCCGGCGGCCCACCCGGTCGACCTCGGCAAGACCGAGCCGATGATCCGTTCCCGACCGATCTCCTGACCGCCCGGGGCGGGGGCGGCGACGGCCGTCGAATCCCGTCCCGGTACGCTCGACACGGAAAGCCCGACCGGTCACCGGATGTGAAATAGGTGACACCTGGGGTGATATCACCAGCCAGATGTGACAAATCGGGCGCTGGTGGGTACAAACAGGGGCGGCACGACAGACGACGCATGTCCCGGGACGGGAATCTTCGTCGGAAGCCGAGCGTTGACCGAACGACGAAGAACAGCGACCACTAGTCCTGTGGGCCATAAGCCCGGGAGGCACGATTCATGAGCGAGCGAGCTCTCCGCGGCACGCGACTCGGGGCCACTAGCTACGAGACCGACCGTGGTATCGATCTGGCTCCCCGCCAGACCGTCGAGTACGCATGTCAGAACGGACACCGATTCGAGGTTCCTTTCTCGGTCGAGGCGGAGATCCCCCCGACCTGGGAATGCCGCTTCTGCGGCCAGGAGGCGGCACTTCTCGACGGTGACGAGCCGGAGGAGAAGAAGGTCAAGCCCACGCGCACCCATTGGGACATGCTGATGGAGCGCCGGACGCGCGAGGAGCTGGAGGAGGTGCTGGCCGAACGGCTGGCCGTGCTCCGCTCCGGCGGGATGAACCTCGCGGTGCACCCGCGGGACACCCGTAAGAGCGCCTGACACACCTCGCTCCCGCCGCTGGGCGGGAGGACGCGAAAAGGGACCCTGGTCACCAGGGTCCCTTTCGCGTTGTCCGGGGCGTTCGCGCCGTCCGGAGCCTCCGGAGCCGAGTGACGGTCCGGGGGCCGCCCGGGCGGGCGGCCCCCGGACGGGTCGGCCGGGTCAGCCGGTGATCGGCGGACGGTAGGTGGTGTCCGGGCCCTGCGGGCCGCGCGGGCCGGCGTCCGGCTCGACCACCTCGCCCTGGATCACCTTGCCGTCCGGGCGGTGGATGCGCATCTGCTCCTGCAGCCGCATCGCGTCCGCGAACGGGTCGGCGCCGACCGCGGAGGTGCTGCGCAGCGCGCTGTCCGCGAGCCTGCGCCCGGCGGCCCTCCAGAGCGCCCGGGTGGGCGGGAACAGCAGCGTCAGGGCGATCAGATCCGACAGGAAGCCGGGGATGATCAGCAGCAGCCCGGCCAGCACGGTCATGCTGGTGCCGGTCTGCGGCTGCTGGGACTGCGGGTTCTTGCTCTGTTCGACGGCCGCCGACAGCGCCTTCAGCCCGGCCCGCTTGATCAGCGAGCCGCCGATCACCGCGCCGGCGATGAGCAGCAGCAGGACGGTGCCGCCGCCCAGCCACGAGCCCACCTGGACCAGCAGCCAGATCTCCAGCACCAGCCAGGCGGTGATCAGCGGCGGCAGCACCCGGCGCAGCCTGCTACGCGGGACCGGACGGGTGGGGGTAGCTTGCTGGGTCACGGTACGAATCCACTCCAAGCGGTGCTCTGCGCGCCGCACGGGAGGTCCGGGCCGGCTACGGCACCACCTGGTCCAACGGTTCCCCGGCGGCCGGTGTTCCGACGGCGGTCTTCTTGCGACGGCCGACCAGCGCCGCGGCGCCGCAGGCCAGCAGGCCCCCGATCGCCAGCGTCCACTCCGGGGCGACGCCGACCCGGTCGGCCACCGTGGTGCCGTCGCGCAGCGGGACGGTCGCGGACAGCTCGGCCGCGGTCAGCTCCTGGGTGCGCTGCTCGACGGTGCCGTCCGGCGCGATCACCGCGCTGATGCCACTGGTGGCGGCGATCAGGACGGCCCGGCCGTGCTCGACCGCGCGCAGCCGGCTCATCGCGAGCTGCTGCTCGGGCTGGCCGGTCTCGGCGTAGGTCGCGTTGTTGGTCTGCACGACCAGGACGCGGGCACCGCTGTCCACGGTGTCCCGGACGATCTCGTCGTAGGCCACCTCGAAGCAGATCACGTCGCCGATCTTCGCCGGGCCGAGCTGCATGACGCCGTTGTGGTCGCCGGGCCAGAAGTCCCGGGCGACCCGCTGGAGGCGGGTGATCACCTTCATCAGCTGGGCGCGGAAGGGCACGTACTCGCCGAAGGGGACGGGGTGCTGCTTGGTGTAGGAGGCGCCGGGGCCGGTCTGCGGGTCCCAGACGATGCCCTCGTTCTGGACGTGCTGCGCGTCCGGGCCGTCCACCAGGGTGCCGACCAGGGTGGGCACGCCGACGGCCCTGACCGCCTCGTCGATGCGCTGGCGGGCCAGCGGGTCGCTGAACGGGTCCAGGTCGGAGGAGTTCTCCGGCCAGATCACGACGTCGGGGTGCGGGACCTTGCCCGCCTGGATGTCGGCGGCGAGGCGCTCGGTGGCCGAGGCGTGGTTGTTCAGGACCATCATCGGGCGGCCCAGGAAGTCCATGCCCGGGTTGGGCACGTTGCCCTGGACGATGGCGACCTTGACGGTGTCGTCCGCGGCGGTGGGCACCGGGACGAGGTAGCCGGCCAGCAGCGCGGCGACCGCGCCGAGCGCCGCCAGCGCGGCCGCCCACGGGGCCCTGCGCGGCCCGCGCAGACGCAGCGCGGCCCAGGCCAGCAGGGTGCCGGAGAGGGCGACGGCGAAGGTCACCAGCGGCGCGCCGCCGATCGCGGCCAGCGGGGTGTACGGGGTGGCGGTGTTGGCGAAGGCGAGCCGGCCCCAGGGGAAGCCGCCGAGCGGCAGCCGGTCGCGCG
Organism: Kitasatospora sp. NPDC004669; assembly: GCF_040609455.1. Classification (NCBI taxonomy): domain Bacteria; kingdom Bacillati; phylum Actinomycetota; class Actinomycetes; order Kitasatosporales; family Streptomycetaceae; genus Kitasatospora; species Kitasatospora sp. NPDC004669. Next base: position 160,899 of record NZ_JBEXKB010000002.1, read on the forward strand.
CCCACTCCTGGGTGATCCACAGGCAGGCTCCCCAGAGCGGCCAGCCGGGCAGCCGGGCAGTGAGCGCCAGCGCGCCGCCGAGCAGGGCCAGGAACAGCGCCTCCACGACGGACAGGCCGATCGTGGCGTCCCAACCGACCACCCGCAGCCAGCTGAGCAGCATCAGGAAGAACGGCACACCGAAGGCGAAGCCCGTCCACAGACCCTGGCGGAAGGTCCGGCCGCGGGTGAGCAGCGAGAGCGCGGCGACGCCGAGCAGGGACAGCGGCCAGAGGTCGTAGGGCGGGAAGGCGAGCGCGAGCAGCAGGCCGGCCAGGGCGGCGAGGCCGGTCCGGGGCAGCCCGGCGCGGACCTTGGCGAGGGCGCGGGCGGCACGGCCGGGCGTGGGGGCCGGGTCCTGCGGCTCGGGAGCGGTCCCGGACCGCTCCTGGGTGACGGGCATGGCCACCGGCGCACCATCTTCCTGGGGCTTGCTGTTCGGACGCTGTCCGAAGACGGTACCCCGGAACGTCAGTGCGGCGTGAGGTCAGGGTGGTGGGGCCGACCCTCGCCCGGCCACCCCTCGCCCGGCCTGCCCGCGCCCTGGCCGGCGCCCGGGTCAGCGCTCTGCGTAGCGGACCTCGCCCAGCGGCCAGTGCTCGGCGAGCCAGGCGGAGACGGCCCGGTGCAGCGGGGCGTCCAGCGCGGCACGGTCGGCGCGGACCCAGGAGCTGACCGAGACCACGGACGGGTCCTCGCGGTCCGGGTAGATGTAGACGCAGCCGATCACCTCGTCCCGGTCCGGTTCCAGGACGGTGTAGGTGAAGCCGGTGCGGGCCTCGAAGTCGGCGGCGTGGCGGCGCAGGTCGGCGAGGTTCCGCTCTGGGGGCATCCCGTCGACGGGCGGCCAGCCGCGGCCGGCCCAGCCGGGGGTGGCACGGATGTGGTCGATGCTGCCGGTCCACGCGGCGTGGTCGGAGGCGTTGTGCTGCTCGCCCAGCGGTTCCAGGCGGAACTCCGGGGCGAGCAGCTCGCGCGGGACGGTGAAGTCGGCGGGCACCAGCGGTTCGGTCGTCATGGTGATCAACCTAGGACGCGGCGGCCCGCCCCTTCATTCGATGAGGGCTTGTCCGGCCGATCTTGCCTGGCAGGCCCTAGCGCCGGTGCACGGTGCGGCCGCGGACCACGGTGCGCAGGCAGGCGGGCAGTTCGCGGCCAGGGGTGAGGTCGGGCAGGCCGGGGGTGCCGGAGCGCGGGTCGGTGGACCAGCCGGCCACCCGGGCGTCGGGGGCCTGGACGACCAGTTCCTCGGCGGCCCAGATCGCGTAGCTGGCGACCGCACCGGGGACCAGCACGCCGTCCTGGTCGCGGCCGATCGCACGCCAGCCGCCGCGGGTGTGGGCGGTGAAGGCGGCGCGGACGGAGATCCGGTGTTCCAGGGTGCGGTGGAAGGCGGCCGCACGGACGGTGCCCCAGGGGTCGAGCGGGGTGACCGGGGCGTCCGAGCCGAAGGCCAGCGGGACGCCGGCGCGCAGCAGGGCGGCGAAGGGGTTGAGGGCGGCGGCCCGCTCGGCGCCGAGGCGCTGCACGTACATGCCGTCCGGGCCGCCCCAGGCGGCGTCGAAGGCGGGCTGGACGGAGGCGGTGAGGCCGAGTTCGGCGAAGGCGGCGATGGCCTTGTCGTCCAGCGCCTCGGCGTGCTCGACGCGGTGGCGCAGGGCCTTGACCCGGCCCGCGCCGACCCTCTCGCCGGCCGTACGGACGCCCTCGACGACCGCTGCCACGGCGGCGTCGCCGATGGCGTGGAAGCCGGCCTGCAGCCCGGCCTCGGTGCAGGCGACGACGTGGTCGGCGACCTGCTCGGCGGTCAGGTAGGCGGTGCCGGTGTGCTCGGCGTCGGCGTACGGGGTGTGCAGGCAGGCGGTGCGCGAGCCGAGCGCGCCGTCCACGAAGAGGTCGCCGCCGGCGCCCACTGCGCCGAGCCTGCGCGCCGTCTCGACTCCACCCAACTCGCCCCAGTAGCCGAAGACTTCGGGGCCGTCGCCGGCGGCGGCCAACTCCAGCAGGGCGGCCAGGTCGGCCTCCGAGGAGATCTCCGGGCCGGCGCACTCGTGCAGGGCCCCGATGCCCAGTTCTGCGGCGCGGGCGAGGGTGGCGCGCTGGGCCCGGCGGCGCTGCTCGGGGGTGAGGCGGGCGAGCGCGGTCTGCCGGACTGCGTGGTGGGCGTCCTTGGTGAGCGGGCCCTCGGCGTCGAAGCCGGGCCGCTCGGTGAGGCCCTCGGTGAGGCTGCGCAGCGCGGTGGTGGCGAGCGCGGAGTGCACGTCGGTGCGGGAGAGGTAGAGCGCGGCGCCGCAGGCGGCGGCGTCGAGTTCGGCGAGCGTGGGCGGGCGCCCCTCGGGCCAGCCGCTCTCGTCCCAGCCGTGGCCGATCAGCACCCCGCCGGACTCGGGCCGGGCCTCGACGAAGGCGGTGACGGCGGCCAGGGTGGCGGCCAGCGAGGGGCTGCCGGTGAGGTCGAGGCCGGTGAGCGCCAGGCCGGTGGAGGTGGCGTGGACGTGGGCGTCCACGAAGGCGGGGGTGACCAGGGCACCGTCCAGCTCGACGATCTCGTCGGCGGTGGCCGCGTACGCCTCGGCGGCGCCGTCGCTGCCGACCCAGGCGATGTGCTCGCCCTCCACGAGCATCGCGGTGGCGAAGGGGTCGGCGGGGCTGTAGACGGCGCCGCCGCGCAGCAGGACGGTTCGTGGGCCCCTCCTGCCCGAGGGCGGGCAAGGAGGGAGGGTGCGTTCGGTCATGCCGCTAAGTCTGCACCTTGCTTTTGCTCCGAGAAGTCCGGCCCGGCCTTCAGAGCTTCGGGGGGCGGGCCTCGTACGGGGTGGAGAGCACGACGGTGGTGCGGGTGGAGACGCCGGCGGCGCTGCGGATGCGGGCGAGCAGGTCCTCCAGGTCGCCGGGGGCGCCGACGCGCACCTTGAGGATGTAGTTCTCGTCGCCGGCGACGCTGTGGCAGGCCTCGATCTCGGGCAGGCCGGCCAGTCGCTCCGGGGTGTCGTCGGGCGCGCTGGGGTCGAAGGGCTTGACCGAAATGAACGCGGTCAGCGCCAGGTCGACGGCGTCGGGGTCGATGATCGCGGTGTAGCCGCGGATCACCCCGCGCTGTTCGAGGCGGCGCACCCGCTGGTGCACCGCCGAGGTGGACAGGCCGGTGGCCTTGCCCAGGTCCGTGTAGCTCATCCGGCCGTCCTCAAGGAGCAGCTGGACGATGCGTTGGTCGAGATCCTCCACAGTGCGCAAACCTACCCGCTCGAACGCACGGGGGGCTCACACGGTGGTGCACCGCCCGAGCCGAAGGGTGCGCCGGCGCCGAGAGCGACGAGCGGCAAGCGAGGACCGAGTGCCGGAGGGCGGGCCCTCCTGCCCGAGGGCGGGCAAGGGGGGCGAACGTCGGCGCCTGGTCAAGAGCGCACGGAGGCGAGCGGGCGATCACTGGAGGGATTGCAGGTGTCACACGGGCAAGTGCCGGGTGAATGTGGCAAGCGGTGTGGCCAAGGACACACCCGGTGCATCACGGTGCACAACGCCGCAGGGTTATGAGCCCGAATCGCAGGGAAGTGCTGGTTGTGGCCCCGGGCGACCACGCCGGGCCCGATCCTAGGGGGATCCTCATGCCTGCTACTGACCAGCGTGTGCTGGGCGCCGACGAGACCGACGATATGACCGGCCGCGAAGGCCTCGCGGTCGACCACGCGCCGGACAGCGACCCCGGCGACGCCGAGGCCTGGGAGATCTTCCGGGTCCACTGCCCCGAGTGCCGCCGTCCGATCGCCCTGGTGGCGGATGAGGAGCGGCTCCCGCAGCACGCGCTGCTGCCCACCGCGTGGAACCCCTTCGCCCCCGCGGTCTGCCCGGGTTCGGGCACGCTGACGGACGACCTGGCGGAGGTGGAGGCCCCCGAGGACTTCCGGCCGGCCGGGTTCGACGCGCTGTTCAAGCTCCCGAGCGGACTCGACTGGCGCACCCAGCCGTTCTCGCACGCGCTGGTGCACCGCCCGGCGCGGACCGCGTCCGTCCCGGCTCAGGCCGCGTGGCAGGTCGCCCCGGTCAAGCCGGTCATCCCGGAGCAGCGCCGGCGGCTGGTCCGGCACTGACGGCCGCCTGCCGCAGGCGAGTTGACGCTCGATCGGAAATGCCTCCGGTCGTCACTCCGCACCCTGGAGTGACGGCCGGAGGCCGTATCGGGGAAGGCCTGTCAGGCCTTCGTGAGGTGGCGGCCGATCACCAGGCGCTGGACCTGGTTGGTGCCCTCGACGATCTGCAGCACCTTGGCCTCGCGCATGAAGCGCTCGGCCGGGAAGTCCTGGGTGTAGCCGTAGCCGCCGAGCACCTGGACGGCGTCGGTGGTCACCCGCATCACGGTGTCGGTGCAGAACAGCTTGGCCATCGCCGCTTCCTTGGAGAACGGCCGGCCCGCGTCCCGCAGCCGCGCGGCGGCCAGGTAGAGCGAGCGGCCGGCCTCGATCTGGGTGGCCATGTCGGCGAGCATGAAGGACAGGCCCTGGAATTCGGCGATCGGACGGCCGAACTGGCGCCGGGTGCGGGCGTAGTCCACCGCGAGGTCCAGCGCGGCCTGGGCGACGCCTATCGCACAGGCGGCGATGCCGAGGCGGCCGGAGTCCAGCGCGGCGAGCGCGATCTGGAAGCCCTGGCCCTCCTCGCCGATCAGCCGGTGGCGGGAGACCCGGGCGCCGTCGAAGTGCAGCTGGGCGGTCGGCGAGGAGCGCATGCCCATCTTGTGCTCCGGCGGCGCGGCCGACAGGCCCTGCTGGTCGCCGGGGACGAGCAGGCAACTGATGCCCTTGGGGCCGTCGACGCCGGTGCGCACCAGGGCGCTGTAGAAGTCGGCCTGTCCGCCGTGGGTGATCCACGCCTTGGTGCCGTTGACGACGTACTCGTCGCCGTCCAGGTCGGCGCGGGTGCGCAGGGCGGCCGCGTCCGATCCGGACTGCGGCTCGGAGAGACAGTAGGCGCCGAGCTGCTCACCGGAGAGCATGCCGGGCAGCCACTCGTCGCGCTGCTCGTCGGTGCCGAAGGTGGCCAGCGCGTGGCAGGACAGGGTGTGCACGCTGACGCCGAGGCCGACGGCCAGCCAGCCGGCCGCGAGCTCCTCCAGCACCTGCAGGTACACCTCGTAGGGCTGCTCGCCGCCGCCGTACTTCTCGTCGTACGGGAGGGACAGCAGGCCGGCCTCGCCGAGGGTGCGGAAGACATCCCGGGGGAAGCGGTCGGCGGCCTCGTCCGCCGCCGCGCGCGGCTGCAATTCGCGCTGGACCAGGTCCCGGGTGAGGCTCAGCAGCTCGCGGGCCTCCTCGCTCGGCAGCTGGCGCTCCACGGCTTTCACGGGGGACGGGGTCATGGCGGCGGTCGCCTCCTCGATCGGGCGCCGGACCGAGGGTGTCGGCTGGTCCGGCGCGGGTGTGGCAGGTCGGCCCGACCGGCACCGGGTTGCGGTGAACGGCCGTTCACAGGCGTGGCGAAGCGAGTATGCCCGAAACCCGCGCTGCCGTCACGACCAGCACAGATGAACTGTCCGCAGTGGTGGGCTACGGCACCGTAGGGTTGACGTTGTGGCTGTTTTCGGAACCCTCCCCTCCCGCCGTCCGCCCGCGACCGGCGACACGCTGACCTCGCTCGCCGTCGAGCTGCGGGCGCTGCCGCCGTCCTGCGGGCCGGTGCGGCTGGTCGCGGTGGACGGGCACGCGGGCTCCGGCAAGACCACCTTCGCCGGGCGGCTGGCGGCGGCGCTCGACGGGGCTCCGGTGGTCCACCTCGACGACCTGGCCACCCACACCGAGCCCTTCGAGTGGACGGGCCGGCTGCACGAGCAGGTGCTGGAGCCGCTGGCGGTCGGCCGGGACGCCGCGTACCGGGTGTACGACTGGACGCTGCGCCGCTTCGCGACCACCGCCGCGGTGCCGGCCGCCCCGGTGGTGCTGGTGGAGGGGGTCGGCGCCGGGCGCCGGGACGTTCGACCCCGGCTGGCCCGGGTGATCTGGATGGAACTGGACGCCGTCGCGGCCCGTCGGCGGGGCGAGGAGCGGGACGGTCCGGAACTGGCTGAGTTCTGGGCCGGCTGGGCGCACGCGGAGGCGGCGCACTTCGCCGCCGACCCGAGCCGCCCGTACGCCGCCACGCGCGTGGACGGGGTGACCGGGCGGATCCTCCCGGGCACCGTCGGTGAACCTTCAACAAGCCCTTGACCTGCGACATCACCAGGATCTAGGTTCTCCTCAGCCGCCGGAACGCAGCGTTCCGGCCGCCTCGGACCCGGCGTCCCCGGCTTGTTCCCCCGTGAGCCGGGGGCGCCGTCCGGTCCCCTCCCACAGCGCGTTCCGCCGTCGGCAGACCTCGGTGTTTCAGCCATCCGACCGCTCAACGACCGTGTGGGCGATCGTATTTGACCCTGTGCGGCACCCTTCCGGATCAGCCCTGCGCCGGTACGATTCCTGGCAGGCGCATATGCGCCCCGGGGGCTACCGACCACCGGCCCGGCCGCGCTCAGGCGAACCGCCGGCCGAGCCCCGGGCCACACCGCGGGGGGCGTGAGTGACGACGGTGGACAGTTCCGACAGCACGGCGGGCGGCCCGGACCGGCTCGCCGACCGCGCCTGGCTGCGCGCCATGGACGCCTACACGGCCGGCGCCTACGCCCGGGCCGAGGAGGAGTTCCGGGCCGCCGTCCGGCTGGACCCCGGCATGGCCGACGCCTGGCTCGGCCTGCACGCTCTGCGCAGCGACACCTCGGCGGCACTGCTCGCCATGTACCGCCACCAGAAGCGCTTCGGCGAACAGCGGCGGCTGCACCGGCGACCGCTCAGCTCCTGGTACTGGCTGGGCTGGTGGGTGCAGCCCGTCCTGGAGGACGCCCGCGACCTCGCGCTGGCGCACGCCTCGCACTGGCTGGACGGCCGCCACCTGGTCGAGCTGGACCGGGCGCTGGAGCAGTGCCCGGCGCCCAGCGAGGACCCGTCCGCCCAGTTCCTGTACGCCTGCCGGTCCTACCTGCTCAAGGACTGGGAGCAGTTGATCCGGGACACCGACCACCTGCTGGACGACCCGCTGCTGGGCATCGAGGCCGGGCTGTTCGCCGGGATGGCGCGGGTGCGGCTGGACATGTGCGCCCAGGCGCAGGCCCCCCTGGCCGCCTCGCTGGCGCGCTGCCGCTCCGAGCAGCCGCAGCGCAAGGAGCTGCGCTACTGGCTGGCCCGTGCGTACGAGGGGGCCGGGCGCAGCGCGGCGGCGCTGCCGCTGTACCGGGCGGTGCACCGGGCGGATCCGGCGTTCATGGACACCGCGGCCCGGCTGACGGCGATCGCGGCGGAGGACGCGCTCGCGGACGGGCTGCTGACGGACGGGCGCTCGGGCGGGCTGGAGAGCGCCGGGGCGGGCGGCGACCCGGGCTACCAGGACGACACCGGGTACGCCGAAGGGCCGCTCTACGGCGAGGAGTTCGGAGCGGGGACCGCCGCGCCGGGAAGCGGGTCCTCGGTGGACGCGAGCCTGGTGGACGGCGTGTCGGACGGCGCTCCGAGCGGGCCGGCGGCCGGCGGGGCGCCGCAGGCGGCCGGGGAGCGGTCCGGTTCGGGCGCCCCGGCCGGCCCCGCCGCACCCGCGCCGCTGCCGGTCCGCGGCGGGGCGCAGCCCCGCCTCGCGCCCGCCCCGACCCCCGCCCAACCGGAGGGTGACGAGCGGGAGTTGGACGCCGCGCTGGCCGAACTCTCGCTGATGGTGGGAATGGAGCCGGTCAAGCGCCAAGTGCGGGCGCTCTCGGCCCAGTTGAGAATGAGCCGGCTGCGCACCGAGCAGGGCCTGCCGGTCCAGCCGCCGAAGCGGCACTTCGTCTTCTCCGGCCCCTCCGGCACCGGAAAGACCACCGTGGCCCGGATCCTCGGCAGGGTCTTCCACGCCCTCGGCCTGCTCTCCGGCGACCACCTGGTGGAGGCTCAAAGAGCCGACCTGGTCGGCGAGTTCCTCGGCCAGACGGCCGTCAAGGCGAACGACCTGATCGACTCCGCGCTGGACGGCGTGCTGTTCATCGACGAGGCGTACAGCCTCTCCAACTCCGGCTACACCAAGGGCGACGCGTACGGCGACGAGGCGCTCCAGGTACTGCTGAAGCGGGCCGAGGACAACCGGGACCGGCTGGTGGTGATCCTGGCCGGCTACCCCGAGGGGATGAACCGGCTGCTCGCCACCAACCCCGGCCTCAACTCCCGCTTCACCACCCGGGTCGACTTCCCGAGTTACCGCCCCACCGAGCTGACCGCCATCGGCGCGGCGCTGGCCGGCCGGGACGGCGACGGCTGGGACGAGGACGCCGCCGAGGAGCTGGCCAGCATCTGCACCCACGTGGTGCGCGAAGGCTGGATCGACGAGCTGGGCAACGGCCGGTTCATCCGCACCCTGTACGAGAAGTCCTGCGCCTACCGGGATCTGCGGCTGTCGCTGCTGCGCGAGCCGCCGGGCCGGGAGGACCTGGCTACGCTACGGCTGCCGGACCTGGTACAGGCCTACGGGGAGCTGATCGACGGCCGGGGCTAGGGGGCCTGTCGCTTGGGTCCTCGCCGGGTCCGACAAAAGCCACCGGCCTCGAACAGCTCCCCGTGGCCCCCTCACCCCTGCAGCAGCTTCGCCTCGCGCTCGGGGTCGAGCCCGACGTTCGGCCGGTCGGCGCGCTGCGGGGCGTCGCCGCCGATGGACCGCAGCCAGGCCCAGGTGTCCGCGACCGTCTCGGTGACCGGGCGACAGCGCAGCCCGGCGGCGACCGCGCGGGCGACCGAGGCGCCGTACAGGAAGTCGTGAAGCTCGCCCGGCGCCAGCCAGATCGGCAGCTCGGTCCACGGTTCGACGCCCGCCGCGATGATCCGCTCCGGGTCGGTCCAGCGCAGCTCGGCGTCCGAACCGGTGGCCGAGACGCAGGCCGCCAGCAGCCCGCCCATGGTGGTGTGGCCGGCCGGGCTGACCACGTTGTACGGGCCGGCCAGGCGGGCCGCGACCGCGTCCAGGGTCCAGATCGCGAGGTCGCGGCCGTCGATGTACTGCAGCGCCATGTCGCGCGGGCCGGGGGCGAGCACCGGGCCGCCGCGGGCGATCCGGTTGAGCCACCAGGGCAGTCGGCCGATGTTCTCGTACGGGCCGAGGATCAGCCCGGCGCGCACCAGCAGGGCGCGCCCGCCGTACTCCGCTTCCAGGGCCAGTTCGGCGCCGCGCTTGGCCTCGGCGTAGGCCACCTCGCCGGTCAGGTCCGGGGAGGAGGGGACCACCGGCGCCGACTCGTCCGCCCCGGCGCGCAGCGGGTAGTCGTACACCGACCGGCTGGAGATGTACGCGTAGTGGCCGACCCGGCCGAACAGCTGCCGGGCGCTGTCGCGCACCGCCGCCGGGGCCCAGGACCAGGTGTCCACCACCGCGTCCCACTCCCCCGTGGCGAGCGCCGCAAGGCCGTCCTCGGCCGTACGGTCGCCCACCAGCACCCGCACGCCCTCGGGCGCGGGCTGCGTGCCGCGGTTGAGGGCCGTCACCTCCCATCCGCGGGCGAGGGCCTCCTCGGCGATGGCGCGTCCGACGAACTTCGTTCCACCCAGCAGGAGAAGTCTCATGCCGACCACCCTGCTCCGAGGGTGGCCGGCATGGGAACCGCTGAACGCTCTGGGCGGAATCGCCACGGGCGGACACGCCGTCAGCGAACGGAGGTGTACTGACCGGAGGTGTCCTGACCTGGGCTGTCCTGACCTGGGGTGTGCTACGCGGTGGTGCGGTGGTCGGGGTCGTGCATCTCGCCGACCAGTTCCTCCAGCACGTCCTCCAGCATCACCACGCCCACCGTGCGGCCGTCCTGGTCCAGCACGGCGGCCAGGTGGCAGGTGGCCCGGCGCATCGCGCCGAGGGCGTCGTCCAGCGGGAGGCCACCGCGCAGCACCGTGATCGGCCGCCACAGCCGGGCCGGGACGGGCGCCGACGGGTCCTCCACATCGAGGATGTCCTTGAGGTGGAGGTAACCGAGGTAGCCGCGGCCGGCCGGGTCGCCGTCGGTGACCGGGAAGCGCGAGAAACCGGTGCGCAGGGCGAGCTCCTCGACCTCGGCGGCGGTCGCCTTCGGGTCCACGGTGACCAGTTCCTCGGGCCGCAGCAGCACGTCGGTGACCGGGCGGCGGCCCATCTCCAGGGCGTCCTCCAGGCGCTCCTGGCGCTCCTCGTCGAGCAGGCCGGCGTCCCGGGAGTCGACCAGCAGGTACATCAGCTGCTCGGTGGTGAAGACCGACTCGACCTCGTCCTTGGCCTCGACCCGGAACAGCTTCAGCACGCCGTTGGCGAAGGCGTTCAGCATCCGGATCACCGGGGCGAGGCAGCGGGCCAGCCGGTCCAGCGGCGGGCCGAGCCAGAGCGCGGCCTTCTCCGGGCCGGCCATGGCCATGTTCTTCGGCACCATCTCGCCCATCACCATGTGGAGGAAGACCACGAGGGAGAGCGAGATCCCGTACGAGAGCAGGTGCATCAGGCCGGTCGGGACGCCGATCGCGTGGAACGGGCCCTCCAGCAGCGCGGCGATGGTCGGCTCCGCGAGCGCGCCGAGGCCCAGCGAGCAGACGGTGATGCCCAGCTGGGCGGCGGCCAGCATCGCGGAGACGTTGGACAGTGCGTGCAGCACGGTGCGGGCGCGCTTGTGCCCGGCCTCGGCGAGCGGCTCGATCTGGCTGCGGCGCACCGAGACGACGGCGAACTCGGCGCCGACGAAGAACGCGTTGCCGAGCAGCAGCAGGAGGGCGAGGCCCAGTTGCAGCACGATCATCGGGCGCCCCCCTGGTCCTCGCCGAACAGCGCGGCCGCGGCGGTGCGCTCCACCCGGACCTGGCTGGTGCGGTGCCGGTCGACGCCGGTCACGGTGAACCGCCAGCCGGGCAGTCCGGCCTGCTCGCCCACGTCGGGGAGCTTGCCGAGCAGGTCGGCGACCAGACCGGCCAGGGTCTCGTACGGGCCGTCCGGGGCGTTCAGACCGATGGCCTCCAGCTGGTCGAGCCGGGCACGGCCGTCGGCCTCCCATGCGGGCAGGCCGTCGACGGTCGGCAGCGGGAGCAGCTCGGGGCGGTCGGCCGGGTCGTGCTCGTCCTGCACCTCGCCGACGATCTCCTCGACGATGTCCTCGACGGTGACGACGCCGGCGGTGCCGCCGTACTCGTCGACCACGATGGCCATCGGCTGGAGGCGGCGCAGTCGGTCGAGCAGCCGCTCGGCGGGCAGGGTCTCGGGCACCAGCAGCGGCGGCGAGGCCAGCTCGCCGACCTTCACCAGACCGCGCCGGGCGGCCGGGACGGCGAGGGCGTCCTTGAGCGTCACGATGCCGGTGACCTCGTCCAGGCTGTCGGCGTAGACCGGGAAGCGGGACAGGCCGGTGGCCCGGGTCAGGTTGATGACGTCGGAGGCGGTGGCGTCGCGCTGGAGGGCGGAGACGTCGACCCGCGGGGTCATCACGGACTCGGCGGTCAGCTCGCCGAGTCCGAGGGTGCGGACGAACAGGGTCGCCGACTCCTCGTCTATCGCGCCGGCCTTGGCCGAGTGGCGGGCCAGCGAGACCAGCTCGGCCGGGGTCCGGGCGTGGTCCAGCTCCTCCTGCGGCTCGACGCCGAAGGCCCGGACCGTCTTGTCGGCGGCGCCGTTCAGGAAGCTGATCAGCGGGCGGCAGACGAAGGAGAAGGCCATGTGCGGGGCGGCGACCGAGCGGGCCACCTGGAGCGGGCGGGCGATCGCCCAGTTCTTCGGGACCAGCTCGCCGATCACCATCTGCACGACGGTGGCCAGCACCATGCCGATCACCACGCCGGCGCCGCGGGCGACCGAGTCGGGCACGCCGATGCCCGACATCACGGGCCGCAGCAGGGTCGACAGGGCCGGCTCGGCGAGCATGCCGACCACCAACGAGGTGACGGTGATGCCCAGCTGGGCTCCGGAGAGTTCGAAGGAGAGGTGCCGAAGGGCCCTGGAGACCCGGCCGGACTTGGCGTCTCCGGCCTTGGCGGAACGTTCCACCGCGCCCCGGTCGGCGGTCACGAAGGCGAACTCGGCGGCCACGAAGAGGCCGTTGGCGAGGATCAGGAGGAAGGCCGCGAACAACAGCAGCCAGGCGGTGATCACAGTGCCGCCTGCCTTCCGGACGTCGGAAGCGAGGCGGCGCAGGTACTACCGGACGGATCGTCCATCGAGGGGGAGTGTCACTCCTCAGGTCAGAGTTCGAGTCAGGTCGGGCTCTTGTCGGACGACCTGCGGGCAGGACTGAAGTTTTGCCCTGCTTTTACCAGCGTAGACCATACCGGGGCAACAGCAGGAAGCATGTTCGGGACCCGTTGGATCGCGGAATCGCAGGTCCCGGTGCTGTCCGGCGCGGGTCGCCGTCCGGCCCGGGTCGCGGTCCGGTTCAGACCTGGGTGTGGTGCTCGACCAGGTCGCGCAGCGCGCGGGCGTCCGCGATCGCCTGGGCCTTGCCGACGCCGGACTGGATGCCGACCGCGGCGAGCGAGGTGCCGTCGGCGAGGTCGAGGGTGGCCCACGGGTCGCCCTGGCGGAAGTTGATCCGGACGATCTCGGCCCAGGCGAGCCGACGGCTGCGGACGAAGTTGACCACCGTCACGCCCTCCGCGTCCGCGGTCACCCGGGGGCGGGCCAGCATCAGCCCCACGCAGGCGAACAGCACTCCGCTGACGATCATCATGATCCGGTCGTTGAGCTGCCAGTTCGCCGGGAGCAGCAGGGCCAGCACGGCGAACAGCACCACCAGCAGGGCGCAGACCGGCAGCAGGACCGCGCGGGTACGGCGGGGCGCCCAGGTGACGGGGAACTGGACGGGCGGCGTGGACACGTGGGGTCTCCGGTGGTTCTGGTGGCGGCGTGCGGCACGCGGCGTGCCGACGGCGAGGGGCGGGGACGCCGGTCGGCGTCCCCGCCCCTATTGAACCGTTCTTTACTCGCGGCCTGACGGGCAGGTCGTCCGGCGCCGCCTTCCGGACGGCCCGTTCGGGCAGGTCAGAGGCGGCAGGCGTGGATGTTGGTGACCAGGATGGCCCGGGCGCCGATGCCCCACAGGTCGTCCATGATCCGCTGGGCCTCCTTGCGGAGCACCATCGAGCGGACGGCCACCCAGCCCTCGGTGTGCAGCGGGGAGACGGTCGGCGACTCCAGGCCGGGGGTGAGCGCCACGGCAGCGCCGACCTTCTCGGCGCGGATGTCGTAGTCCATCAGCACGTAGCGGCGGGCCACCAGCACACCCTGCAGGCGGCGCAGGAACTGCTCCACCCGCGGGTCCTCGCCCGCGCCCTTGGGGCGGATCACCACGGCGTCCGAGATCAGGATCGGGTCACCGAAGACCTCCAGGCCCGCGTTGCGCAGGCTGGTGCCGGTCTCCACCACGTCGGCGATGACGTCGGCGACGCCCAGCTGCACCGCGGTCTCGACCGCACCGTCCAGCTTGGTGACCGTCGCCTTCACGCCGTGGTCGGCCAGGTGCTGCTCGACCAGACCGGTGTAGGAGGTCGCGATCCGCAGGCCCTCCAGGCCCTTCACGTCCTCGACGTCCACGCCCTCGGGGCGGGCGAAGCGGAAGGTCGACCCGGCGAAGCCGAGGGCGAGCACCTCCTCCGCGTTGGAGTGCGAGTCCAGCAGCAGGTCGCGGCCGGTGATGCCGACGTCGAGGCGGCCGGAGCCGACGTAGACGGCGATGTCGCGCGGGCGCAGGAAGAAGAACTCGACGTCGTTGTTCGGGTCGACGAGTACGAGCTCCTTGGGGTCCTTCCGCTGGCGGTAGCCGGCCTCATGGAGCATCTCCGCCGCGGGACCCGAGAGAGAACCCTTGTTGGGGACGGCGATGCGCAGCATGGGAGGTTGCTTCCTTACCTGTTGGGAGGGGTGTGCTCGGGGAGCTTGAGGGTTTAGAGGTACTTGTAGACGTCGTCGAGCGTCAGCCCGCGGGCGATCATCATCACCTGAAGGTGGTACAGGAGCTGCGAGATCTCCTCCGCCGTCTGCTCGTCCGACTGGAACTCGGCGGCCATCCAGACCTCGGCGGCCTCCTCGACGACCTTCTTGCCGATCGCATGGACGCCCTGCTGGACGAGCTGCGCGGTGCGGGAGGACGAGGGGTCGCCGGTGGCGGCCTTCTGCTGGAGCTCGGCGAAGAGCTCCTCGAATGTCTTCGAAGCCATGATGGGGCCACCTTACGGCGTGCGGGCGGACGGACGGTAAACGGTCCCGGACCGTGGACAGTCCGGTGGACGTCCACGGTCCGGGACCGTGCGGGCTGCCGTCAGAGCGCGGCGCGCAGCACCGCGGCGGTGGCGACGGCTGCGGTGACGGCCTCGTGGCCCTTGTCCTCGGCGGAGCCCGGCAGACCGGCCCGGTCGAGGGCCTGCTCCTCGTTGTCGCAGGTCAGTACGCCGAAGCCGACCGGGACACCGGTGTCGACACTGACCTGGGTGAGGCCGACGGTGGCCGCCTGGCAGACGTAGTCGAAGTGCGGGGTGCCGCCGCGGATCACCACGCCCAGGGCGATCACGGCGTCGTAGCCGCGGTCGGCGAGGCGCTTGGCGGCGACCGGCAGTTCGAAGGTGCCGGGGACGCGCAGCACGGTCGGCTCGGCGATGCCCAGCTCCTTGAGCGCGCGGTGGGCGCCGTCCAGCAGGCCGTTCATCACCTTGTCGTGCCACTGGGCTGCGATGACCGCGACCTTGAGGTCGGCGACGCCGTCGATGGTCAGCTCGGGGGCTCCGTGGCCGCTCATGTCTTCCTACTTCCTGTGGTTGGTGGGGTGCTTCAGGAGCCCAGGCCGGGCAGGTCGTGGCCCATCCGGTCGCGCTTGGTGCGCAGGTAGCTCAGGTTGTGCTCGCCGGGCGCGATCTCGACCGCCTCGCGCCCCTTGACCTTGAGGCCGTGCTCGGTGAGCGCGGTCAGCTTCTGCGGGTTGTTGGTCAGCAGGGTGAGCGAGCGGACGCCGAGGTCCACCAGCATCTGCGCCGCGATGCTGTAGTCGCGGGCGTCGGCGGGCAGGCCGAGGTCCAGGTTGGCGTCGACGGTGTCGCGCCCCTGCTCCTGCAGCTCGTACGCGCGCAGCTTGTGGGCCAGGCCGATCCCCCGGCCCTCGTGGCCGCGCAGGTAGAGCACCACGCCGCGGCCGGCCTCGGCGACCCGCTGAAGCGAGGCCTCCAGCTGCGGGCCGCAGTCGCACCGCAGCGAGCCGAAGACGTCGCCGGTCAGGCACTCGGAGTGGACCCGCACCAGGACGTCCTCGCCGTCCGGCAGGTGTCCGTCGGCGCCGAGGCCGCCGGCCACCAGGGCGATGTGCTCGACGCCGTCGATGGTGCCCTTGTAGCCGACCGCGGTGAACTCGCCGTGCGCGGTGGGCAGGGCGGTGGTGGCGGCCCGGTCGACGTGCAGCTCGGTGCGGCGGCGGTAGGCGATCAGGTCCTCGATGGAGATGATCGCGAGGCCGTGCTCACGGGCGAAGGCGACCAGCTCGGGAAGCCGGGCCATGCTGCCGTCGTCGTTGACCACCTCGGCGATCGCGCCGGCCGGCGCCAGCCCGGCGAGACGGGCCAGGTCGACGGCGGCCTCGGTGTGACCGGGGCGCACCAGCACGCCGCCCTCGACGGCGCGCAGCGGGAAGACGTGCCCGGGGCGGGTGAGGTCGCCGGGCTCGGTGCCGGGCGAGGAGAGCAGCCGTACCGTACGGGCTCGGTCGGCGGCGGAGATGCCGGTGTCGACCCCCTCGCGGGCGTCCACCGAGACGGTGTACGCGGTGCCCTTGCGGTCCTCGTTGACCTGGGTCATCGGCGGGAGCTTGAGGCG
Source organism: Kitasatospora sp. NPDC004669 (assembly GCF_040609455.1). Classification (NCBI taxonomy): domain Bacteria; kingdom Bacillati; phylum Actinomycetota; class Actinomycetes; order Kitasatosporales; family Streptomycetaceae; genus Kitasatospora; species Kitasatospora sp. NPDC004669. The sequence continues at coordinate 176,763 of NZ_JBEXKB010000002.1, forward strand.
GTCCAGCTCCTCCCCGGTCATCGGGGCGCAGATCACGCCGGAGCTGTAGCGGATGGTGAAGGCCATCAGCTCGGGGGTGGCCGCGGAGGCGGCGAAGACGATGTCGCCCTCGTTCTCGCGGTCCTCGTCGTCGACCACGATCACCGCGCGGCCGAGCGCGATGTCGGCGATCGCCCGCTCGACGGGGTCGAGGACCAGCTCTTCGCCGGCGCCGCTCTCGAAGGTCTGGTTCTCGGTCATGCCGTGACTCCCTGCGGGACGTTGGTGGACGTGACTCGCGGCTCACGGGTGCTCAGCCACCAGGAGCGCAGGCCGAGCAGCACCAGGACGAAGTAGATCGAGTAGGTGAGGCCGGAGAAGGTGTAACCGCTGTTGAAGGCGAAGGGGACGCCGACCGCGTCGACGGCGATCCAGGCGAACCAGAACTCCAGCCAGCCGCGCGCCTGGGCGATCATCGCGGCGAGCGTGCCGACGAAGATGTAGGCGTCCGACCAGGGGCTCCAGGACAGGCTGGGGTAGGCGGTGAACAGCGTCGCCAGGGCGACGGTGCCGACCGCGGTACCGGCCACCAGGGCGGCCCGCTCGGGCCAGCTGGCGAACCGTACGGCGATGGTGCCGGTGTCGCGGCTGCCGCGGCGCCACTGCGCCCAGCCCCAGGCGGCGGTGGCGATGACGATCAGCTGCTTGCCGATCAGGCCGGGGACGTGGCCCCCGAGGTAGGCGGTGATCAGCACGACGCCCGACAGGAGCTGCACCGGCCAGCTCCAGACCGAGCGGCGCCAGCCGAGCGCGAGGCCGCCGAGCCCGAGCAGGTTGCCGATCATGTCGGCCCACTTCACGTGTTCACCGAGGACGGTGAACGCCTCTCCGCTGAGCCAGCTCACTTCGGCTCCCCCGTGATGTGATCGAGGTTCGGCAGGGTCGGGAGGGCGCGCGATTCGAGCAGCCGCTCCACGTACTTGGCGAGCACGTCCACCTCCAGGTTGACGCTCTCGCCGGCCGTCTTGGCGCCGAGCGTGGTCAGCGCGAGAGTGGCCGGGATGAGGCTGACGGTGAAGCTGTCGCGGGCGGCCTCCACCACGGTGAGGCTGACGCCGTCGACCGTGATCGAGCCCTTCTCCACCAGGTAGCGGGAGATGGACTCCGGCAGCGAGAAGCGCAGCACCTCCCAGCGCAGGTTGCCGTCCGCGTCGCGCTCGCCGGGCTCGCGGCTCAACAGCCGACCGGTGGCGTCGACATGACCCTGCACCAGGTGGCCGCCGAGGCGGGCGCCGAGCGCCATGGCGCGCTCCAGGTTGACCCGGGAGCCGGGCTTCAACTCGCCCAGGCTGGAACGGTGCAGCGTCTCGGCCATCACGTCGGCGCTGAACTCGCCGGTCTCGGCGGCCAGTTGCTCGGGGCTGTCGACGACGGTCAGGCAGACGCCGTTGACCGCGATGGAGTCGCCGTGCCGCGCACCGGAACAGACCACCGGGCCGCGCAGGCGGATTCGCGAGGAGTCGCCGATCTCCTCGATCGACACGACCTCGCCGAGCTCTTCGATGATGCCGGTGAACACCCGGGTCTCCTCGCGCTTGGGGCGCGGACTCCGGGGCGGCAGAGGGAGATGACACGGACGGGCAACGGTGGACGAACCCGCGGGCACGACCCGTCGCCGGGGTGCCGGAGGCCGCCGGGAGATCACTCGCCCGGCCCGGGAGACACCTCTCCCGCCGTTCACCTGACCGCGGTCCGGTCCGGTTTCGATGGACCACGGGTACTGCTCTTCGTCCGCCCGCGCACGCCTCCCATCCGGACTTTAACCGTCGGTCCAGGAATTTCACCTGGTCAACCGGCCGCTGGCTGCGGACGGGTCGCGGACTGTAACCGCCGGTTCGGATTTTCACCGACCCCGGAGTGCGCTGAACGTCACTGCTGTTGACGTCATTCTGCCACGAGCGACGCAAGCTCAGGGAGGGTCTTCGACTGTGGCCTGTTTCACGATTGGTACGGGGAATGCGCCGCGCAGTGACGGACGCTGCTTCCGGGCCCACCGGTCCCGTGGTGCGGCGGGGCCCGTCCGGAGCCGCGGCCGCGCCGCCTGGTGGCGCCGTCGCACACCGAGGACGAGGCTGGTGGTGGGGGCCGGAACGTTCGGAGGCGAGGGCGATGGCGAAGTTCATGGACATCCACCACGGGATGAACGGGATCACGGCGGAGCAGCTCAGGGCGGTCCACGCCGCCGACCTGGCGATCGAGGGCGAGGAAGGCGTCCACTTCGAGCAGGCCTGGGCGGACCCGGACTCGGGCACGGTGTACTGCCTGTCCGAGGCGCCGACCAAGGAAGCGGTACTGCGGGTCCACGACCGTACCGGGCACCCGGCGGACGAGATCCACCCGGTGCCGTTGTCGGTGTAGGGCCCCGGCATTCAGCCGGCGTGAAGCCCCGGTACGCGGAGCCCCGGTATCCGGGACCGGCGGTTCAGAGCGTGGCGGGTGCGGTGATCGGCATGAAGTGGGTGACCACCGGGGGGTGCGCGAGAAAGCACATCTCGCCCTCCGAGCAAACCGGCCGGATCCGCCACATCGGCCCGGCGTACCCGCGCAGGGCCTCCTCATCCCGCCAGCGACTCACCACGAGCACCCGGTGCCCTCCCTCGGTCACCGAGCGCAGCAGCTCGCCGCCGAGGCAGCCGTCCGTACGCCCCAGCTGCGGGATCAGCTGGGAGGTCAGGTGCGCGCAGAACTCCTCGAAGCGATCGGACACGACCTGCCCGGTCCAGATTCTGACGATCACGGCCACCACCTCCGGCTGGCTGGAGTCCCTGGCCCCATTATCAGCGGAAAACCGCTGGTGGGGAGGGGTACCGCGCCCCTTTCACGAAGAGCTGGGGAAGCCGGGGGGAGCGGCTGGGGAGGCGGTGCGGGACGGAGCCGGTCGCGGACCGCGGGCCGGGGGTGCGGCGAAGGACTCCGGCTCGGCTTCCCCGGGTCCCGTAGATTCCCGGTATGACCACCACACCGGATGCTGCCGTTCCGTCAACCACCGCTACGGACGCGCCGAACAGGCTGTTCGCCGCCCTCAGCGCGGAGGCCCTCACCGACCCTGACCAGCTGCGCGAGATCTACGAGCAGCCGGGCGACCACGCGCGCCGCAAGCAGGTGGACCGGCTGCACGAGGTCGCGCAGCGGCTGATCGCGTGCTCCTCGCTGGTGTTCGTCGCCAGCTCCGACGCCGCCGGGCGCTGCGACGTCTCGCCGCGCGGCGGGCCGGCCGGGCTCGTCTCGGTGCTCGACGAGCAGACCCTGGCCATACCGGACGCGACCGGGAACAAGCGCCTGGACACGCTGCACAACATCCTGGAGAACGGCCGGGTCGGGCTGCTCTTCGTCGTACCGGGCCGGGACACCACGCTGCGGGTCAACGGACGGGCCTGCGTCTCGACCGACCCGGAGCTGCTGCGGCAGCTGACGGCGGTCGGCAAGCCGCCGCGCAGCGCGATCGTGGTGGCGGTGGAGGAGGTGTACGCGCACTGCCCGAAGGCCTTCCTGCGCGGGTCTGCGTGGAAGCCGGGGAACTGGCTGGCCAAGGACGCGCAGCCGAGCTCGGCGGAGATCACGCTGTCGCACCTGCGGGACGAGTCGCTGACGATCGAGATGATCGAGCAGGCGGAGCGGGAGGCGCTGCTGTACCGATACGAGTAGGGGCGCGTGCAGTGGTACGCGTCGGGAGCGCGTCCACCGGTACGCGCGGGGAGCGCGCGTACCGGTGCGGGGCGGGCGCACCCGGTCGGCGGCCGGACGGGTGACGTCGGGCGGACCCGGGTTTGCGGGGGTGCCGGGGCCGGGGCCGGTCGCTTGAATGGACGGATGGACTGCGTGTTCTGTGCGGTGGTGGCGGGCGAGGAGCCCGCGCACCGGGTGCTGGACGACGAGGCGGCGGTGGCCTTCCTGGACCGCCGGCCGCTGTTCCCCGGCCATGTGCTGGTCGTACCGCGTGCCCACCACCGGACCCTGGCGGACCTGCCGCGCGCCGAGGTCGGACCGTTCTTCCTGCGGGTGCAGCGGGTGGCGGCGGCCGTCGAGCGGGGGCTGGGCGCGGCGGGAAGTTTCGTGGCGGCGAACAACCGGATCAGCCAGTCGGTGCCGCATCTGCACGTCCACGTGGTGCCGCGGAACCCCAAGGACGGGCTGCGCGGGTTCTTCTGGCCGCGGGGGAAGTACCCGGACGAGGCGGGCGCGGTGGAGGTCGCGGCCCGGCTGCGGGCGGCGCTCGGGGAGTCGTAGCCCGCCTCCGCCGATCCGGCGAGGAGCACGCTGTGACGTCGATCGCGATGCGGAGGGTAGCAAGCCGTACGCCCGGAGGAGCAGCGGGAGGCTGTCGAAATCGGCTTCGGGGCGGACGATTTCGCAGGTCGGGGCGGCCTAGGCTCACAGCCATGAAAGAACTCGCCAGTCTCGTACAACAGGCCGCCGACCGGCTCGCGGGCCAGCACGTCGGCGCGGTGGTCGCCGGGCTGGCCGACGGCGACGTGGAGATCCGCGGCGCCGGGCAGACCGGCCCGGACGGCGGTGTGCCCGGTCCGCGCACCCTGTTCGAAGTCGGTTCCGTCACCAAGGTGTTCACCTCGCTCCTGCTCGCGCGGCTGACCCTCGACGGCGCGGTGCGGCTCGACGAGCCACTCGCGGAGGTGCTCGACGACGCCGCGGCCGTCCCGGTCCGCGGCGGGCAGCCGATCGTCCTGCGGCACCTCGCCACCCACACCTCGGGGCTCCCCCGGTTACCGAGGGGCATGGCGGTGCGGGCGCTGCTCACGCCCAACAGGCCTGATCCGTACGCCCGTTGCACCTCGGAGGCGGTGTTGGACGGGCTCGCCAGGACGCGGTTGCGGGCCGTGCCCGGGCGCAGCTTCCGCTACTCCAACCTCGGGGCCGGACTGCTCGGGCTGGCCCTCGCCCGGCGGGTTGGCGCCGGGTACGGGGAGCTGGTGGCGCGCGAGGTCTGCGGGCCGCTGGGGCTGGCGGACACCTGCCTGCGGCCGGGCGAGGAACAGTCCGGACGGCTGGCGCGGGGGCACACGCCGGGCGGGCAGCCGGTGCCGTACTGGGACTTGGCGGCGATACCGGGCATGGGCGGGCTCCGGTCCACGGCCGCCGACCTCGTGATACTCCTGCGGGCCCAGCTGTCCGCCGAGCGCGAGCCGGACGGGCCGCTGGCGCCCGCGATCACCTTCACCCGGGAGACCCGGCACCGGGTCAACCCGTTCGCCTGGACGCACCTCGGCTGGCTCGGCCACCGGCTGCACAGCCAGCAGGGCGGCCATCTGCAGCTGTGGCACAACGGGGGCACGGGCGGGTTCAGCTCCTTCGTCGCGTTCGATCCGGAGAAGCAGGTGGGGGTGGTGGTGCTGGTCAATACCCGGCGGTCGGTGGACCCGGTCGGGACGGCACTGCTTCGGCGGCTGCAGCTCGGGGCCAGCGCGGCGGGGCGCTGATCGACGTCTCTCGGGGTGGAACGGGACACGGTCCGGCCGTTTTGGGCCAAAACGTGCCGATTGGCACTGTTCCCGGAGCCGGTCGGGCGTTGATGCTGGTGATCCGAGAGTCGTGATTCCACTTGGGGAGACCGCCGAGGGCAAGGAGGCCGAAGTGGCGATGGGGTGGTCGCCGGTGTGGGCGCGGTCGCTCACGCCGGAGAGCGGCCGGGCCCGGCGCAGGCCGGCCGGGCCGCTCGGGCCGGTGGTGCGGGTGCACCGTGGCTTCCGGCCGATGCCCTGGCGGGCGCGGACCTGGGTGGACGCCGCAGCGGCGGTCCTCGCGGTGGCGCTCTGCCTGGCGCTCGGCGAGTGGTGGCCCGCACCCGTGGTGGCCGCTGCGGCGGTGCTCGCCACCACCGGCTACGGGCGGCCTCGGCACACTGCCAGGCTGCGGTCCGTGCGGGTCCACATGGGCGGGCTGGCGCTGGTCGGGGCGGACGGCGCGGAGCGGCTGCTGCCGTGGGGCGAGGTGGAGGCCAGCGAGTACTCGCCCGGCGAGTGGCGCGGGCGGCCCGAGCAGGGGCGAATATGGCCGGGGACGCCGGGCGGGCTGGTGACCATGGACGAGTCGGTGCGCCCGGGCACCACACCCGAGGTGCTGGCGGGCCTGCGCCCAGCCTTCGCCGACCCGTCCTACGAGGAGCGCTTCCCGCAGCTCAGCTGGTCGGTGACGGCGGGCAACAGCAGCCCGATCAACGACGGCGCCTCCGCCGTGCTGATCACCAGCAGCGAGACCGCCGCGCTACTCGGTCTGCGCCCGCTGGCCCGGCTGCACTCCTTCACGGTCACCGGCTCGGACCCGCTGCTGATGCTCACCGGCGTGTTGCCCGCGACCGAGAAGGTGCTGCGCCGCTCGGGCCTCTCACTCGCCGACATCGACCTGTTCGAGGTGAACGAGGCCTTCGCCAGTGTGGTCCTGGCCTGGCTGCAGGAGACCGGCGCCGATCCGGCCCGGCTCAACGTCAACGGCGGCGCGATCGCCCTCGGCCATCCACTGGGCGCCAGCGGCACCCGGCTGATGACCACCCTGGTGCACGAACTGCGGCGCAGCGGCGGGCGGTTCGCACTGCAGACCATGTGCGAGGCGGGCGGCCTGGCCAACGCGACGATCCTGGAGGCGATCCGCTGATCCCGCCCGTCCCCTAGGGGCGGAAGGGGGACCTCCCGGAAGGGACCAGTACATCGCTGAGTGGACGTCAGTTCCAGTGCTCGCGGCCTACCGTCGGTCATATGAGCCGACTTCGCACAACCGCCGCCGCGGCAGCCCTGTTGCTCGCGCTGCCGCTGTCCGTCGCCGCCGCACCGGCCCTGGCCGCACCCGCGCCCGCCGCCTCGGCCGGTGCCGTCGTCACCGCCACCGCCGCGGACACCACCCCGACCGCCGTCCACGTCCAGCTCCCGCGCCCGACCGGCCCGTACGCGGTCGGGCGGGAGGACCTGCACCTGGTCGACCAGGGCCGTCCGGACCCGTGGGTCCCCTCCGCCGGTCCGCGTCAGCTGATGGTCTCGATGTACTACCCCGCGCACGCCGGAACCGGCAGCCCGGCCCCGTACATGACCGCCGCGGCCGCCCGGATGCTGCTGGACGGGAAGCTCCCGGGCCACTCCATCCCGACCGAGTCGGTGACCGACACCCGGACCTGGGCCGAGTCCGGCGCGCGCCCCCAGGGCGGCCACTACCCGATGGTGGTGCTCTCGCCCGGCTTCACCATGCCTCGCGCCTCGCTCACCAGCCTCGCCGAGGACCTGACCAGCCGCGGGTACGTCGTGGCCCTGGTCGACCACACCTACGAGAACACCGGGACGACCTTCCCCGACGGGCAGACGCTCCCCTGCGTCATGTGCGGCAAGCTCAGGACGCCTGAGGCCTGGAAGGCGCTGACCGAGAGCCGGGCGAAGGACGTCTCCTTCGTCCTCGACCAGCTGACCAGCCGCCCACACCCGGCCTGGCGTTATGCCCGCATGATCGACCGCGACCGGATCGGCATGGCCGGGCACTCAGCCGGCGGCGCGTCCACCGTTCCGGCGCTGCTGACCGACGACCGGATCCAGGCCGGCGCCGACCTGGACGGCACCATGGACTACCTGGTGCCCGAGTCCGGCATCGACGGCAAGCCGTACCTGATGATGGGCCACCCGCTGCCCGACGGCGCCGAGGACGACAGCTGGACCAAGAGCTGGCCCCGGCTCGACGGCTGGAAGCAGTGGCTGACCGTCGACGGCACCAACCACGGCAGCTTCACCGACTACCCGCTGTTCTCCGAGGCATTCGGCATCCCCCAGGACCCGGGCACCACCGTCTCGGGCCGACGCGCCATCGACCTCACCCGCCAGTACGTCGGCGCCTTCTTCGACCTCCGACTGAAGGGCGTCGAGCAGCCGCTCCTCGACGGGCCGACCGCCGCCAACCCTGAGGTCCGGTTCCACTCCTGATCCCTGCGCCCCGCGAGGCCGTCGGCGACCCGCCGGCGGCCTCGTCGGCGTGCGGGCCCCCGGGCTTGGGTCCGGGCCCGGGCCCGGACCTAAGCCGCTACCGCCGCCGAGGCGATCGGTTCGAGGAGCGGGTGCGGGCGCACCAGGGCGCGGGAGACCGGGTCGTCGCGGCGGCCGCCGGTGCGGGCGGGGTTGGGACGCATGGCGACCTCGGCCGGGGGGACGGGCCCGCCGCCGCACTTCGGGCAGGCGCCGACGAGGTCCAGGTCGGTGCCGCAGGCGGCGTGCGCGAACAGGTGGTGCGGACCGCCCTCGGTGACGTGTCGGCCGCCCCAGCGGCTCAACTGGTAGAGCGGACCCCAGAGTTCGAGGCCGACCTCGGTGAGCAGGTAGCCGTGGCGCAGCGGCGCCTGCTGGTACGGCTCCTTGCGCAGCACCCCGGCGGCGACCAGGGCGTTCAGCCGCGCGGTGAGAACGGCGCGGGGGATGCCCAGGTGGGCGAGGAAGTCGTTGAACCGCTGCACGCCGTAGAACGCGTCGCGCACGATCAGCAGGCTCCAGCGCTCGCCGACCACCTCCAGCGCGCGGGCCAGTGCGCAGTCCTGCAGTTCGTAGTCGGTTCCCAGCGCCATGCGGGCCAGCCTAGTCCACTCCCCCAATGGGTTCAATGAACAGACCAGCAGTGGTAGCGTGCCGTCGCAACGAAGGTTCATTCACCAGACCTATTGGTCCGCGCTCGGAGGGAACATCCATGTCCCCCGCACCACTCGGTTCCACCCCCGCCCCAGTGGCCGCATCCGTCCGACCCGGCGCAACGCTGTCCGTCACCGCGGCGGCCACCGCCCTGGTCACCGTCGCCTACACCGCCCCCACCGCCTCGCTCGCCGCCACCGCCCAGGCCGCCCGGCTCGGCGCCTCCGGCCGCACCTGGATCCTCACCGGCACCCTGGTCGGCATCTCGGCGCTGCTGCTCACCGCCGGCAGCGCCGCCGACGACCACGGCCGCAAGCGGGTCTTCACCTTCGGCGTGGCACTGTTCGCCGCCGCCGAGGCCCTGGCCGCACTCGCCCCCGGCGGCACCGTGTACCTGGCCGCCCGGGTGCTGCTCGGCATCGCCTCGGCCGCCGTCCTGGCGCCCGCCCTCGGCCTGATCAGCCACGCCCACCCACCGGGGCCAACCCGGATCCGGGCACTCGGGATCTGGGGCGCGGCAGTCGGCCTCGGCATCGCGGTCGGGCCGGTCTACGGCGCACTGGTGCAGCAGTGCGCCGGCTGGCGCGTGGTCGGCGGCGGACTCGCGGTGGTCTCGGCCGCCGTGGCCGCCTGCGCCGCCGCGTGCCTCACCGAGTCGCGCGCGGAGCAGCCGCGCGCGCTCGACCCGTACGGCGTGCTGACCCTCGCCGCCGGGACGTCCCTGCTGATCGCCGGACTGGCCGAGGGCCGCAGCGGCTGGGGGCGGCCCGTGGTGGTCGCGCTGCTGGCCACCGGGGTACTGCTGCTGGCGGCCTTCACCGTGGTCGAGGCCAAGGTCCGCGAGCCGATGCTGGACCTCGCGCTCTTCCGCAGCCCCGGCTTCATCGCGGCGACGGGCGGGGCGCTGTTCACCGGGCTCTCACTGGTCGGCTTCATGAGCTACCTGCCCACCCTGCTCCAGGGCGTGCTCGGCCTGTCCGGCCTGGCGGCGGCCGGCGTGCTGGCCCTGTGGTCGGGCCTGTCGGTGGTCTCCGCCCTCCAGGCCCGCCGCCTCGCGACCCGCCTTTCGGCCACCGCGCAGGTCACCCTCGGCCTGCTGGTCTGCGGCCTGGGCGAGGCCGGACTGTACGGGCTCACGCCCGGCTCCCCCTGGCTCCGGCTGGCGCCCGGCCTGGCGGTCGCAGGGATCGGCAGCGGCGTCCTCAACGCGGCCCTCGCCCGGCTGGCGGTCAGCAGCGTCCCGGCCCACCGCACGGCCATGGGCTCGGGCGCCAACAACACCTCCCGCTACCTGGGTTCGGCCCTGGGCGTGGCGGTGACGGTCGCCGTCGCCGGCTCCGCCCGCCCGACCGGCCCGGGCCCGGAGGCGGCGGCCCGCGCCCTGGCCACGGGCACCGACCGCGCCGTCCTGGTCGTCGCAGCGCTCTGCCTCCTCGGCGCGGTGCTGGCGCTCGCGGCCCGCGGTGCCGAATCCCGCCCGGAGGCCGGCGCCGAGCCGGAGCCGACCGCACCGGTCCGGGAGCACGCCACCCCCCGGTGATGCGGGGCCGAGGACGCCGAACCCGCCCGCCTGGCCGGGTCGGACGGGCGGGGCGTGCCGGGGGGCGGTCACTCGCCGGATGCGGCGCCGTCGTCGGCACTCCGCTCGGCGCTCCCCTCTGCGCTCTCCGCCGCGGCCTCGCCGGCGGGATCGCCGAGCTGGTCGACGCCGGGCTCGTCAGGGCCGGTGGAACACGGCTCCGACTGCCCCTATCCGTGCGACAGTTGGCCCATGAGAGCGGGGAGCCCGACCGACTTCCTCTGCCGGAGCGCGGTGTGGATCGGGGCGGTGGTGGCGGCGCCGGTGCTGTTGGTGGCCGGGGGGCCGTTGTGGCGGCGGTACGTGCGGTACGTGTACCGGGACGGTGCGCACCCGGCCGGCGGCAGAGCGGGGTTGTGCGTCACACCGGGGTACCGCATCGTGCACAACCGGTTGGTGCGGCTCCTGGTGTGGCCGACGTTGCGGCGCGGGATTCGGTAGGCCCGCCCCGGGGGCGGCTCCCGCCGCCACGGTGAGCGGCCGCGGCAGGGCCCGTGGGAAGATGGCAGGGCTGGTGGGAACGATCTCCGGGCGGGTCTCTGGCCATGGTGAACGACGAAGGGCAGCGTCAGGGGGAGCCGCGGCAGGATGCCCTGCTGATGGTGCCGATCGCCACGGCGCTGACCGATGCCGAAGGGCGGATCCTGCACTGGAGCGGCGACGCGGAGGCACTGCTCGGTTACCGTGCGGACGAGGTGGTGGGCCGGAAGGCGGCCAAGCTGCTGACCTCGGACGAGGACCGGCCCGAGGTGCTGGAGCTGTTCCGGCAGATCCTGGCGGGCCGGGGGTGGTCCGGGGTGTTCCCCGTACGGCACCGGGACGGGCACCTGGTGAACCTGGAGTTCCGGACCCATCCGATCCGCGGGCCCGGCGGGGCGCCGATGGTGCTGGCCGTCGCGTCCGAGGTCACCACGCTGCACCGGCTCCAGGCGGATCTGGCCGTGTTGGACGGGTTCTTCGCCCAGTCCCCGATCGGCATGGCGGTGTTCGACCCCGAGCTGCGCTTCGTCCGGCTGAACGAGGCGATGGCCAGGACGGACGGGCTGGCCGCCGACGAGCACCTGGGCCACCGGCTCACCGAGGTGCTGCCGGGGATCGACGGCGCCGAGGCCGAGACGGTGATGCGGCAGGTGCTGGCGGACGGTGAGCCGGTGGTGGACTTCCGTTCGCACGGCCGCACGCCGGGGGATCCGCGGCCCGACCACGCCTGGTCCGCCTCCTACTTCCGGCTGGCGGACCGGGCCGGGCGGGTGCTCGGGGTGAGCGCGACCGTCGTCGACATCACCGAGCGCTACCGCGCCGACGCCCGGGCGGCCCGGGCGCAGGAGCGGCTCGCCCTGCTGGTCGACGCGACCGCCTCGATCGGGACCACCCTCGACCTGCGACAGACCGCCCGGGAGCTGGCCGACGCGATGGTGCCCAGGGTCGCCGACATCAGCGGGGTGTTCGCGCTGGAGGCGCTGGTGGCCGGCCGCAACGTCGAGCCGCCCGACCCGGACGCCCCGCAGCTGGTCCGCCAGCTGGCGCTGGCCACCGCCGACCCGCCGTGCCCGGCCGAGGCACTGCCGGTGGACGCGGTGTACGAGCTGTCGGCCGACTCCCCGTACGCCCGGGCGATGACCAGCGGGCGGACGGTGGTGGTGCCGTCCTGGGAGCTGCCGCCGCTGAGCGAGGACATCGACGACAACCACAGCCAGGCGTTCCTCGGCGACCCGCCGCACTCGGTGCGGATCACCCCGCTGGTGGCGCGCGGCACCACGCTCGGCATGGTGGTGTACTCGCGGCGCGGCGAGCGGGAGTCCTTCGCCGAGGCCGACATCACCCTCGGCGACGAGCTGGCCTCGCGCGCGGCCGTCGCGATCGACAACGCCCGGCTGTACCTGCGCCAGCACCAGACCGTGCTGGCCCGGCAGCAGGCGCTGCGCGAGGCGAAGGCGGCGCAGGAGCGGCTCGCGCTGGTCAACGCGGCCTCCACCCGGATCGGCACCACGCTCGAAATCGACCGTACCGCACAGGAGTTGGCCGAGGTGGCGACGCCCCGGTTGGCCGACACGGTGGTGGTGGAGGTGCTGGAGGAGCTGGTCCGGGGTGAGCGGGAGGCCCGCGCCGCGGCGGACGGCTCGGCGCTGCTGCGACGGATCGCCTTCCACTCGGTGCGCGACTCCGCCCTGGCGCCGATCGACCGGCCCGGCGGAGTGCACCGCTTCCTGCCCGGTTCGCCGTACGCGTGGAGCCTGGCGCACCGCAAACCGGTGCTGGTGCCGCGGATGGACGCGGAGGGCATGGCCTGGTTCGCCGACGACCCGGTGCGCACCGCCGCCGTACGGGAGCAGAACGTGCGCTCGTTCATGGTCGTCCCGCTGATCGCGCGCGGCAGCGCGGTCGGCGTGGCGGGCTTCTACCGCACCCTGGTGGACCGGCCGTACGAGGACGAGGACCTGGCGTTGGCCGGGGAGCTGGCGGTGCGGGCGGCGGTGTCGATCGACAACGCGCTGCTGTTCACCCGGGAACACGACGCGGCCGCGGCCCGGCAGCGGGCGCTGGACGAGGCCTGGGCCGCCCAACAGCGGCTGGGTCTGCTGAACGAGGCCAGCAACCGGATCGGCACCACGCTCGATCTGCACCGCACCGCCCGGGAGTTGGTGGAGGTGGTGATCCCGCGCTTCGCCGACTTCGTCACCGTGGACCTGCGCGACGCGGTACTCAACGACGAGGAGCCCTGGCCGTTGCCGAGGGACGGGTCGGTACTGATGCGGGCGGTGGCGGTCGGCGAGGCGGCCGAGGACGGCCACATGACGGAGGCCGCCGACCAGGTCGGCGAGACCTCGCAGTCCGCCGAGGTGTACGCGCAGAGCCTGCGCACCCGGCGTTCGATCCTGGTGTCCGAGGTGACCGAGAAGGAGCTGCGCCGGATCGTCGCCTCCCCCGACCGGGTGCAGCCGGGGATGGCCGCCGGGGTGCACTCGTACCTGATGGTGCCGCTGGTGGCGCGCGGACTGGTGCTGGGCGGCGCGGAGTTCGTCCGCACCCGCAACCCGGTGCCGTTCGGCCCGGCGGACCGCTCGCTGGCCGAGGAGCTGGCCGCCCGCACCGCGCTGGCGATCGACAACGGCAGGCTCTACCGCCGTGAGCGGGACACCGCGCTCACCCTCCAGCGCAGCCTGCTGCCACAGGAGATCCACCGCACGCTCGGGCTGGAACTGGCCTACCGCTACCTGCCCAGCAGCGTGGTCAGCGAGGTCGGCGGCGACTGGTTCGACGTGGTGCCGCTGTCCGCCGGGCGGGTCGCGCTGATCGTCGGCGACGTGATGGGCCACGGCATCCGGGCCGCCGCCACCATGGGCCAACTCCGGACCGTGGCCAGGACGTTGATCACCCTGGAGCTGGACCCGGAGCGGGTGCTGTACCGGCTGGACGAGGCGACCACGGCGCTCGGCGAAGGCCAGTTCGCCACCTGCGTGTGCGTGGTGTACGACCCGGTGGACCGCCGCTGCACCGCCGCCTGCGCCGGCCACCTGCCGCCCGTGGTCGCCGACACCGAGGGCAACGCCGACCTGGTCCGCCTGCCGCCCGGCGCACCGCTCGGGGTCGGCGGGGTCCCCTTCGAGAGCGTGGAGTTCTCCCTCCCCGAGGAGGCCATCCTGACGCTCTACACCGACGGCCTGGTCGAACGCCGCGGCCGCGACCTGGACGAGGGGCTGACCCTGCTCCTGCGCACCGTCGCGGACCGGCGCCGCACGCTGGAACAGACCTGCGACGCCGTGCTGACCCGGCTCACCGGCCGCACCGCAGAGGACGACATCGCCGTCATCATGGCGCAGGTCCGCCCGCACGGCGCGGACCGGATCGCCATCCTGCCGCTCACCGGCGACCGCGCGATGGTCGCCCACTCGCGCCGCTTCACCCGCGAGACGCTGGCCGCCTGGGGGCTCACCACGCTCGCGTACTGGGCCGAGCTGCTCACCAGCGAGCTGATCACCAACGCCCTCATGCACGCCGGCTCCCCGACCCAACTGAGGCTGTACTGCAACCGGGTGCTCACCGTGGAGGTCGCCGACCAGGAGAGCGAGACGCCCCGGATCCGCCGCGCCCGCGCCGAGGACGAGGGCGGGCGCGGCCTCCACCTGGTCAACGAGCTGGCGCACCGCTGGGGCAGCCGCCGGACCGAGGAGGGCAAGGTGGTCTGGTTCGAGCTGGAGCTGCCGCCGGGCTTCTCGACCGACTAGGCCTGCATGGACAACGGACGGTTGTCGGGGAGCCCGTGCGGTTGTTGGCCGCCCGGGCCGCGGCGGGGCTTTGCTGGTGTCACGGCGGGAGAGCCCCGACCGGACGCACCAGAGGAGCCCACCGTGCAGCAGCCCGACGCCCGTACCGTCGTCACCGACTACGTCACCCTCCTCGCCGCGGGTGAACTCGACGCCGCCATCGCCCTGTTCGCGCAGGACGCCACCTGGACCTACCCGGGCGGCCTCGCCCTGTCCCGCACCTGGCGCGGCAAGGAGGAGATCTTCGGCGAGTTCCTCGGGCAGGTCGGCGCCCTGTTCGCCGCCGACGGCCTGCCGACCATCACCCTGACCCACGTCCTCGCGGACGGCCTCCAGGCGGTGGCCGAGTGGACCACCGTCGGCACGGCCGCCAACGGGGCCGCGTACGAGAACCGCTGCCTGGGCGTGTTCACCGTGGAGAACGGGCGGATCACCGCCGTCCGAGAGTACCTGGACACCCATCACGTGGCGCAGACCCTGCTGGCCTGAACCGCGATCCCCCGGATCGGTACCATGATCGCCCGCCCGCCGGGGGCGCGGGCCTGGGCTTCCTCGGCTCCGCGCTCACCGACGACCAGGTGGTCGGCCCGAGCGCCACGGACCTCGTCAAGCGCCGGCTGTCGGGCCTGAAACTGACGGACGGCAGCACGGCGTGGACCGGGGACAAGGACCTGTTCCAGGTCTCGGTGCAGCCGGCCGGGCCGAACCGGGTCCTGGTCGAGGGCAGCGACTACGGTTCGGCCAAGGGCCTGACCTGGTTCACCGACGGCACGACCGGCAAGCTGCTGCTGGACATCAACAGCCCGCTGCACCTCATCTGCACGTACGACGAGCGTTCGGTGACGGTGTGCGCGGGCGAGGACAGCGCCTTCGCCCTCGATCCCGCCACCGGCAAGGTGCTCTGGAAGCTGCCCGACGACGCCAAGACCCGCGTCGCGCCCCGGGTCACCGCCGTCTGGCACGGCGTCGTCTACGGCAGGACCTCCAACGGCCCGGTGAGCCTGGACGCGACCACCGGCCAGGACCGGCCCGGCAATCCGCAGCTCGCACCCGTCCTGGTCGACGGCTACGCGGGGCTGGCGGACACCAACGGAGGGATCGCGGCCTACGCCGCCACCGGCTGACGCGATCGGTCAGTCCGGGAGCAGCAGGTTCACGTCCCCG
Organism: Kitasatospora sp. NPDC004669; assembly: GCF_040609455.1. Lineage (NCBI taxonomy): Bacteria > Bacillati > Actinomycetota > Actinomycetes > Kitasatosporales > Streptomycetaceae > Kitasatospora > Kitasatospora sp. NPDC004669. The sequence goes on from NZ_JBEXKB010000002.1 coordinate 192,413, forward strand.
AACTCGTGCCACAGGTACCGGTGCCGGACCGCCTCGCGGTAGCAGTCCGCCAGCAGCGGGCGGCCCGCGACGGCGGCCAGCATCAGCAGGTGTGAGGCCCGGGGCTCGTGCCAGCCGGTGAGCAGGCCGTCCACCGCGCGGACGCCGCGTTCCGGGGTGATCACCAACTCGGTCCAGCCGTCGGCCTCCTGGAGCGTGCCGTCCGGTGCGACGGCCGACTCCAGGGCGCGGACCACGGTGGTGCCGACGGCGATCACCCGGCCGCCCTCGGACCGGACGTGGCCGGCCAGGCGGGCGGTGGCCGCCGGGACGTGGAAGCGCTCGGCGTACGGGGCCTCGTGCGCCTCCGGGGAGGCCACCCCGGTGTGCAGGGTGATCGGGGCGACCAGTATGCCCCGGCCGGCCAGCCGGGCCACCACCTCGGGGCTGAACGGGCGGGCTGCGCTGGGCATTTCGCTGCTGCCGGGGACGGTCGCGAAGACCGTCTGGTAGGCCTCGATCGGCCAGTCGCGGTCCGTGTAGCCGTACCGGATCGCGCGGCCGTGCAGCTCCAGGTAGCGCGGCAGCTGGGCGGGCAGCTCGAGTTCGGCGTACCAGAGGCGGGCGGTGAACGGCGCGGTCAGCTCGGCCGCGGCGCCGGCCGGCAGGCCGATCCGCAGGCCCGGGCGGGCCGGGGACTCCGGCGGCGGATAGTAGGCCGCCGCCTGACCGGGCACCACCCTGCGCAACTCCACCAGGTGGCAGCCGTGTTGGTCCGGCTGGGCACAGGAGAGGTGCAGCGCGACCGGCGCGCCGTCGGGCAGCCGCCCCGACAGGGCGGCCGGGAGGGTTGCCGAGTTGTTGACCACCAGCAGGTCGCCGGGCCGCAGCACCTCGGGAAGCTCGGTGAAGCGGCGGTGCTCGACGCCGCCCGTCGCGCGCCGGCCGACCAGCATCCGCACGTCGTCCCGGGCGCCGCCGCGGGCCTCCGCCGGTGCGCGGGCGGAGAGTTCGGGCGGGACGGCGAGGCCGAAGCCGGGATCGGTCAGGGCCGTCATCGCCCACCCCGGTCCGCGGCAGCCGAGGCGGCCGGTGTGGCGGCCAGGTCCTCGGCGCGGTAGCGGCCGGAGGGGACGCGGTCGCGCAGCAGGCTGAGCAGCCGGGGCGCGATCTCCTCGGGCAGCGGCTCGCCGGAGATGTCCTCGCCGGGGCCGGCCTCCTGCAGCATCCGGGTGCGCATACTGCCCGGGTCGACCGCCCAGACGCTCAACTCCGGCTCTTCCCGGGCGAGTACGGCGGTGGCGAGGTCGAGCGCCGCCTTGCTGGCGCCGTAGCCGCCCCAGCCGAGGTAGGGAACCACGGCGGCGTCCGAGCTGATGTTCAGGACGGCGCCGGCGTGGGCGCGCAGCTGCGGGAGGACGAGCTGGGTGAGCGCGATCGGGGCGAGGGCGTTGACCTCGAAGGTCTCCAGCAGGGCGGGCAGCGGGACGTCGGCGATCCGGGGCAGCGGTTCGGCCGTGACGTCGTCGGTACCGTTGAGGGTGCCGGCGTTGTTCACGAGGAGGCTCGCGCCGCCGAGCGCGGCGGCGGCCTCTGCGAGGTGGGCGCGGTGGCCGTCGTCGACGATCGTGCCGGGCAGTGCGACGACCTTGGTGACGGTGGCCAGCCGCGCCTCGGCGGCGGCGAGTTCGGCGGCGCCGCGGGCGGTGATCACCAGCTGCCAGCCCTCGGCGGCCAGGGCGTGCGCGAGGGCCAGGCCGAGGCCGCGGGAGGAGCCGGTGACGACGGCGACGGGGGCGGTGGGCTGTGTTGCGTTCATGCCCCCACGATCGCGCCGCGGGGTCGGGCGACGGATCGGCCACCGGGCCGGGGACCCCGTCGTTCGTTGGGCCTAGGGCCCGGACAGGCCCTGGTACGGCAACGCCCCACCCCGCCGGGGCGGTCGGCGGGGACGGGCTCGCCCGGGCCGGGTTCGGCCGGACGGGGACGCCGTACCCGGTGACCGTGGTCTCCGGATCGTCCGCCGTCGGATCGCCGTCCACGGGGTGCGGGCGCTCCTGCCGCTGATCAGCCCGGATGAATTACCGGCGGTCCCGCGCTTCCACCGGTGTGTCCGGCCGACCGATCGGGTACCGGTGCTCCGTCCATTCCGTCCGCCTTCCCATCCGGCCTGCACGGCCCAGACCTGGAGGTCCGCATGTCGACCGACTCCAGCCCACGGAACTGCCCGTTCGACTTCGCCGAGGCCCTTGAGTTCGACCCGACGCTCCGGCAGCTCATGAACGAGGCACCGGTCAGCCGCATCCGCCTCCCCTACGGCGAAGGGGAGGCTTGGCTCGTCACGGGGTACGACGACGTGCGCACCGTGACCACTGACCGGCGTTTCAGCCGCCACGCCGTCGTCGGCCGGGACTTTCCGCGCATGACGCCCGAGCCGATCGTCCAGGCCGAGGCGATCAACGTCATGGACCCGCCTGCCAGCGCCCGACTGCGCAGCCTGGTGTCCAAGGGCTTCACACCCGACCACATCGAGCGGATGAGGGACCGTACCCAGAACGTGGTGAACGAGCTACTGGACCGCATGCGGGACCAGGGTCCCCCGGCCGACCTCATGGAGCACCTGGCCCACCCGCTCCCGCTGATCACGATCTGCGAGGTCCTGGAGATCCCCGAGGCCGACAGCGCACAGCTGCGCGCCAACGCCCGGACGATGATGAACGTGGGCCTGGACAACAAGCCGGACGCGGTACGGGCCAAGGCCGACCTGCGGGCGTACTTCACCGAGCTGACGGCCGAACGGCGCAGGAACCCCGGTGACGACCTGATCAGCGCCCTGGCCACGGCCCGCGACGGCGACGAGGTCCTCGACGAGAAGGAACTCACCGTGATGGCCATGGTCCTGCTGATCACCGGCCAGGACACCACGACGTACGAGCTCGGCAACCTCTCGTACACCATCCTCACCCGGCCCGACGTGCGCGCCACCCTGCGCGAGCGGCCCGAGATGCTCACCCAGGTGATCCATGAGATGCTGCGCTTCATCCCGTTCCGCAAGGGCGTCGGCATCCCCCGGGTGGCCCTTGAGGACGTGGAGCTGAGCGGGGTGACGATCTCGGCGGGGGACATCGTGCATGTCTCCTACCTGACCGCCAACCGGGACGGCCGCAGGTTCGACCGGCCTGACGAGCTGGACCTGGAGCGGACCAGCCCCTCCCACATGACCTTCGGCTGGGGCGCGCACCACTGCCTCGGCGCACCGCTGGCCATCACCGAACTCGAAGTCGCCCTCGGGACTCTGCTGGAGCGCTTCCCCGGGATCGCGCTGGCGAAGCCGGCCGCGGAGCTGGCGTGGAACACCACGTCGATCTGGCGCTATCCGCTCGCGCTGCCGGTCACCTGGTGACGGTGCCCCACCCTCTGGCGCTCGTCTGCCGCCACCTCGCTTCCGGCATCGCCACGCACCTCGGCCCGCGCACCTCGGAGTGTGCGGGCCGACGTGCGCGCTGGACCCACCTTCCGTACATTGGGTTGTCGCGGCTCGAACCAACTCGCGGCCGGCACGACCGCCCGCACGGCGAGCATCCGATCCTCGCCCTGCCGGCTCGTCCGCCACGCTGTTGGGTCCCGCCCGGTGAGTCCCGCCGCCGCGCCGTCTCCACGCGTCCGGTTCGCAGCGGCTGCCGATGAATTCCCCGCCCGGCCAGGGTCGCACCGGGAACTCCGCCCGTACAGGAGGAAGTCCCATGGCCGTTCTGTGCAAGCCGGCGATAGCTGTGCCCGAGCACGTCATCACCAACGAGGAAACCCTCGAACTGGCACGCAGGCTCCACCGCGACCATCCGCAGCTCGATCTGGCGTTGCGCCTCATCAAGAACACCGGAGTGCGGAAGCGGCATCTGATCCAACCCATCGACATGGTGCTGAAGCACCCGGGGTTGGACGAGCGGAGCGCCGTCTTCGAGTCGGAGTCCAGGGCCCGCGTCCCGGAGGTGGTGGTCAGGGCTCTCGCACAGGCCCAAGTGGAGCCGTCGCAGATCGACTTGATCGTCTATGTGTCGTGCACCGGCTTCATGATGCCGTCGCTCACCGCGTGGCTGATCAACAAGCTGGGCTTCCGGCCGGAGACCCGGCAGCTGCCGATCGCCCAACTGGGCTGTGCGGCCGGCGGTGCGGCGGTGAACCGGGCCCATGACTTCTGTTCGGCCTACCCGGGCGCCAACGTGCTGATCGTGGCCTGCGAGTTCTGCTCGCTGTGCTACCAGCCCACCGACCTGGGCGTGGGGTCGCTGCTGTCCAACGGCCTGTTCGGCGACGGGATCGCCGCCGCCGTGGTCCGGGGCGAGGGCGGGACCGGGATCCGGTTGGAGCGCAACGGCTCGTACCTCATCCCGCACACCGAGGAGTGGATCTCCTACGCGGTCCGCTCCACCGGATTCCACTTCCAGCTGGACAGACGGGTGCCGGGGACGATGGAGCCCCTCAGCCCGGCCCTGCGTGCGGTGGCGGAGCAGCACCAGTGGGACGTCGGCATGCTGGACTTCTACATCGTCCACGCCGGCGGCCCTCGGATCCTGGACGACCTGAGCCGCTTCCTGGAGGTGCCGCCCGAGGCGTTCCGCTTCAGCCGAGCCACCCTCACCGAGTACGGCAACATCGCCAGTGCGGTCGTGCTCGACGCCCTGGGCCGGATGTTCGACGAGAAGTCGGCTCTCAACGGTCACCAGGGGCTGCTGGCCGGGTTCGGCCCGGGTATCACCGCGGAGATGTCCCTGGGCACCTGGGCGTCGCCCGATTCCTGACGCACGAAACCGAGCGCTCGACCTTCCGAGTCGGGTCGATCGAGCCCGCCGCGGGGTCGGTCGACCAGGGTGCCGGGTGTCGCTGTCAGGCGGCTGCCGTCCCGTGGCTTCGCTCCTCCATCCGGCCGCTCGTCCGGCCGCCGGCATAACCCTATCGGTCGATCCGGACCGGAGTCGGTGCCCGCGCGCCGCCGTGGCGACGACGCGGGCACCGGCTCCTGTGTTTGCCTTCGACTCTGGAGGTGTGCCTGTGAAGACCGGAGACGGAACCCCCGGGAAGAGTATTCCCCCCGCTGTACCGCGACGGCCGCTGCTGGCGGCGGCCGGGCTGGCGCCGGTGCTGGTCGGCCTGGGCGGGGACACCGCCGCACAGCCGGCTGTGACCCATGGTCACGGCAGTGGTCAGCCGGCCGAGTCGGCGCCGAGGCCGGTGTCCACCTCGGAGGCGGACTGGGTCGACGTCGCGCGGGCTCTCCGCCGCCCGGGTGGCCTCATCCGCCGGACCTACCACCACACGCCCTTCCCCCGGCACGACCTACACGTGGTCAGCGGCGGCGTCGTCGTCAGCCCCGGGCTCGCGCTGGGCTCGCACGTCTCCTTCGCCCGGTACGACAACGGCAGCACGCTGATGATGGGCGATCTGGTGGTGACCGCAGCTGAAATGCCCGCCCTGACCGACGCCCTCCATGCTCAGGGGATCGCCCAGACCGCCATCCACAAACACCTGCCGGCTCACACTCCTGACATCTGGTGGACCCATGTCTGCGCACACGGCCATGACGCCGCGGCACTGGCCCGCGGACTGCGGACCGCGCTCGACTCCACCGGCACTCCACCGCCCCACCTGCCCCGACCGACCCGGCCCCTCGATCTGGACACGGCCGGCATCGACGCCGCGCTGGGCGCCACGGGCACGACCAGCGAAGACGTCCATGCCTGCGTCTTCGTCCGCCGCGAGACCATCATCGAGGAGGGGCACGTCCTGCCGCCCGGCCTGGGCGCGACCTCGGCCTTCAACTTCCAGCCGCTCGGCGGGGGACGGGCCGCGCTCAGCGGCGACCTCGCCATGGTCGCCGCCGAGGTCCAGGACGCGCACGCGGCGCTGCGGCGGGGCGGCATCGACCTGGTCGAACTCCACAACCACGGTCTGACGGACGAACCGCGCCTGTTCTTCACCCACATCTGGGCCGAGGGCGATGCCGTGGACCTGGCCAGAGCGGTCCGCCCCGCGGTCGCCGCCACCAACGTCGTGCCGGCCACCGTCTGACCGACGGGCGCCGGTCGCAAGCCTTCTTCAGGGCGTGTCTTCGAACTCCCTCAGGCGGAAGTTCGAAGACACGCCCTGGCCATGCCCGACGAGCGTGGCCGGCCGCCAGGTGCGCACCGGGCGCGCGCCCCCGCACCACGTGGCCGCCGGCCGTTCCGAGGGGCCGCCCTGGTTCCCGGCAGGTGCGGTCGCGATGCGGAGCGCGCGAAGCTCGCCGATACTGAGCCGACGGGCGGTAACGGAGCGCGGCACGGGCGCCACGCTCCGCAATGCCCGGTCGCGCGCCGTCGTGGGCGCAGCAGCCGCTGGACGGGGCGGACGGAAGCCACGACCGGCGACCACTGCCTGGCGGCGTACCGACCGCCGAGTCCTGGACGGAGAAACCGAGGATGCTGAACCGACGAGACCTCCTCAGGGCCGCCACCATAGGCGGCCCGGTGGCCCTCTTCCCATGGGGCCTCGCACCAAGCGTGGCCCAGGTCGCGCCAGCCACGCTGCCGACCGCTCCGGCCAGGTCGGGGACCGGGGGGCGGACCGCCCGGATCGTTCCCTTCGCGCACGCCATGCGGGTGCCCCCGGTGCTGAGCCCGGTGTCGCGGACGGACTCCTCGGACCTGTACGAGCTGCGGATGGCCGAGAGCGAGGTGGAGATCGTCAAGGGGCTGCGGACCACCGTCTGGACCTACGGCGACTGCTTCCCCGGTCCGACCATCCGGGCGGTCAAGGGCCGGGAGGTGGTAGTCCGGCAGACCAACGACCTGAGCGTGCACACCTCCGTCCACCTGCACGGCGGCCATGTGCAGTCGCGGTACGACGGCCTGCCGATGGACCTCGTCGAGCCCGGCGAGACCCGCGAGTACCGCTACCCCAACGAACAGGTGGCCGCCTCGCTCTGGTACCACGACCACGCGCACCGGCTGGAGGCCGAGAACGTCTACCGCGGCCTGGCCGGCGCCTACCTGCTCAGCGACCCGCACGAGAGCAGCCTGCCGCTGCCGGGCGGCGAGTTCGACGTCCCGCTGCTGTTCCGGGACGCCCGGATCGAGACCGACGGCAGGCTGGTCTACACCGACCCGTACGAGTGCCCGCACATGCTGGTCAACGGCAAGGAGCGGCCCTACTTCGAGGTGGCGGCGCGCAAGTACCGCCTGCGGCTCTTCAACGTCTCGCCCAACCGCCACATATCACTGCGCTTCGCCGACGGCAAGCCGTTCACCCAGATAGCCTCCGACGGCGGACTGCTCGCCGGGCCGGTGCAGTTGGACGAGCTGACCCTGGCCGGCGCGGAACGCGCCGAGATCGTGGTCGACTTCGCCCGCTACCCGGTCGGCGAATCGATCGTGCTGGAGAACACGGCCGCGCTGGAGACCGAGCGGTCCGAGGTGCTGCGCTTCGACATCACCCGGAAGGCCGAGGACCGTAGCCGGGTACCGGACGTCCTGGCCACCCTGCCGCCGATCCCGGAGGCGACGGTGCACCGGGAGTTCTGGCTGACGACCTTCCCGGACACCAGGATCAACGGGCGCAAGTACGACCCGGACCGGACCGACGTGCAGACCACCGTCGGCACCAGCGAGATCTGGACGATCCACAACCACCTCACCCGCCGGCCGGCCGGGGTCTTCCACGCCCCCCACTCCTTCCACACCCATCTGGTGCGGTTCCGGGTGCTGGACCGCGACGGGGAGCCGGTCGGCCCGTCCGAGGCCGGGCTGAAGGACACCGTCCCGATCCATCCGGGCGAGACCGTCCGGATCGCCATGACCTGGGGCGACTACCCGGGCCAGTACCTCTATCACTGCCACCACATGGTGCACTCCTCGCACGGCCAGATGGGTCGGGTCGACGTGCTGCCCTCAGCACCGGAAGGCTCCGACCACGAGTCGGACGAGGCCTTAGCCGACTCATCCTCGTCCTCTGAAGCCTCGGGGTCCGGAGCCGGCCGGTCCGGATCGTCGGCATCCGGAACCGGTCGGCGGCGACGGCGGCGCCACGGCCGGCACCACCACGGTCGGCACCACCACGGGCACCGCGTCGCCGCCCGAGCCTGACGCTGTCGGGGATCTCGGCGTTCGACCGCCTGTGATCACGGTGGTGAGCCAGTCTCGCGGGTACCCGGGGCCCGCGAGACTCCCGAGGAGTGCGGGGCGCAGGACAGCGCCGCGTTCATGCCCCCGCGATCGCGCCGTGGGGCCGGGCGGCGGATCGGCCACCGGGCCGGGCCCCGTCGATCGCCGAACCTAGGACGCGCCGAGGGCCCAGCCCTCCGGGTCGGTCCAGGCGGACAGGGTGCGGCGGCTCTCGAAACGGCACTCGCGGCCGGACAGCGGGTCGGTGAACTCGACGACGGAGGCGAGGAGTTGGAGCGGGCGGCGGAAGTCGTCCGGGGCCGGTTCGGGCAGCACCACCGGGTAGACCGGGTCGCCGAGGATCGGCACGCCGAGCCCGCACATGTGCAGGCGCAACTGGTGGGTGCGTCCGGTGACCGGGCGGAGCCGGTAGCGGGCGAGGCCGTCGCGGTGGTCGAGCAGGTCGATCCGGCTCTCGCTGTTCGGCGGGGCGTCGACCTCGCGGGCCGCGATCACGCCCCGTTCCTTGACGATGTGGCTGCGGACGGTGCGCGGCAGGCTCAGCGCCGGGTCGTAGGGGGCGACGGCCTGGTACTCCTTGCGGACCAGCCGGTCGTGGAACAGGGTCTGGTAGGCGCCGCGGTCCTCCGGTCTGACCACGAACATGGCCAGGCCGGCGGTGAGCCGGTCGAGCCGGTGGGCGGGACTGAGCGCGGGCAGGTCGAGGGCGTGCCGCAGCCGGGAGAGGGCCGTCTCGGCGACGTGCCTGCCGCGCGGGGTGGTGGCAAGGAAGTGCGGCTTGTCGACGACGACCAGGTGCTCGTCCCGGTGCAGCACCTCCAGGTCGAACGGGACACGGACCTCGTCCGGCAGGTCCCGGTAGAACCACAGGTGCGCGCCGGGCCGGAACGGCGCGTCGGGCGCGACCGGCCCGTCCTCGCCGACGATCTCCCGCCCCCGCAACGCCGCGTCGATCCGCTCGGCCGCCACGGCCGGCAGCCGCTCGACCAGGTGGGCGCGAACGGTCGGCCAGGGACCCTCGGCCGGCAGCCGCAGGTGCACCGGGTCCACGCCGTTGCGCTGCGGGAGGGGGGAAGCCGGGCGGCGGCTCTTTCGTCTCATCTCGCGGCCCAGCCTAGTCGGGCACGCCCGGCCGTCTCCGTCCGAGGTGCCGCCTGCGGGGGGCGCGGAGCAGAGTGGACGGTAGGCCCGCCCAGCCGCTCAGCCCTGGAGGACGCGTGACCGCCGACGACGGCCCGGCCGGTGTGCCGCCGCTGCATCTGCCGCGACGCACCCGGCTGCTGCTGTACGGCTCCTTCGTGCTGCTGGTCGGCGCCATCGTGGCCGATCTGGCGACCGGCCCCGGCACGACGCTCTCCCCCGTCCTCGCGGTGGCGCCGGTGCTGGCCGGAGCGACCACCCGGACGGCCCGTGTGCCGCTGATCGCCGGGGCGATCGCCGTCCTCGCGGTCGGGCTGCTGGAGGCCACCAACACCGAGCTGCCGACCGAGGTGCACATCACCGCGCTGATCACGGTGCTCGCCGCGACGTTGGCCAGCGCCGCCAACGTCGTCCTGGTGGCGGCCCGCGAGCGGGAGCTGTTCCAGGTCCGGACGGTGGCCGAGGCGGCGCAGCGGGCCCTGCTGCGCCCGCCGCCGGAGCGGATCGGACGGCTGCGCGTGGCCGTGCGGTACGTCGCGGCGGCGGCCGAGGCGCGGATCGGCGGGGACCTGTACGCCGTCGTCGAGAACCGCTTCGGGGTACGGATCCTGCTCGGGGACGTGCAGGGGCACGGGCTGCCGGCGGTGGAGACGGCGGCGGACGTGCTGGGCGTGTTCCGGGAGGCGGCGCGGACCGAGCCCGACCTCACCCGGCTCGCGGAGCGGCTGGACGCGGCGCTCACCGCACGGTCGGAGGACGGGCGGTTCGCCACCGCGCTGCTGTTGGACGTACCACCGGACCGGGGGGCCGTGACGATCGTGAACTGCGGCCATCCGGACCCGCTGCTGCGCCGCGCGGGCAAGGTCAGCGACCTGGAGCCGCCGTTCCCGGCGCCGCCGCTGGGCCTGCTCGGGCTGACCGGCGGCGGCTACCCGGCGGGCCGCTTCGAACCGCGGCCCGGCGACCTGCTGCTCCTGCACACCGACGGCGTGTCCGAGGCGCGGGACGCCGAGGGCCGGTTCTACCCGCTGGCGGAACGTCTGCCCGGCCTGCCCGCGGGGAACCCGGCGGACCTGCTGGGCGCCCTGCTCGCGGACGTCGACGGCTGGGTCGGCCCGGCCGGGCTGGCGGACGACGCGGCGATGCTCGCGCTCCGCTGGGAGCCGTGACCGGCGCACCGCGGACGCCGTCCATGTCAGTGGTGTGTGCAAGGCTCTGCTCACGGTCGACGGGTGACGGCCGCGGGCACGATCGTCGAGGGGAGCAGGGCATGGTGAACAAGGCGAGCGGGGCATTCGAGCTGACCGCCTTCGAACCGGTGGAGACGGAGGAGCGGGCGGGGGCGAGCTTCGGCCGGATCCGGATCGCCAAGACGTTCACGGGCGGGATCACGGGCACCAGCGAGGTGCGGATGACGTCCGTCGGGGACACCTCGGGCGGCCCGGCCTCGTACGTGGCGGTGGAGCACGTCACCGGTGAGCTCGACGGACGGAAGGGTTCGTTCGTGCTCCAGCACGCGGCGTGGGACACGAGCGGGGTGACCATACGCGTCGTACCGGGGACGGGCTCGGGCGAGCTGGCCGGGCTCACCGGGGAGTTCCACCTGACCGTCGGCGAGGACGGCGCGCACACCTACGTCCTGGAGTACGAGCTGGGCTGAACAGGCGTCGGCTGCGCGCCGCACGCACCGGGCCGCCGACGACGCTGCCACGATGAGGCGGTCAGCGCACGATCGACATCGGAGGGTGGCCCATGCCCGGTGCGGCAGCGGACGGCACGGCGGACAGCCCGGTGGTCACGGTCGACGGCGTGGTCGGCCGGTTGAGGGGGATCGGGGCGGACCTGCCGCCGGACGATGGCGTGGCGGTGTTCAACCGCGCCTACCTCACCGTCACGGAGGCCGTCCGGGAACGGCTCGGCGGCCCGTACTTCGCCGATCCGGCGGCGGTGGCCGAGCTGGACGTGCTGTTCGCCCGGCGGTACCTGCTGGCCGTGGCCGCCGACGCGGCCGGGCGGGAGCCGCCCGCCTGCTGGCGGCCGCTGTTCGCGCTGCGCGCCCACCCGGGTGTGCACCCGCTGCAGTTCGCGCTGGCCGGGATGAACGCCCACATCCAGCACGACCTGCCGCTGGCCGTCGTCGACACCTGCCACCGGCTGGGCTGCGAGCCGGACGACGTCGAGGACGACTACCACCGGGTCAACGGCGTGCTGGCGGAGGTGGAGGCCGCCGTCCGGGAGCGGCTGCTGCCCGAGCCCGACCTGCCGGCACGGGTCGAGCCGCTCGCCCACCTGCTCGGCGCCTGGTCGGTGGACGCCGCGCGCGAGGCGGCCTGGTCGGCCGTCCGGACGCTGTGGGAGCTGCGCCGGGCGCCGGGTGCCGCGCACACCTTCGCCGCCGCGCTGGACGGCTCGGTCGGGCTGCTCGGCCACGCGCTGCTGCTCCCCCTCGGCCCGCACCACGAAACGCTGCACCACGGACCGTCGACGGCCGCCGGCCGGCTCCCCGAGGCGAGGAACCGGCCGGACCGCGGGACGGACGCGGGCGATCAGGCCCAGCTGGAGTGCAGCGGCTTGCCCTCGGCGTAGCCGGCCGCGCTCTGGACGCCCACGATCGCCTTCTCGTGGAACTCCTCCAGCGTGTTGGCGCCCGCGTAGGTGCAGGAGCTGCGCACGCCGGCCACGATCGAGTCGATCAGGTCCTCCACTCCCGGGCGGGCCGGGTCGAGGAACATCCGGGAGTGCGAGATGCCCTCCTCGAACAACGCCTTGCGGGCCCGGTCGTAGGTGGAGTCCTGGGCGGTGCGGTTGCTCACGGCGCGGGCCGAGGCCATGCCGAAGCTCTCCTTGTACTGGCGGCCGTCGGCCGCGGTCTGCAGATCGCCCGGAGACTCGTAGGTCCCGGCGAACCAGGAGCCGATCATCACGTTGGAGGCACCGGCGGCCAGCGCCATGGCGACATCGCGCGGGTGGCGCACGCCGCCGTCGGCCCAGACGTGCTTGCCGAGCCGGCGGGCCTGCGCGGCGCACTCCAGGACGGCGGAGAACTGCGGGCGGCCCACGCCGGTCATCATCCGGGTGGTGCACATGGCGCCCGGTCCGACGCCGACCTTGAGGATGTCGGCGCCCGCCTCGACCAGGTCGCGGACACCGGCGGCGGAGACCACGTTGCCGGCCACGATCGGGATCCGCGGGTCCAGGCCGCGCACCGCGCGCAGCGCGTTGATCATGCTCTCCTGGTGGCCGTGCGCGGTGTCGACCACCAGCACGTCGGCCCCGGCGTCGATCAGCGCCTTGGCCTTGCCCGCGACGTCGCCGTTGATGCCTACGGTGGCGGCGATCCGCAGCTTGCCGTCGGCGTCCACGGCCGGGGTGTACAGGGTGGCGCGCAGCGCGCCCTTGCGGGTGAGGATGCCGACCAGGCGGCCCTCGGCGTCGACCACCGGGGCGAGCTTGCGGTGCGCCTCGGAGAGCTTGTCGAAGGCGGCGCGCGGGTCGATGCCCTCGTCCAGCAGCAGCAGCTCGCGGGACATGATGTCGGCCAGGCTGGTGAAGCGGTCCACGCCCTGGCAGTCGGACTCGGTGACCACGCCGACCGGCTTGCCGTCCTCGACCACCACGAGGGCGCCGTGCGCGCGCTTGGGCAGCAGCGAGAGCGCCTCGGCGACGGTGGCACCGGGAGTGAGGGTGATCGGGGTGTCGACCACCAGGTGGCGCTGCTTGACCCAGGAGACGACCTCGGCGATCACCTCGGTGGGGATGTCCTGCGGGATGGCGACCAGGCCGCCGCGGCGGGCGACGGTCTCGGCCATCCGGCGGCCGGCGATGGCGGTCATGTTGGCGACGACCAGCGGGATGGTGGTGCCGGTGCCGTCGTTCGAGGAGAGGTCGACGCCCTGCCGGGAGCCCACGGCGGAACGGCTGGGGACCATGAAGACGTCGTCGTACGTCAGGTCGTACGAGGGCTTGAGGTCGTTCAGGAAACGCATGGAATGGGCTCTCTGGCTGGGAGAAATTACACCTCGGGTGCGGTTGCGGCGATGCCGCCGGGGCGCACTCGGGCGCCCGGCACCCAGCGTTCGATTCTCCGGCAGGGTGGGGGCAAATGCCAGTTCGGGGAACATTGCTGGTGCTGTACACAAACCGTGATCAATGCTCCGCGCGTAGACATGGACGATCCTCCAAGCGCCCGCCCCCACGTCGGCTTTTCGCGCCGGCGCGGACCGCTCCCGTAGCATTCACGCGGTAACGGCGAGGCGAGTGGGAAAGCGGCAGCGGGCGTGAGCATCGAGCAGAAGGACGTCGAGCAGCACGGCGTCGGTCAGGACCAGGGCGAGGGCACCGAGGAGGAGATCGACTACGGTCCCGGCCTCGACCCCGAGCGGCTGAGGCTGTGCCTGGAGGTGCTCGCCGAGCTGGACGAGCTGCACGTCGACCACCCGGACGCGATCACCGTCCGCCAGGCCGTCGGCGGCATATTCCGGACCCTCAAGCAGCGCCGCCGCCAGGAGACCCGGGCCCGCAAGACCGCCAACGACCGCAAGGTCACCGCCCGGACCGCCACCGGCGCACCCACCCGGATCGACGACGAGACGGCCGGCGCCTTCGGCCTGACCACCGTCACCACCACCGAGATCGCCGGCATCCTGGAGCGGCCGCGCTCCTGCTACATCTGCAAGGGCCGGTACGTCGAGGTCGACGCGTTCTACCACAACCTGTGCCAGCGGTGCGCGGCCGTGAACCGGTCCCGCCGGGACGCCCGGGCCGACCTCACCGGCAAGCGCGCGCTGCTGACCGGCGGCCGGGCCAAGATCGGGATGTACATCGCGCTGATGCTGCTGCGCGACGGCGCCCACACCACCATCACCACCCGCTTCCCCAACGACGCGATCCGCCGCTTCACGGCGATGCCGGACAGCGCCGAGTGGATCCACCGCCTCAAGATCATCGGCATCGACCTGCGTGACCCGGCCCAGGTGATGGCGCTGGCCGACGAGGTCGCCGCCGACGGCCCGCTGGACATCCTGATCAACAACGCCGCGCAGACCGTCCGTCGACCGCCGGAGTCCTACCGCGAGCTGGTCAACGCCGAGTCCGCCCCGCTGCCGGCCGGTGAGCTGCCGCAGGCCACCACCATCGGCCGCTTCAACAGCGGCAGTGTCGACCTGCCCGCGCTCCCCCACCAGGCGAACGGCGACGACCGGCGGATGGCCGCCGAGGACGTCACCTCGCTCGCGCTCGTCACCGGCTCCGCCACGCCCGCCCGGATCGAGGCGGGAACGGCGATCGACGCCGGCGGCCTGGTGCCCGACCTCGCGCCCACCAACAGCTGGGTGCAGACCGTCAGCGAGGTCGGCCCGGTCGAGCTGCTGGAGGTCCAGCTCTGCAACTCCACCGCGCCGTTCATCCTGATCAGCCGGCTGCGCCCGGCGATGACCGCCTCCGCGTCCCGCCGCAAGTACGTGGTCAACGTCTCCGCGATGGAGGGCGTGTTCCAGCGCGGCTACAAGGGCGCCGGCCACCCCCACACCAACATGGCCAAGGCCGCGCTCAACATGCTCACCCGCACCAGCGCGGAGGAGATGTTCCAGGCCGACGGCATCCTGATGACCGCCGTCGACACCGGCTGGATCACCGACGAGCGACCGCACCCGGACAAGATGCGCCTCGCCGACGAGGGCTTCCACGCCCCGCTGGACCTCGTCGACGGCGCGGCCCGGGTGTACGACCCGATCGTGCGCGGCGAGGCGGGCGAGGACCTGTACGGCTGCTTCCTCAAGGACTACGAGCGCGCCAACTGGTAACCAGCTGAAGGAGACGGCGAGTTGAGCACAGCACCGATCGCACCACTGCTCGGCGCCGGGATCATCGTGCCCACCGGGGACGGCCGGGTGCTGATCGGCCGCCGCACCACGGCCGGCGAGCCGCCCACCTGGAGCCTGCCCGGCGGCAAGGTCGACCTCGGCGAGTCCTTCGAGCGGACCGCGGCCCGCGAACTCGCCGAGGAGACCGGCATCGTGCTGCCGGCGGCCGCGATGCGGGTGCTCGCCGTGCACCTGGACCACGAGCTCGGCCGGCCCCGGCTGACCGCCGCCGTGCTGGCGCCGCCGAGCCTGGCCGAGGCCGTGGTCACCGAGCCGCACGCCTGCGCCGGCTGGGAACGCTTCGCGGTGGACGAGCTGCCGGAGCCGATGTTCTACCCGTCGGCGCTGGTGCTCGGCAGCTGGCTTCCCGGGCTGGACGACGTCCGCCGGGACGGGACGCACGGCTACACCGTCGCCCGCCGCTGACGCACGGCCGCCCCGACTCCTGCCCGTCGGCAGGCGTCGGGGCGGCCGACTCGGCCGCGGCGATCAGCCGTTGCGGGCCGCCTCCGGCCCCGTGATCCGCTTCAGCAGCGGCAGCGTCGAGGCGATGATCCCGAGCGAGGCGGCCAGGCCGAAGCCCGTCAGCCCGTAGTACGGCGCGCCCGGCGACGCCAGGTCGAAGTTCATCTGCGCTTTGAGGAACATCGCCGCCGCGGCGAAGCCCGTCCCGATCGCGACCGCCGACACCACCAACAGCGGCAGCGCGCTCTCCAGCCCGAGCACCCGCTGCAAGAGCCGCAGCGGCGCCCCGGTCAGCCGCAGCATCGCGAACGGGCGGCGGCGATCGGAGAGTCCGGCCACCACGCTCACCGCGAGGCTGCACCCCGCGATCGGCAGGGTGGCCAGCAGGACGACGTTCGCCAGCTGACGCCAGCCCTGGAGCTTCTTCTGCCCCTCGGAGCTCCAGTCCTCGGCCATCCGGACCGAGTAGTTCGGGAACTCCTTCATGAAGAGGGTCCGCAGCTGCTCCTGGGCCGTCTTGGAGCCGTCGGTGGTCGCGTAGATGATCCGCACCGGGAGGGTGGTGACCTCATCGGCGGAGATCGGCGCCGCCGGCCATTCCTTCTCCCCTTCCGCCTGCAGGTTGAGGAACTGGTTCCGGTCGATCAGCGCGACGGCGGCCCCGGGTGCGCAGTGGCCGACCACCGGGATCTGCGCCAGCTCCGAGCAGCGCACCAGGGGCGGCACGATCCGTTCCCGGCCGTACTGGTACGCGCCGATCCCAGCCGGGTTGTCGTGCACCAGCGCCATCCCCTCGAAGCCGGGGACGGCCCGGGCCCGCGCCACCACGCCGTCGGGCACCGCCGGAAGCCCCAGCCGACTGTCCGGGCCACCCGGCGGGGTGGCCACGACGGCCTTGAGGACCTCCGGAGTGCCGTTGAGCGCGCCCTCGTTGACGTTGATGGTGCCGATGATGCACAGCGTCGCGGTGGTCACGAACAGGGCCAGCACCAGACCGGCGACCGAACGGAAACCGGCCTTCGGGTCGTCCCCCAGCCGGCGCATCGCGATCAGCGTGGCCGGACGGCTGGTCCGCCTGGCCACTCCCCGGGAGGCCGCCATGGTGAGCCACGGTCCGGCGATCACCAGACCGAACATCACCAGCCCGAAGCCCGCCAGGTAGGCCATCGACTGCGCGTCGGTGGTCGCCGGGCGGCGGCCGACGAAGTAGCCGAGCTCGCCGAGACCTACCAGGAGCGGGACCACCCGCCAGGCGCTGGGCGGCTTCGGGGTGACCCTGCGGCTGACCCCGAGCGGCGAGATGGTGACCCGGCGCAGTGCGAACCGAGCGGCGAGCGCGGCCGCCACCGGCACACCCAGGACCACCCCGGCCACCTGCGGCAGACCGACGCTCAGATCGTCGGTGAAGAAGCGGTCGCCGGTGAACGGCACATCCGCCATCAGGGGTTTCAACGCGGCGTACACGCCGAGGCCCAGAACCGTACCCGCCACCGCGGCCACCGTGGACTCCACCGCCGACATCAACGACACCTGGCCCGGCGTGGCTCCGACCAGCCGCATCGCGGCGTAACGCTGCTCGCGGGTGGCGGCGGACAGCCGGGTCGCGGTGCCGATGAAGATCAGTACCGGGAAGATCAGCGCCCCGGCCACCACAGTGAGCACCAGGACCAGCGCGTCGCCGTGCACGCCCGAGCCGTAACAGTCGTTGTCGCACTCGACGGGCAGGGCGGTGGCGACACTCGTGACGGTGGTGGCCCTTGGCAGGGCCTTGACCTCCTCCACGGTGCGGCCGATGATCACCGCCAGGGTGTCCGGGGAGGGCAGCGCGTCGTCGCCGAGGGTACCGGCCAGCCGGCCCGGGAAGCGG
Organism: Kitasatospora sp. NPDC004669; assembly: GCF_040609455.1. Taxonomy (NCBI): domain Bacteria; kingdom Bacillati; phylum Actinomycetota; class Actinomycetes; order Kitasatosporales; family Streptomycetaceae; genus Kitasatospora; species Kitasatospora sp. NPDC004669. Next base: position 209,881 of record NZ_JBEXKB010000002.1, read on the forward strand.
TCGCCCAACTCGACGGCCGGGACCTCGCGCAGCAGCTTCGCCAGCGCGGGCGAGGCGTAGTACTCGCCCGGGGCGGGCAGCTTGCTCAGCCCGGGCGGCACCGGCGATGTCGCCCCGGTCGGGGCGACATCGGCCTGGAAGACGGACTGCCCCCGGTAGTAGTCCACCCGGGCGCCCCACCAGAGCGGGTCCACCGCGGCGGTGGCGGTCGCGCCCTTGACCCCGGTGTTCATCCAGAACTGCCGCTCGTTGGCCCGGTCGATCGCGTGGAGGCCGGCGAGCGTCGAGAGCAGCAGCCCGACCCCGATCGCGACGGCCGCCGCGATCGTCACCAACCGGGCCAGAGCCGCCCGACCGCCGCTGACGGCCAGTCGGAGCGAGAAGGGGATCACGGGGCCACCGATCCGGCGGAGAGCGTACGGGCCCGGCCGTCGCGGACGATCGCCTCGCGGTCGGCGTAGGCGGCGACCCGCGGTTCGTGGGTGACCAGGATGACGGTGGTGCCCTGTTCCTTGGCCGAGGTGACCATCAGCTCCATCACCTGCTCGCCGGTCAGCGAGTCCAGCGCGCCGGTCGGCTCGTCGGCGAACAGCACCTGCGGACGGGCCACCAGGCCACGGGCCAGGGCCACCCGCTGCGCCTGACCGCCGGACAGTTCGCCGGAGCGGCGCTTCTCCATTCCGTCCAGGCCGAGCCGGGCGAACCACGGCCGGGCCTCGGCCAGCGCCGCGGCACGGCGCACGCCGTTCAGCAGCAGCGGCAGGGCCACGTTCTCCTCCGCCGTCAACTCCGGTACCAGCTGGCCGAACTGGAACACGAAGCCGAACTTGTCCCGGCGCAGGGCGCTGCGCTTGGCCTCCGGCATGCTGTCCACGCGCTGCCCGTTGAACAGCACCTCGCCCGCGTCGGGCACCAGGATGCCGGCCAGGCAGTGCAGTAACGTCGACTTGCCGGAGCCGCTGGGGCCCATGACGGCGAGCACCTCGCCGGCCTGGACGGACAGGCTCGCCCCGCGCAGCGCGGGCGTCTCGCCGAAGGCGAGGGCGATGTCGCGGGCCTCGATCACGGCGGTCACGCGCGCACCTCCGCGGCGAGGGCGTCGAGGCGGGCGACGGTGAGGTCGATCCAGCGCAGGTCGGCCTCCAGGTGGAACAGGCCGTGGTCGGCGAGCAGGGCGTCCACCAGGGCTCCGGTGCGCCGCAGTTCGGTGAGCTCGCGCATCCGGCGCAGGTGGGCGGCGCGCTGGGTGTCCAGGTACTGCTCGGCGTCGCGGCCGAGCATCAGGGCCAGCACCACCTTGGTGAACAGCACGGACTGCAGGTTGGGTTCGGGGGCGATCGGCTCCTGGAGCCAGGTCTCGAACTCGGTCGCCCCGGCGTCGGTGATGACGTAGCGCTTGCGCTCGGGCCCGTCGCCGGGCTCGGCCTCGCCGGCCACCACCTTTCCGTCGCGGGCCAGTCGGCCGAGGGTCGCGTAGACCTGGCCGTACGGAAGGGGCTTGCCGCGGCCGAAGAGGGAGTCGTAGTCGCGCTTGAGGTCGTAGCCGTGGCTCGGCTCGCGCTCCAGCAGCCCGAGGAGGGTCAAGGGAACACTCATGGGCGAGACCATACACCAGGGATATACACCGAGTGTATAGCTGCGAGGAATAAGGCCATGATCTGGCGAAACGTCAATTGGCTGACAGGGCGGACAGGAGGCGGCCCCACGACCGCCCCCTGCTCCGCACCACGGCCCGGAACCCCCACGGTCCCACCGGGCCGGCGCCGCGCTCAGGCACGGGGAGCGCGGCCGGACTCCAGCCTGCCCGGACTGGCGGTGCCCGCCCAGGGCCGAACGTCCCTGGTAGTGGGGTCGATGGGCCACCGGGCGATTTCTCCGCGCGCGCACCGCTCTTGTGCACAGGGGGCCGCCGGGTGGAGATTGGGTGATGAAATCCTGTACGCGCCCGTGTCCTTGAGGAGTGCTCACCGTGGCCAGCACACCCCGCCCCGCCCGGCCCGCGTCGCTCCCGCGGCGAACCGGCCGTCAGCTGCGGCGGGCCTTCGGCGCTCGGCACGAACCACTGGCCCGCCCGCTCGACCGCGCCCGCGCCCGCGTCTGGCTGCTCACGCTCGTCGGTGGGCTGCTGGCCGTCGCCGTCTCCGTGATCGGCTCCCTGCTCCTGTACCGCTCGACGGCGCCACAGGCCGCGGCCGACCGGGTGCGGCTGCACCAGGTGAACGCCGTGGTCGCCGTCCTCCCCGACCACGGCGCGGTCACCGGCAGCCGGTTCGCGGGCGGTTACAGCACCCGGATCGACGTCGAGGCCGCCTGGAACTACCCCATGGGCACCGCGCACACCGGCACCGTCGAGGCCCCGCGCACGGCCGTCGCCGGCGCCCTCGTCCCTATCTGGGTCGACCCCGCGGGCAACGCCACCACTCCCCCGGCCAACCGCGCCGCCCTCGCGGTCTCCGCGGCCTGCACAGGAGCCGGCGCCCTGCTCGCCGTGCTCGCGCTGCTCGCCCTGGCCCTCCGGCTGCGCCTGCGCGTCCTCGACCGCCGCGCCGAAGCCGTCTGGACCGCGAGCTGGGCCCGCCTGGAGCCGCTCTGGAGCGGCCGCGCGGGGCACCGCCGGGAGGATTGACCCAGACGAGCAACGCCCTGGTATCCGCCCGGACGACGAGCGGGCACAGGGGCGTTCCGGGTCAGAGGCGCTCCGTCCAGGCCGGCGCCGGGGTGGGTTTGGCGGCGTGGTGGGTGAGGGCGGCCACCGCGACCAGCAGGACGAGCGCCAGGGCCAGGGCGGTGGGGACGTCGGTGTGGAGGACCAGGAGGGCGCCGACCAGGGCGCCGGCGAACATCCAGACGACGGAGGCGAGACGGCGCAGGCCGGTGCGGTCGGCGGCGAGGGCGGTGATGGTCATGGTGAGCACGGTGGTGGTGAGGTCAGGAACCTTGAGGGAGCGGACCACCGCGTTCTGGCCGCCCATCGCGAAGGCGAGCAGACCGATCAGGGTGTAGCGGGCGGGTTCGGAGCCGTGGCCGATCACGGCCGCCAGGACGGTGCTCACGGCTACGAGCACCGTCTGGGCGACGACGGCGGCGGTCAGCAGGTGGCCGCGGTGCCCGGGCAGGTGCCGGGAGAGGTGGCCGCCGGCCAGAGCGCCGAGCAGGAAGGCGGCGAGGGCGGCCGGTGAGGCGGTGGCGGAGAGGTTCGCCGCGCCGGCCAGGGCGAAGCCGAGGAAGACCACGTTGCCGGTCATGTTGGCGACGAAGACGTGCCCGAGTTCGAGGTAGCTGACCGCGTCCACCACCCCGGTGACCACGGTCAGCACCAGCAGCATCGGCACCAGCGGCCCGTGCTTGGGGTCGGGTTTCAGCATCGGGCCTCCCGGCGGCCTCGTGACGGTCCTTCCGTTCTACTCCGTTGCTGATTCCTTAGTCGGATATCAGCGATCCGGGCATGACGGCCCGGAAGGTCCGTCACGGTGTCACCAGAGCGCGAGTTGCGCTTCGGCGTCCTGAGTACGGTCTCGCGTTTCCTCCTCGCCCCGCTGGCGGGGAGGGTTGCGCCACCTGCCCGCCCCGCGTCCGCCTTGCGGCGGGTGCGGGTGGCGCGGGTCTTCCGGTCGGCTCCACGCGGTTTCGACGCTCGCGCGTCCGGGTTTCCGGCCACTCCGGTACCCGTGATGCCGGCCGACGCGAGGTCGGCGAGGTTGCGGGCCGCGTTCTCGTCCCGGTCGATGACCAGGCCGCACGCGTCGCAGGTGAACACTCGCACAGGCGGGGGAAGCTTGGCTCTCACGGCCTTGCACGTCGAGCAGGTCTTGCTTGACGGGTACCAGCGGCCCGCGACGATCACGCGGCCACCGGCCCAGTCGGTCTTGTAGGTGATCTGTCGGCGGATCTCGCCGAACCCGGCGTCGGCGATCCCCCGGGCCAGCCGGTGGTTGCGGAGCATCCCGGCGACGTTGAGGTCCTCGACCACGACGGTGCCGTACTCGCCCGTGATGCCGGTGGTGAGCTTGTGCAGGGCGTCGGCGCGCAGGTTGGCCACGCGGTGGTGGATACGGTTCCGTTCGGCGTTCGCCTTCAGCCACCGCTTCGACGGTTCGACGCCCTTCTTGCGGTGCGGTCCCTGGCGGCGGCAGACGCGGCGCGAGGCACGGCGAAGCCGCTTGAGAGCGCTGTCGAGGTGTTTGGGGTTGGGCTCGTACCGGACCTCGCCCAAGCTGTCCGCCATCACCGCCAGACACTTCACGCCCAGGTCCACGCCCACCGCCACATCCGGACGTGCGGCGGCGCGTTCGGTCTTCCTGACCTCGACCTGGAGCGAGACGAACCACCTGCCGCGCTCATACCGCACCGTCGCCGACAGAATGCGGGCGGTGCCGTTCGCGATGCGCCGCTGAAGCTTGCGGGTGTTCTCGTGGGTGCGGATCGTTCCGAGCCGGGGGAGCGTCACATGGCGGCGGTCCGTCTCGACGCGGATGGTGCCGGTGGTGAACCGGCATGCCAGCCGCGACGTGTGCTTCGACTTCCGGCGCGGTATCCCCACGCGTTTGCCCTTACGCTGGCCGCGCTTGGACTCGGCGTAGTTGTCGAACGCGGCGGCGGCGTTCGCCAGCCCGGTCGAGTACGCCTCCTTGGAGTTCTCCTCCCACCAGCCGGCGAACCTCGGGTCGGTCTTCTTGGCCTGGTTGAACTCCTTACGCAAGGCGGGCAGCGACCACGGCCGCCACGGCGTCAACTCGGACTCCGGGATGCCGTAGGACTCCTCGGGCTTACGCTGCCACCACGACGCCCCGACCCACGACACCGCCCAGTTGTAGGCGGCCCGCGCAGCACCGCAGTGCGACCGAAGAGCCACCTCCTGCCCGGAGTTCGGATCCAGCGCGGAACGGTACGCCTGGACCACGAAACCGGGACGCGCCTCGAACCTCCGCACAAGACACCCCCAACCCGAGCCAGACCAGCAACACCCCGGACCATACCGGGCAGCACTGACAATCCGCCGAAACGTCCGAATCGCTGAGACTCGCCCATAGAAACGGCAACAGCGGTCACCCTTCAGGCCAGCGCCGGGCTGCCGGACTCCTCCGAATCCTCGTCCAGGTGCCAGTGCAGGTCCCGTACGCCGGGCTCCAGCGACAGCCGGGTGACGACCTGCTCCAGGGCCGGGGTCACCTGCCCGGTGATCGCCACGGTGGCCCGCAGGTTGGTGGCGTCGCCCTCGTCGGAGCGGCGGGCGCGCAGACCGGTGGGGGCGAGGCCGGAGGCGGCCAGGGCCTGGAGCAGCAGGGCGCGGATGTGGGTCTCGGCCTTGCGGTCGCACTCCAGGTGGACGACGGCCCGGCAGGTGGAGTCCGGGTCGCTGCCGGCCTGCGGGGCCCGGTCGAGCAGTCGGCCGGCCGGGCGCAGCACCAGGTGGACGGCGAGCACGGCGAGGGTGCCGAGGACGGCGAGCTCCAGCTTGCCGGACGCGGCCAGTACCCCGACGGCGGCCGAACACCACAGCGTGGCGGCGGTGTTGAGGCCCCGCACACCGGCGCCGTCGCGCAGGATGACGCCACCGCCGAGGAAGCCGATGCCGGAGACGACGTACGAGGCGACCCGGGTGGGGCTGCCGGTGTCGCCGACCGCCTCGCTGTAGAGCACGAACAGGGTGGCGCCGGCGGCGACCAGGGCGTTGGTGCGCAGGCCGGCCATCCGGGCCCGCCACTGGCGCTCGACGCCGATCAGCGCGCCACAGGCGACGCCGGTGGCGAGCCGGACCAGGAACTCGACGGTGGTCAGGGTGTGCACGACGGCACCTCCTTCGGAGGAAACACGGGGATCACGGGGACATGGGACGGACGGGTGGCGAGCGGCTGCCCACCACCCGTCCGTACGGGACGTGCTCGGTGGCTCAGTGGTTCAGCGCGGTCTGCACGATCTTGACGATGACCATGATCATCGCGATCAGCAGGTAGGCGCGCAGGGCGCCCATGCCGACCTTGCGGGCGGTGGACATCACCGGCTTCTCCAGGGTCTCCAGCGGGGGCATCCGCCAGTTCTCGCGGCCGGTGCGGTCGATCGGCTCCTCCTTCGTGCCCCGGCGCCCGAAGGTGAAGAAGTACCCGGCGACCAGCACGCCCGCCACGCCACAGCCGGCCATGATCCACAGGATCGCGTCCGAGCTGATGTCCGGCCAGACCACGGCGGCGGTCAGGATGAGCGAGAGCGTGACCAGGACGCCGACCACGGCGGCGGTGAAGGCGTTGGTCTTGGGGCCGTTGACCCACGGGCCGAGCACGGCCTTGTCGTTGCACAGCAGCAGCAGGAAGACGGTGGCGGAGGGCAGCAGCACCCCGGCCAGCACCTGGACGAACTGGGTGATCAGGCCCTGGGTGTAGCCGTTGGACAGCAGGGTGATCGCGGCGGCGACCGCCACCAGGCCGGCGTACACCGCGTAGAAGCCCTTGGCGCCCTTGACCCCGCGGTGCAGCGAGTGCTTGATGCCGAAGACGTCGCCGATCGCGTAGGCGGTGGAGAGGGAGACCGCGAAGGCGCCGATGATCGAGGCGTCCAGCAGCGCGATGGCGAACAGCACGCCCGCCAGGTGGCCGGCCTTGTCCTCGATGCCCCTGGCCAGGGCGGCCGCGTCGGAGAACTGGCCGAAGCCGTCGGTGCCCGCGAAGGCCGCCGCCGTGAGGCCGATCAGCGCGGCCGCGCCGACGATGACCACGACGATCCCGATCCACAGGTCGACCTTCTCGTACTTCATGAAACGCGGGGTGATCCGCTTGTCGATGACGTACGACTGCTGGAAGAACAGCTGCCAGGGGGCGACGGTGGTGCCGACGATCGAGATGATGACCATCATGACGGCCGCGAGCTGGCCGGAGCCGCCGGGCAGGGTGGGCGTCACGAAGTCGTGGGCCATCTGCGAGGTCTTGGGGTGGACCATGAAGTAGATCGGCACCAGCAGCAACGAGCCGGCGCACAGGGTGACGGCGACACGCTCGAAGCGCTGGAAGGAGCCGGTGAAGGCCGAGGCGATGATGATCGCCGCCGCCAGGACCACCGAGGCCGCCTTCGGCAACCCCAGGTACCCGGCGGCCAGCGTGACGCCGATGAACTCGGTGACCAGGGTCAGCGCGTTCAGCAGGAACAGGTCGATGACGCTGAACGCGCCCCAGAACTTGCCGAACCGCTCCAGGATGAGGCGGGCGTGGCCGACCCCGGTGACGGCGCCCAGGCGCAGCACCATCTCCTGGTTGACGTACAGCACCGGGACCAGCATCAGCAGCGTCCACAGCAGCTGGGTGCCGTAGTTCTGCCCGGCCTGGCCGTAGGTGGAGAAGGCGCCCGCGTCGTTGTCGCCGACCATCACGATCAGGCCGGGGCCGATGATCGCCAGCAGGGTCTTGAGCCGGGCGGAGAGCCCGCTGCGGGGGGTGGTGTCGTCGAGCCGGATGGTGCCGAGCGCGCCCTTGATGTCGCCCACGTGGGCGTCGTCCAGGACGGCGGAGCGGGTGGCGGCGGAAGCGGCGGGGACCGTGGAAACCTTCGGGTCCAGCATCACGTTGGTCATGGCGGGGCCTCCCTGCCCCCTACCTTGAGGGGGCGTCAGGGGGCACGCAGCAGCGATCCTCCCTGCGGGCGCACGCCGTCGTCTCCGCACGGCGGCGCTGAGCGGCGGCGGCCGTACGGACATGACGATGCGTCAGGCTACTTGGGTCGAGGCGTGGTCGAGTGCCGCGGAGGCACGACCGAGCACCGAACGAAGCGCCGGGTGAACGCGCAGGGAAGGTTGTTACCGCGTGCCGGAGGTGTTCGAGAGCATGCGGGGGTAGGGGCAACTGTGGCCCGGACTAGGGCAGTCCATGTCTCTCGCCTCCTCCCGGCCGGGGGCGCACCGCCTGTGCGCCGCATCACGACACGGCAAGGAGCACACCGGTCGAGATGGACCGGTACACCCCAACTCGTCAGAGCTTTGGCACTCCACGGCGTGTCCAGCCTGTCCGGCCGGAAGCCACTTGGGGTCAACCCTTAAGTCGGGAAGACCTGTCCTGAACCTGGGCGTCTCTCGACGTCGTCGGGTCAGTGGCCTGTGTCCGTGAAGACGCCTCACCGAACGAGGTGCCTTTTCAAACCTCCCCAAGCATAGACCCGCCCGGCCGGCCCCTCTCACCTTTTCGGCCGATCTTCGACACCTTTGTAGAACTTTGACCAAACCCGACCGCTCCATCCTCTCGCGCTCGGCATATATAGTTCACCGACATATGCAGCTGAACAGCTCACGAGGGGGAAGTGTGTCCCACACAGATCCGACCTGGTCCGAGCCCGTCCTGAGACTGGCCGGGGTCTCCCGCGTGCACGGACGCGGCGCCGCTCAGGTGCACGCCCTGCGCGGAATCGACCTGACCGTGCACGCCGGCGAGTTCGTCGCCGTGATGGGGCCGTCCGGCTCCGGGAAGTCGACCCTGCTGACCCTGGCCGGCGGGCTGGACCTGCCCAGCGAGGGCGAGGTGCTGGTCGAGGGCGTCGCACTCGGCGGCCTCAGCCGGGGCAGGCTCGCCGACCTGCGGCGGCGCTCCGTCGGCTACGTCTTCCAGGACTACAACCTGATCCCGGCACTCACCGCCGCCGAGAACATCGCCCTGCCGCGCGAACTCGACGGCGCCCCGGGCCGCACCGCCCGCCGGGAGGCGCTGGCCGCGCTGGAGGAACTGGGCATCGGGGAACTCGCCGACCGCTTCCCCGACGACATGTCCGGCGGCCAGCAACAGCGCGTCGCCATCGCCCGGGCACTGATCGGCGAACGCCGGCTCGTCCTCGCCGACGAGCCGACCGGCGCGCTCGACTCGGCCACCGGCGACGCCGTCCTCGCCGTCCTGCGCGCCCGCTGCGACGCCGGGGCGGCCGCCATGATGGTCACCCACGAGGCCTCGCACGCCGCCTGGGCGGACCGGGTGGTCCACCTGCGAGACGGCGCGGTCGCCTCGGAGACCACCGGACGCCGCTCCGGCGGCTGCCCGGCGGCCGTGCACCGGCCCAACGCGCTTGGCCAGGTGGCACGTTGAGGCTCGGAGCAGCGAAGGTAGCGCTGCGCATCGCCCGGCGCGACGCGGTGCGGGCCAAGGGGCGCAGCGCCCTCATCCTGGCCATGGTCGCACTGCCCGTCCTCGGGGTCACCGGCGCCGACGTGGTCCACCGCAGCGGGCAGCTCACCCCGGCCGAACGGGTCGAGCGGGTGGTCGGCGGGGCGGACGCCCTGGTCACCGGGCTGAACCCCGGCCGGACCGTCGAACAGGCCCCGATCGCCGAGGACGGCGCCTTCGCGGTCGAGCCCAAGCCCGGCCAGCAGCCCACCGCCGAGCAGCAGCGGGCCGCGAGCACCGACCCGGCGGCCCTGGTCAGCTCACTACTGCCGCCCGGCAGCGTGCTCACCCCCGCCCGACCCGGACCGGAGACCGGCGCGACCTCGCCCGAAGGCCTGGTCCGCACCCTCACCACCGAGGCCGACCTCGCCGACCCCGTCTGGCACGGCCGACTGAACGTCGTCGAGGGCCGCGCCCCGAGCGCCCCGCACGAACTGGCCGCCACCCGGGCCTTCCTGGACCACGCCGGGCTCTCGCTCGGCGGCACCACCACCGTCCAGGGGCTGGAGCGGACCACCTTCACCGTCACCGCCGTGGTGGAGCACCCGGACGAGCTCGGCCGGGTCGAACTCGTGGCCCGGCCAGGCGAGTTGCTCGACCCACTGGCCGCCGCGGCGGAGCCCGGCCGGCCCGCCGCCGAGCGCGCCCCGGACGCCCGCAACGCCTGGCTGGTCCACCTGCCGAGCGGAACCAGCCTCGACTGGGCCGCCGTGCAGCAGCTCAACGCGTACGGCTACACCCTGACCGCGCGCTCGGTCGCGCTCGACCCGCCGCCGTACGGGGCCGTCCCCTACTACCGCGACTCCGCCCACTACAGCGACCCGGCCGCGGGCAACAGCACCAAGGTCGTGGTCGCCACCGTCACCGGGATGGCGCTGCTGGAGGTCGCGCTGCTCGCCGGGCCCGCCTTCGCGGTCGGCGCCCGCCGCTCGCGCCGCCAGCTCGCCCTGCTCGGCGCGGCCGGCGGCAGCCGGGCCCACGTCGGCGCGGTGGTGCTCGGCGGCGGACTGGTCCTCGGTGTGACCGGGGCGGCGCTCGGCGTGGCGCTCGGCACCGGGCTGGTCGCCGGGCTGCGGCCGCTCATCGAACGGGTCGGCGGCGCGCGCTTCGGACACTTCGCGCTGCCCCCGCTGGACCTGCTCGCGATCGCCGGGATCGGGCTGCTCACCGCGCTGCTCGCGGCCGCGCTGCCCGCCTGGCAGGCCGCCCGCCGCAGCGTCACCGCCGGGCTCACCGGGCGGGACACCGTCCGGCCGCCCAGCCGGGCGGTCACCCTCCTCGGCGTGGCGCTGATCCTCGGCGGCGGCGCGCTCGCGATGTACGGCGCGGGCGCGGTGCAGCACGGCGGGGCCGTGGTGAGCACCTACGACGCCCGCACGCTCACCGTGCTCGGCGGCTCCGTCACCGCCGAACTCGGCCTGCTCGCCTGCACCCCGGTGCTGGTCGCCGTGGTCGGCCGGGCCGCCAAGCGGCTGCCGCTCGGCCCCCGGCTCGCGCTTCGGGACTCCGCCCGGCACCGCTCGCGCACCGCGCCGGCCGTCGCCGCGGTGATGGCGGCGGTCGCCGGGGCGGTCGCCATCGGGGTGTACAGCACCAGCACCGACGCCGAGAACCGCCGCGACTACCGGCCCCAGGCCCCGTACGGAGCCGTCCAGCTGGTCAGCCACCGGGACGGGGCGGCGGCCGAACAGCTGCGCGCCGAGCTGGAGAAGCAGCTGACCGGGCTCGGCCCGCGCGCCGAACTCGGCCAGCTGATCTACAAGTTCTGTGACAACTGCGCCAGCAATGTCCAGCTCAAGGGCCCGGTGGACTGGCATAGGCTCGCCGAGCCGCCGCACATCGCCACCGGGGACGCCGCCCTGCTGCACAATCTGTTCGACGTCCGGGACCAGGCGGCCGAACAGGCGCTGGCGGCCGGGAAGCTGCTGGTCTTCGACCGGTCGCTGGTCCGCGCCGACGGTAAGGCCGTGCTGCTGCTGCGCGGAGGCGGCGGCCCGGTGCAGCCGGGGCAGGTCCCCAAGCCCGACCTCCAGGAGGTCCCGGTGGACGCCGTGGTGGTCGACAACCCGGGCGCCGCCCGCTTCGCCCAGGGGCTGCTGCCCACCACCGCGCTGGCCGGGCTCGGGCTCGCGGCCCAGCCGACCGGCGCGGTCTGGCGGCCGGCCACCCCGCCGGACCGCAAGGCGCAGCAGCGCGCCGAGGCCGCCGCGATCCGGCTGGACCGATTCGCCCGCCTCGATGTCGAGCGCGGCTACCAGCCGAAGAGCGACGCGCTCACCCTGGCGCTCAGCGGCTTCGCCGGGCTGGTGGTGCTCGGCGCGGCCGGGATCGCCACCGGGCTCGCGGCCGCCGACTCCCGGCAGGACCAGGCGACGCTCGCCGCCGTCGGCGCGCCGCCCCGGATCCGGCGGACCATGGCGGGGCTGCAGTGCGCGCTGATCGCCCTGCTGGGGGCGGTGCTCGGGGCGGCCAACGGCTTCGTCCCGGCGGTGGGGCTGCTGAAGTCCCGGGCGAGCGGACCAGGTGCCCAGCCTCCACTGATCACCGCGCCCTGGGGCGAACTGCTGCTGGTCGTGCTGGTGCTGCCGGTGGTGGCCGGGCTGCTCGCGGCACTGTTCACCCGGTCGCGGGTGCCGCTCGCGCGGCGGCTGTCGTGAGCACGGCCCGGGCTGGAGCGGCTGCGCCGGCACGGCCCGAGCTGGAGCGGTTGCCCTGAGCACGGCCTGAGCACCCGCTGAGCTCCCGCGGAGCGCCACCCGCACGCCACGGGCGCCCGCCCCCACTGCCCGGGGGCGGGCGCCCGGCGCTCGCCGTAGCATGGGCCGCGTTCCAGCGGGCGAAGGGCGCCGGCGGCCGGTGCGGCAAAGGGAGACCACGGCAGTGCTACGGGGGTTCGGCGATCTTGAGGCCGAGATCATGGACCGGCTCTGGTCCTGGGGCCGTCCGGCAACGGTGCGCGAGGTGGTCGACGACCTCCAGCAGCAGCGGCCGGTCGCGTACACCACCGTCACCACCGTCGCCGACATCCTGCACACCAAGGGCTGGCTGCGCCGGGACAAGATCGGCCGCGCCTGGGTGTACGAGCCGACCTGCACCCGCGAGGCGTACACCGCGCAGCTGATGCACCAGGCGCTGGAGACCACCCCGGACCGGGCCGGCGCGCTGCTGCACTTCGTCGACCGGATGAGCGGGGACGAGGCCTCCGCGCTGCTCGCCGCCCTCGAACAGGTCAAGGCCCGGGACGCCGAGTGACCCTTGCCCTGCTCGGCCTCTACCTGGCCGTGACCGGCGTCCTGCTGCCCCGCCGGATGGCCGGCTCCGCCCGGCTCCAGGCCCGTCCGGTCCTGGGCGCGACCCTGTGGCTGGCGCTGATGGCCTCGTTCACCGTCGCCCTGGTGCTCGCGGCGCACCACGCGCTGGAGCCCGCCGCCCACGAACCGGCCGGGCTGCTCGGCCTGCTCCCCCACCTCGAACCGGCCGGGCCGGTGGTGCCGCACACCCACGGCTGGTGGTTGCCGGCCGCCGCCGGGGCGGTGCTCACCGTGGTGCTGACCGCCGTCGGTGCCCGGGCCGGGCGGGCCCGGCAGCGGCACCGGGCGGTGCTGGACGTGGTCGCCGTACGGGACCGGCGCTGGGGCGCGCTGGTGCTGGAGCACGCCCACCCGACCGTCTACTGTCTGCCCGGGCGCCGCTCCCGGGTCGTGCTGTCGCGCGGGGCGCTGCGGCTGCTGGACGAGCGGCAGCTCGCCGCGGCCGTCGCACACGAGCACGGGCACATCCGCGGCCGCCACCACCTGTTCCGGCTGCCCGCCGACACCTTCGCGCTGCTGCTCGGGCCGCTGCCGCTGGCCCGGCTGGGGCGCTCGGAAGTGGCGCTGCTGCTGGAGATGGCGGCGGACGACGCGGCGCTGGCGACGGTGTCGCGGGGCGAACTGGCCTCGGCGCTCTGCGCGTTGGCCGCGTCCGGGACGGCTCCGGGCGGGTCGCTGGGGGCGGCCTCCACCGGGGTGCTGGCCCGGGTCCGCCGACTGGCCCGGCCCGGCAGCCGCGGGCCGCGCCAACTGGCCGGACGGCTCGCCGTGTCGGCGCTGCCGGTGCTGCCGTACCTGCTGGCCTGCGCGCCGCACCCGTAGTGCGCCCCGGCCGGGAGGATTCGTCCACTGACCGACCATCAGAGTTGTCGGTGTGATCGGTTAGCCTGCCCCCGACACCGCATCGTGCGGTGCGCACAAGGGGGATCAATGTCCACGCACACCCGCGCGAAGGCCGTTCGCTGGACCACGGTGATCGCCGCGGCCGCCGTCCTGGCCCTGACCGGCACCGGCGCCGAGGCGGCCGCACCGGTCTCCGGCACGGAGGCCGTCATCACGATCGGCGCCAACCACGCCCAGCCGCTCGTCAGCCCGGACGGCACCAAGGCCTACGTCGTGGTGACCGGCACCGACAACCTCGTCCAGGTCAAGGCGATCGACACCCAGACCGACGCGGTCACCGGCCAGGTGGCCCTGAGTACGAACCAGGTCGACCTCGCCGCCGGGCTCAGCCCGGACGGTGCCCGCCTCTACGTCGCGAACGGGCAGCAGCTGAGCGTGGTGGACACCGCCTCGCTGACCGTGGTCGCCAACACCGCCCTGCCCGACCAGCCGCGCCAGGCCGGCTGGAACCCGGGCACGCTGACCGGCCTCACGGTGAGCCCCGACGGCGGCACCGTCTACGTCGTGCAGAACGGACCGACGGCGTACCGGCAGTACGGGCAGGGCCGGGTGCTGGCGTACTCCACCGCACGGCCGGCCTTCACCGGCTCGGTGCAGGTGCCCGGCAGCTTCACCGGCACGGCCGCGGTCCGGCCGGGTGGCCGGGACCTGTACGTGGGCAGCAGCGGCGGCGTCTTCCACGTCAGCACGGCCGGTGCCACGCCGGCCCTGGTCGGCACCGTCACCGGCACCGCCTCGGCGCTCGACTACTACCCCGTCTTCACCCAGGACGGCACCCGCCTGTTCGCCCTGGCGGGCGGTTCCAACGGCGGCCAGGCCGACCTGATCGACCCCGCCGCCGACACCGTCACCCAGCACCTCGCCCTGGTCAGCGGCTTCGCCGACCTGCACGCCCCGCAGCTCAGCGCGGACGGTACGCGCTTCTACGTCGCCGAGAACGACTACACGACGGGCCCGTCGGTGCTCGCCGTCGACACCGCCACCGGCAACGTCGTCCCGGCCGAAGCGGTGTCCCCCGACGAGGACGGTCTCGACGGCCTGGCCGCCGGCCCGGACGGCCACACCCTCTACGTGACCGGCACCATCGGCACCAGCGGGAAGCTCCAGATCATCGCCAACTGAGCCGGAGTCCCCGGATCAGCGCGACGGGCCCGGCCACCCTCCTCGGAGCGGCCGGGCCCGTCGGCACTTCGCCGGCAACGACAGGAGGGGCGGCTGCGCGGGCAGCCGGCCCGAGCAGCGCCAAGCACGAGCTACTGCGCGGACTGGGCGCGGACGAGCTGGTCGACTACCGCACCCAGGACGTCGCCGAGGCCGTCCGCGAGGTCGACTTCGTCCTCGACCCCGTCGGCGGCGCCGGCTGGTCCCGCTCCCTGCGCTCCCTGCGCCCCGGCGGCACCCTGGTCTCCATCGAACCGCCGACCGACGCCTTCCCCCTCGCCGAGGCCGAGGCCGCCGGCGTCCGCGCCGTCTTCATGCTGGTCGAGCCGGACCAGCAGGGCCTGCGGGAGATCTCCCACCTGGTCGGCTCCGGCCGCCTGCGCGTCCTGGTCGACACCACCCTCCCGCTGGCCCGGGCCGCCGAGGCGCACCGCCTGGGCGAACTGGGCCGCACCACCGGGAAGATCGTCCTGTCGGTGGTCGAGGAGTAGGGGGTTACGGGCGGACGGCGCCGACGTAGGGCATGGCGTCGACGGGGAGGACCTCGACGTTCTTGCCGGTTCGGGGGGCGTGGATCATCTTGCCGTCGCCGATGTAGATGCCGACGTGGTGGATGTCGCCGTAGAAGAAGACCAGGTCGCCGGGCTGGAGGTCGGCGCGGGCGACGCGGGGGCCGTCGTTCCACTGGTCCTGGGACATCCGGGAGAGCTTGAGGCCAGCCGCGCGGTAGGCGGCCCCGGTGAGGCCGGAGCAGTCGAAGCTGTTGGGGCCGGTGGCGCCCCAGCCGTAGGGTTTGCCGAGCTGGGCGTAGGCGAACTGGACGATGGTGGCGGCGCGGCCGCCGGCGGGCGGGGCCGGGGCGTTCAGGTCGGGGCGCTGGGCGGAGCGGGAGGCGCGGTCGGCGGCGGCGGCCTTCTGGGCCTCGGCCTTGGCCTTCTCGGCGGACTGCTGGGCGTTGACCTTGGCGCGGTCCTCGGCGCTGAGCTTGTTGAGCATGGCCTGGGCCTGGGCCAGCTTGGCCTGGATCTGCTTCTTCTTCTCGGCCAGCTCGGTGCCGACGGAGTCGAGCTGGGCGAGGGTGGTGGTGGCCTCGGTACGGTCCTGGTCGAGCTTGCGCTGCTCCTCCTGAGCCTGCTTGAGCAGGGAGGACTGCGAGTCGGCGACCTGGTTCTGCACCGCGGCACGCTCCAGGTAGGCGGCCGGGTCGGAGTCGAGCATCAGCTGGACGGACGGGTCGATGCCGTTGCTGCGGTACTGGTCGGCGGCCACGCCGCCGAGCCGGGTGCGCAGTTCGTTCATCGCCTCCTGGCCGCGGGCGACCTTCTCCTGGATCTCGTTGGCGTCGCCCTGCAGCTTCTGCTGCTTCTCCTGGAAGCCGTTGTACTGCTCGATGGCCTGCTCGGCCTCCTCGTTGAGCTTGTCCACCTGCTCCTTGACGGAGGCGAGCGTCGGGGTCGGCTCGGCGTGGGCGGTGCCGGCGGCGAGCACCGCGCCGCCGGCCATCGCCGTGGTGAGGACCGCCAGGCGGGCCCGGCTCGGGGGGCTGGGCTTGCGGCGCTTTCCCATCGCGGTGGGCTCTCCTTCGGGGGACATTCGAAACCTGCCGGGGGGCGTGCAGGGGCGTCGGGGGCGTGCAGGGCACGGCGAAGGCCGGCGGGGACGCACGGGGGATGCGGCCCCACCCACCTTCTTCGAAGTAACTTAATAGATGAGTGGCGAGGTTCCGCAATCCCCCTGATCCGAGGGCTTTCGGACGATCGATCGTGTGCCGTGCCACCGGCGTTGAGCCCGCCCCGACACCGCGTCGGGACACTCCCCCACGGGCGGAGTGCAGGGCCTCGCGGCACTCCCCGGCGGACGGAGTGCTAAAGGCTGAGCAAATCGAGAACTAGGTCACACGCGACTCCCCTCCTGCCGGTCCGCGAACGGGCGCTAACCTGCGGACATGAAGGTCCCGCCCGAAGGGCTCCCCCTCGCCGCCGAGTTCCCGGCCGCGCACCGTGAGCAGTGGCAGCAGCTCGTCGAGGGCGTGCTGCGCAAGTCCGGTGCCCAGCCCGAGAACGGTGCTGCCGCCGAACAGGCGCTCAGCACCGCGCTCCAGGACGGCCTGCGCGCGCGCCCGCTGTACACCGCCGAGGACAGCTCGACCGAGCCCGGCTACCCCGGCTTCCCGCCGTTCGTCCGCGGCGGACGGCCGCAGGGCTCCGCCATCGCCGGATGGGACGTCCGTCAGCGGCACGCCGACCCCGACCGGCGGCGCACCAACGAGGCGGTCCTCGCGGACCTGGAGAACGGCGTCGGCTCGCTCTGGCTGGAGCTGGGCGGCGCGGGCCTGCCGGTGTCGGCCCTGCCCGAGGCACTCACCGGGGTGTACCTGGACCTGGCCGCCGTGGCGCTCGACGCCGGCCCCGAATTCACGGACGCCGCCGAGCAGTTGTTCAAGCTGTACGAGGATCGCGAGGTCTCCCCCGCCTCCGCCGCCGGCAACCTCGGCGCCGACCCGCTCGGCCTCCGGGCCCGCACCGGCGACACGGCCCGCACGGACGCGCTGCTGGCCGAGGCCACCGCGCTGGCCGCCCGCTGCGCCGCCGACTACCCCAACGTCCGGGCCCTCACCGTCGACGCCCTGCCGTACCACGAGGCCGGCGCCTCCCCCGCCCAGGAACTGGGCTGCTCGCTGGCCACCGGCGTCGCCTACCTGCGCGCGCTGACCGCCGCCGGGCTGTCGGTGGACGCCGCGCTCGGCCAGCTGGAGTTCCGCTTCGCCGCGGACGCCGACCAGTTCCTGACCATCGCCAAGTTCCGTGCCGCGCGCCGCCTCTGGGCCCGCGTCGCCGAGGTGTCCGGCGCCTCCGCCGAGGCCTCGGCGCAGCGCCAGCACGCCGTCACCTCCCGGGTGATGATGACCGCCCGCGACCCGTGGGTGAACATGCTGCGCACCACCGTGGCCTGCCTGGCCGCCGGGGTCGGCGGCGCCGACGCCGTCACCGTGCTGCCCTTCGACAGCGCACTCGGCCTCCCCGACGCCTTCGCCCGCCGGATCGCCCGCAACACCCAGTCGATCCTGCTGGAGGAGTCCCACCTGGCCCGGGTGATCGACCCGGCCGGCGGCTCCTGGTACGTCGAGCAGCTGGGCGAGGAGCTGGCGCAGGCCGCCTGGGCCTGGTTCCAGGAGATCGAGCGGGCCGGCGGCCAGCGCGCCGCCCTCGACTCGGGCCTGGTCGAGCAGCGGATCGCCGCGGCCTGGGCCGAACGCTCCGTGAAGCTCGCCAAGCGGCGCGAACCGGTCACCGGCGTCAGCGAGTTCCCGCACCTGGACGAGCAGCCGCTGGTCCGCGAGCCGGCCCCGGCCGGCGCCACGGGCGGCCTGCCGCAGGTGCGCCGCGCCGAGGCGTACGAGGCGCTGCGCGACCGCTCGGACGCGGTGCTCGCCGCCACGGGCGAGCGGCCGAAGCTGTTCCTGGCCTCGATCGGCACCGCCGCCGCGCACACCGCGCGCACCACCTTCTCGGCCAACCTGTTCCAGGCGGGCGGCATCGCGACCTCCGCCCTGGAGTCCGTGGACCCGGCGGCGTTCGCCGAGGCGTTCACCGCCTCCGGCGCCACCGTCGCCTGCCTGTGCTCCAGCGACGCCCTGTACGCCGAGCACGCCGAGGCGGTCGCCGCCGCGCTCAGGGCGGCCGGCGCCCGGCGGGTGCTGCTGGCCGGGCGGCTCGCCGAAGTGCCCGCCGGGGTGGACGAGTTCATCCACGCGGGCGGGGACGCGGTCGCCGTCCTGACCTCCCTGCTGGACCAGATCACCGGTGCGAGCAGCGCCGACGAGGACAAGGTGACGCGATGATCCCCGACTTCACCGGAATCGGGCTGAACGGCGACGCCGCCTCGGACGTCACCGACGCCCAGTGGCAGACCGCCTGGCGCCGGTCCACCGGCAAGGACGCCGACGAGCTGGTCTGGGAAACCCCCGAGGGCATCGGCGTCAAGCCGCTGTACACCGCGGCGGACCTGGCCGGCCTGGACTTCCTGGAGACGTACCCCGGCATCGCCCCGTACCTGCGCGGGCCGTACCCGACCATGTACGTCAACCAGCCCTGGACCGTCCGCCAGTACGCCGGCTTCTCCACCGCCGAGGAGTCCAACGCGTTCTACCGCCGCAACCTGGCGGCCGGTCAGAAGGGGCTCTCGGTCGCCTTCGACCTGCCGACCCACCGCGGCTACGACAGCGACCACCCGCGCGTCACCGGCGACGTCGGCATGGCGGGCGTCGCCATCGACTCGATCTACGACATGCGCCAGCTGTTCGACGGCATCCCGCTGGACAAGATGTCCGTGTCGATGACCATGAACGGCGCCGTGCTCCCGGTGCTCGCGCTGTACATCGTCGCGGCCGAGGAGCAGGGCGTACCACCGGAGAAGCTCGCGGGGACCATCCAGAACGACATCCTCAAGGAGTTCATGGTCCGCAACACCTACATCTACCCGCCGCAGCCGTCGATGCGGATCATCTCGGACATCTTCGCGTACACCTCGCAGAAGATGCCCCGGTACAACTCGATCTCCATCTCCGGCTACCACATCCAGGAGGCCGGTGCGACGGCCGACCTGGAGCTGGCCTACACCCTGGCCGACGGGGTGGAGTACCTGCGCGCGGGCCTGGACGTGGGGCTGGACGTGGACGCCTTCGCGCCGCGGCTGTCGTTCTTCTGGGCGATCGGCATGAACTTCTTCATGGAGGTCGCCAAGCTGCGCGCGGCCCGGCTGCTCTGGGCCAAGCTGGTCAAGCAGTTCGACCCGAAGAACCCCAAGTCCCTTTCGCTGCGCACCCATTCGCAGACCTCGGGCTGGTCGCTGACCGCCCAGGACGTGTTCAACAACGTGACGCGGACGTGCGTCGAGGCGATGGCCGCGACCCAGGGCCACACCCAGTCGCTGCACACCAACGCCCTGGACGAGGCGCTGGCGCTGCCCACCGACTTCTCCGCCCGCATCGCCCGCAACACCCAGCTGCTGCTGCAGCAGGAGTCGGGCACCTGCCGGGTCATCGACCCCTGGGGCGGATCGGCGTACGTCGAGAAGCTGACGAACGACCTGGCGGCGCGCGCCTGGCAGCACATCCAGGAGGTCGAGGCGGCCGGCGGCATGGCCAAGGCCATCGACGCGGGCATCCCGAAGATGCGCGTCGAGGAGGCCGCCGCCCGCACCCAGGCGCGCATCGACTCCGGCCGCCAGCCGGTGATCGGCGTCAACAAGTACCGGGTCGAGAGCGACGAACAGATCGAGGTGCTCAAGGTCGACAACTCCGCGGTGCGGGCCCGGCAGATCGAGAAGCTGCGGCGGCTGCGCGAGGAGCGCGACGAGGCCGCCACGCAGGACGCGCTGAACGCGCTGACCCGCGCCGCCGAGGCCGGTCCGCAGCGCGGCGGCTCGCTGGACGGCAACCTGCTGCACCTGGCCGTCAACGCGGCCCGGGCCAAGGCCACCGTCGGTGAGATCTCGGACGCCCTGGAGAAGGTGTACGGCCGCCACTCCGGCCAGATCCGTACCATCTCCGGTGTGTACCGAGACGAAGCGGGCCCGTCGGCCCCCCTCCAGCGCACCCGTGACCTGGTCGAGCGGTTCGAGCAGGCCGAGGGCCGCCGCCCGCGCATTCTGGTCGCCAAGATGGGCCAGGACGGCCACGACCGCGGCCAGAAGGTGATCGCCACCGCCTTCGCCGACCTCGGCTTCACGGTGGACGTCGGCCCGCTGTTCCAGACCCCGGCCGAGGTCGCCCGCCAGGCCGTCGAGGCGGACGTCCACATCGTCGGCGTCTCCTCGCTGGCCGCCGGTCACCTGACGCTGGTGCCCGCGCTGCGCGCCGAACTCGCCGCGGCGGGGCGCGAGGACATCACCATCGTGGTGGGCGGGGTCATCCCCCCGCAGGACTTCGACGCCCTCTACGAGGCGGGCGCGGCGGCGGTCTTCCCGCCCGGCACGGTCATCCCGGACGCCGCGTACGACCTGCTGAAGTCGCTGGCGGCCGACCTCGGCCACGAGCTGTAGGTCGATTCGCGGATGCCCCCTCGGACGATCGACCTCGACGCATATGTGACGGGTGTCCTCGACGGCTCGCGCGCCTGGATCGCGCGCGCCGTCACCCTCGTCGAGTCCACCCGACCCGACCACCGCGCACTCGCGCAGCAACTGCTCCAGCGGCTGCTGCCGCACGCGGGCGGCGCGGTCCGGGTGGGCATCACCGGCGTGCCCGGTGTCGGCAAGTCGACCTTCATCGACTCCTTCGGCACCATGCTCACGGGGTTGGGCCACCGGGTCGCGGTGCTCGCCGTCGACCCGACGTCGAGCCGGACGGGCGGCTCCATCCTGGGCGACAAGACCCGGATGGAGCGGCTGGCGGTTGATCCTGCCGCCTTCGTCCGGCCGTCGCCGACCTCGGGGACGCTGGGCGGCGTCGCCAAGGCCACCCGCGAGTCCATGGTGGTGATGGAGGCGGCGGGTTACGACGTGGTGCTGATCGAGACCGTCGGCGTCGGCCAGTCCGAAACGACGGTGGCCGGGATGGTCGACACCTTCCTGCTGCTCAGCCTCGCACGGACCGGGGACCAGCTGCAGGGCATCAAGAAGGGCGTCCTGGAGCTGGCGGACGTCATCGCCGTCAACAAGGCGGACGGCCCGCACGAACCCGACGCCAAGGCAGCGGCCCGCGAACTCGCGGGCGCGCTACGGCTGTTGCAGGCGCCGGACGCGGCTTGGACGCCGCCGGTGCTGACGTGCAGCGGGCGGGACGGAGCCGGCCTCGACGTGTTGTGGGAGCGCCTCCAGCAACACCGCAAGATCCTCGACGCCACCGGCGCGCTCACCGCCAAGCGCCGCGAGCAGCAGGTCGAGTGGACGTGGTCCATGGTCCACGACCAGCTGTACGCAAGGTTGCACGAGCACCCCGAAGTACGCAGGCTCACCCCCGAGTTGGAGACCCAGGTCCGCGCCGGCAGCCTCCCGGCGGGATTGGCGGCACAGCAGATCCTGGACACCTTCTTCGGCTAGCGGTCACACCCGGACACGAAGCCGGCCACCACCGCGGCCGAGAAGAGCACCCACCACACGAGCCGCCCGACGGTCACCACTACGCCGCCTCGGGCAGAGCGTGAAGGCCGTGCGCCGTGCCCCACCCATGCGTGGGGCACGGCGCTTCGGCGGTTTCGAGGTACTCGAACCAGACCACCTTGCCGACCCCCGCCGGGTGCCATCCCCACGCATGCGCCAGCGCCTCGACGAGAAGAAGGCCCCGCCCACCGGTCGCTTCCTCGTCACGCTCCCGAGCCGGCAACTCCGCACACCGGTCGGCTACTTCCACCCGCACCCGCCCGGCCCGCCACCGAACGGCCACGAGGCAGCGCTGCTTGGCGTGCACCATCGCATTGGCGATCACCTCGCTCGCGCACAGCTCCACCTCCCGAAGCGCATCGCCCAACAGCGGCACACCCCACTCCCGCAGGATCGCCACCACCAACCTCCGCGCCGCCGGGACCGCGTCCGCCCCCGGCGGCTCACCCCACTCCAAAGGAACCGGAAACCGCGCATTGCTGAGCGGACTGACGATCATTGAGACTCCAATCGATCACGAATCGACATTGCGGTGCCATCGCGGATCGTTCGGGTCCACGCCCTCCGCCCGAATGGCTGACATCAAGTCAACGCGGGTACACAGGACGGGAGAACCGGCGAAGCTGGTCCAGGCGTTGAACCGGTTGAATAGAGGACGGGATCGCGATGAAGCACCGACCGCGCACACCGAACACCGAACTCGCCGCGCTCATGCAGCAGGCGGAGTGGGGCAATGACCAGCTCGCGCGCGCGGTGAATCGCGTCGGAAGCGAGGCGGGACTCCGGCTGGCCTACGACAAGTCGGCGATCTCGCACTGGCTCTCCGGTACTCGGCCTCGGGCAGATGTGCAGGAGGTCGTGCGGGAGACGTTCTCACGTCGGCTCGGACGACCGGTGACGCCCGAGGAGACCGGCTTCAGGCGTAACGCCGAGCCGACGGGCAGCCTTGGTGTGCTGTCCGACCTGATGTCGATCGGAAAGGCCGATATGGACCCCTCGCGCCGCGGCGTGCTCGCCGCCGGTCTCTACTCGCTCGCCCTCACACTGCCGATGTTCGACGACACCAGCGATCGAATCACCCACACCGCTGCGGGCCGCACGGTACACGTCGGCAAGGGCGAGGTTGAGACCGTCCGAACGATGACGGACCGGATCGCCGGCATTCTCGACGAACTCGGCGCCGCCCACGCCCGCCCGATGGCAGCGGCGTTCCTGGTCAACTCGGTGGGGCCCTGGCTCCAGGCGTCCGGCACGACGACGGTCAAGGCCGAGCTGCTCTCGGCTGCCGCCGATCTCACCTACCTCACCGGTTGGATGGCGATGTACGAGACCGCGCACGGTCTCGGTCAGAAGTACTACGTTCAAGCGCTCAAGCTCGCACGTGACGCTCAGGACCACGTGACGTACTGCCGTGCCCTGCGCGGCATGGCGCTCCAGGCGTCCAATCTGGGCTACGGCCCGAAGGCGCTCGAACTGGCCGACTCAGCCGCCGAAGCCGCTCCGGCCTCCGGCCCACGACTGAGAGCCTTCCTCTCCGGCCAGCAGGCGCACGGCGCCGCCATGGTGAAGGACCGGCGACAGGCCTTCGCGCGCCTCGCCGCGACCGAGACCGCACTGGCGCAGGCCGAGGGCCGCAACGACTCCGTCGGCGGCTACGACCAGGCCGCCTACCACTTCCACGTCTCGCACGTGCTGTACGAACTGGGCGATATCCCGGGGGCGATCAAGGAACTCCAGCTCTCCAACCGAGTCCGCCCCGCCAACGAGAAGCAGGGCCGCGTACACGGCACCGGCCTGCTGGCCCGCCGCCAGATGGAACTCGGACACATCGAGGCCGCCTGCGCCACCTGGAACACCTTCCTGGACGACTACGTCACGATCAGCTCCGTCCGTGGCGACGAGCACTTCCAGGCGCTGGGCAAGGCCCTTCCGGCCCACGCCACCAACCGCACCGTCCGCCAACTCCACCAGCGCACCCGCGAGGTCGCCCGCCAGAAGGCGGCGTGAGCCGTGGGATTCGGTCTGATCGTGCGCTTCGTCACCCATGACGCGGCAGCGACACACGCCTTCGACCAGCTGACGGAGAAGACCCTAGAAGAGATCCGGCTCAAGGAGCCCGGGACTCTCCTCTATGTCGTCCACACCGTACCGGGCGAGCCGAACGTTCGAATCTTCTACGAGTTGTACCTGGACCGCTCGACCTTCGATGAGCATGAACGGCAACCCCATGTCAGCCGGTTCCTTGCCGAACGCGCACAGCACCTCGAATCCTTCGAAGTGACGTTCCTGAACGAAATCTCCGGAAAGAGGCCATAGGTGAGTGGAGTACAGATCGGAATCACGGGCCACCGAGGGCTGCCAGCCGAGATCGAGGAGCAGGTTCAGCACCTACTCGAAGATGCTCTCTCGGGCGAGGATCCGAGTGCACTCACGGTCGTGTCCTGCATCGCGGACGGGCCGGATTCGTGGCGGGCGAGATCGCACTTGACCTGGGCGGGCGGGTGGAGGTCGTCATTCCTGCGGACCAGTATCGGCATGGGCCGCCGGAATGGCATCACCCCGTCTACGACCGGCTGTTGGACTCCGCCACTGCTGTTCACCGCACCGGGCACGTGGAGTCCGACGAAGCCGCACGCATGGCCGGGCGCGAGGTCCTGGTCCAGCAGGTCGACAAGCTCCTCGCCGTCTGGGACGGCCTGCCGGCCCGGGGCTACGGCGGGACGGCGGACGTGGTGGCGTACGCGCGGCAGCTTGGCGTGCCGATCGAAGTGCTGTGGCCGCAGGGGGCACACCGGTAACCCGGAGAGGCTCCTTCGGCACCCGTGAGATCTACCAGCGGGCCCGCCCACCTGGTCGGGCCCGCTCAACCCTCCGGTCAAGCCGGGCGCGCCGCCACAACCGCATCGGTGTACAGCTCGTTGGTCAAATCTCTGTCGCTGACACCGAGTTCGGCCAACACCGCGCGAACCAGAGCGAGAGCCGACACGAGATCGACCTCTGTGGCAACCACCGTTTCCACCTCGATGAACGTGGCGTCGTCCAGCTCGGGAACACGAACGAGCGTGGCAACCAGGCGCCTTTCGTCGCGCTGGAAGCTGTAGTTGCGGCACCGCTTCTCGAACGCGATACGCGGGGTGAAGCCCAAGCCTCGAACGATCTCGTGCGCGGCCTCGGTATCCTCAACCCTCGTCTCGGCCTCCGGCTTCGAGCCGGAGGCCTCGTCCACCCGGGCGCCCTTGTAGGTGAGGACCGTGCGCGTGTCGTCAGGACTGTGCACCGTCCGGATCCGCAGCTCACGATCAGCGCCCATCAGGCTGCCGTCCGCCGCGTCGTAATAGGTGTCCCGGTAGACCTCGGCGCGGCCTGCACCGTACCGGTTCTCCAACTGCTTGAGCACGCCTTCCGGGTCGCGCACGACAGCCTTGAGTTCCGCTTCGATCGCCATCCTGTTCCCTCCATCAGAACACGCGCCCAGTACCGTCCACCACCACGTCGAACTGCCGACGTCGACCCCGGTACAGGGGTCGCAAGGTGGCCAGAACCTTATAGGTCTCCGGCTCGTGCCCTTCCCAGTCCGCGTCGAGAACCCGACGAAGTGGGTCCGATCCAGTCCGATGATCCGACACGCTGGGGCCGTGCGGTACCGGTAGCCCTCAACCTGCCCGTACTCGGCAGGTTCTCACAGCCGGGTTTTCTGCAAGCCGGATACCGCCCGCGAGTGACTCAGTCGACTCGCCGATCTCAGCGGCGTATCCACTGCGATCCGGCCCCCGCCTCAGAACGGCTTCTCACCAAGCGCAGCGCGGAGCCAGTCGAGGGAGCCCGCCGCCAAGACGGCATCTGCGAGGGCGTTGGCGGATTTCGTGGTGAGCCGTCCACGGCTGTTGTCGATCCATCGCTGCGCGTTCGCGTAGCCCTGCGCCTTGTACTCGACGCCCTGAATCAGGCACTCCAACTTGTCCGCGTCCCGAGCGCAGACCGCCTCCGGCGAATCCTTCGCCTCGTACTCCGCGACGAGATCCTGGATGGTCGAGGCCAGGATCTCTGGCATGCCGACAATCTGGTCGGCCGTCACCACCATCGGATCCGCACTCGGCGTGTACTTCTTGCCCAGGTGATTGACGTCCCCGGTACGCGTTTCCTGAGTGTCGTGCCAAACCGCGAGGAAGGCGGCCTGTGCTGGATCGGCGCCTTCGAGCTTGGCGATGACCGACGCGATCAGCGCGGTCCGCCAGGAGTGCTCGGCAACCGACTCGGGGTCGCGGACCCCGGCCATCCACCAGCCCGTGCGCCTGGTCTGCTTGAGCGTCCCGGCTTCGAACAGGAACCTCGCCACCGAGGTCAGGTCCTCTGTCACCCTCTGGCTCCTCTCACGCCTCGGCAAGGCGGATTGCGTAGCGGATACTGTCGAGTTCGCGTCGCCCCCGCAGCGAGAGCTCTCGACCATCCAACATCACCGGAAGCCGTTCGCGTAGTGCCCGGGCTGCAGCTCCGGAGCGCAGCAGATTCGGCCGCATCTGGAGCAGCGACCACACCGTGTGGATGTTCAGCTCGACATACCCGTGCTGAGGGGCAAGGCCCTGGGCGAGGTGGGTGAGGAGCTTGTCACCCGGCCACGGGCCCGGTGTCCTGGCGGCAATGAAGTCGTCTGAGAGTTCGAGGGACGGGACCTCACCGATCCAGTAAGCCCAATAGTTGAGGTTCGCGACAGCACCGTCCTCATCGGCAAGTTCCGTGTCGATGAAGTGACTCATGCGGTCGCGGTCACCATGGCGGGCGGAGACCATCGCGACAGAGCGGGAGTTGAGCCAGCGGGTCAGCCAGTCGTCCGGTTGCTCGATTC
The DNA here is from genome assembly GCF_040609455.1 of Kitasatospora sp. NPDC004669. Classification (NCBI taxonomy): domain Bacteria; kingdom Bacillati; phylum Actinomycetota; class Actinomycetes; order Kitasatosporales; family Streptomycetaceae; genus Kitasatospora; species Kitasatospora sp. NPDC004669. The sequence goes on from NZ_JBEXKB010000002.1 coordinate 236,328, forward strand.
ACTGCTGGTGGGCGAGCCACTCCCGGGTCTCGCCGTGGTCGTCGTACCCGGCGAGGTACAGCGCTTGGCGGCGTACAAGGAAATGGTCCGTCCCCCGAGCTTCCTCAGCCGTCTGCCGCATGCCCGTGAAGAACCGGACGCGGTCGGCGACAGCGAGCTCCGGTCCACTCGGCACTGGACCCCTTCGTGAACGCGGTGGGGTCGGCAGGTCACGCACGGCCTTTGGCGCCACACCACCGAGCGGCCACATGAGGACCTCTACGAGGTCTCGCTGCAGCACCATCGATCCGAGCGGGTTGTTGCGCACCGGGACTCGCTCCTCAAGGGCACCGGCGAGGAGGATGTCCGCCTCGAAGGCCCGTTCCAGTGTCTGAAGGAGTACGGGAGCTGTGCCCATCTGCATCAGCCGATGACGATGAACGAGCATCTGGCCGACAGGCACGGCTGTGAGCGGGCGTCGGCCGCTCTCCCAGCCTGCGATGGTGTCCGGTGACACTGCCAGCCACTCGGCGAACCCGTCCTGTGTGCAGCCGTGCTGTTCGCGTATCACCCGAAAGACGTACCCCGAGATGGTGCCGGATCGCAGACGTGAAGTCCGACCCTGACCAGTAGTCAGGGATTCGTCTGAACTGGACCGCATGAGAGCCCCCACTTTCGGGAGTTCGCGCCAACATTCCTGTACCCGTGGTCACTTCAGGGCCTGTCCTGGGAGCCCTACCGTCGTAGACATCCCCGAGTGAGGTTAGTCGGATGCCCTCACTGATGGGCCACACCACCGAGGCGCCAGCGCGCAGCTGGCAACGAGGCCACAGCACCCACCAATCTCGAACAAGGGAGCGCGATAATGACCACTCCGCAGCCCAAGCCCCCGCCACCCCCGGCTCCGCCGGGGCCCGGGCCGATGATCCCGGTGAACGGCACGACTGACGACACCACAACGAGCATCACGATCAGGTAGGAGGATCCCATGGGATGGGGTACCGGCAAGGGCGGAAGCTCCGGCGGCGGCAGCGGGTCCAACGACGGCGGCCAGGGCAAGCACGCGGACAAGAACAGGAAGGACTTCGGGACGAACAAGCCGAGCCCGGACACGACCTCCGCGCCAGCTGGCGGAAAGCACCGCAAGGGCGGGAACAAGTGACGAATCACCAGAACAGCTCGAAGGAGGCCGCTTCACGTGGGCTGCTTCAAGCGATCTCCCGTTACCTCGGCAGTGACGTGGCCCCCGAGTGGCGCAGGGCCGCCGAAGCGACCCCACGCCACCGGTTCCTGCCCGGCCGGGTCTGGTTGCCGAGCGAGGATGGCGGCCTTGAACGCTGCGATCGTGAGCGCGAGCCCGAACGCTGGTTCGCCACCGCTTACGCGGACGAGGCTGTGGTGACGCAGATCAACGACGGGCAGGAGCCGGAGGACCTGTCCGACGCCTTGCCGTCCTCCTCGGCATCAGCTCCATCGATCGTCTTCCGAATGCTCGACCTCCTGGACCTCGCCCCGGGAATGAGAGTCCTGGAGATCGGCACGGGCACCGGGTTCAACGCCGCACTCCTGTCCCACCGGCTGGGCGACGTGAACGTGACCACAATCGAGATCGACCCCGCCGTAGTCGAACTGGCCCGCTCCAACCTCAAGGCCAACGGTTACGATCCCACCGTCGTGTGCGGCGACGGAAGCCTTGGGTGGAGCGCCGAAGCGCCGTACGACCGTGTGGTGGCCACCTGCTCGGTCCAACACGTTCCCCGAACTTGGATCGAACAGACCAGGCCCGGCGGAGCTGTGCTCGTCCCGTGGGAAAGCCCATGGATCTGCGGCGGGCTGCTTCGTTTGACTGTCAAGGGTGACGGAACTGCCACCGGCCGTTACACCGCCGACAGCGCCTTCATGCTGATGCGCACCCATCGCCTTGACCTCCGTCTCTTCCGGGACGTCGTCATGAACGACCACGTACCGGCCGAGTCCACCACCGCCCGGAGCCCATGGGCCATCGCCGACTCCCCGATCGAGACCCAGTTCGCATTCGGCCACCGTCTCGGAGACCTCTGGTACGCCTGGCACCACGACCCCGATCTCGACGACGTGGAAACCCGCCTCTGGGTGGCCACGACCGACGGCGGCTCCTGGGCCGCCGTCGACTCGGACGGCACCGACAACGCCGAGCGGTACACGGTGTGGCAGCACGGTCCGCGTCGAGTGTGGGACGAGGTCGAAGCCGCTCACCAGTGGTGGCTCGACAACGGCCGTCCCGGGCCCGATCGGTTCGGCCTCACCATGACGCCTGAGGGACAACGGGCCTGGCTCGACCACCCGGCCAATTCGTGGCCGTTGTGATCTACAGCAGGTCGGCCGCCGTTCAGACCATCGACCTCGGTGGCAGGCCCACTGTCGTGGATGAGCGAGCCTCGGCGCTAGGGTGAATCGGTGGCAGACGACCAGCCGAATCCATCGGCCAGCAGTGAACAGTGGCGACGGGTTCGGGCCTTCCTGAATGATCACCGTTTCGCCTTGACCAGGCGGGTACTGGCCGAGAACTCTCCCGAGCATCTGGTCCCAGGGACGCCTTTGCTTGCCCGGCAGCACTGGATTGCGGAGCAGCCGGTGCCCCTTGAGCGCGTCCGGCTGCGCTGGCAGCCGGACGCGCCGGCCACAGGCCTGGACGGGGGCGAGGTGGAGCTCGACCACATGCGGCCCCAGCGGGGCGACGGCACGCCTTACCGCTACTACGCGGATGCCGTCCGGGATCTGGCCAGGCCCGGGTTGTTCGAGAACCGCAGCTGCTACCGGCTGTTGGAGGTCGAGGCGTGCGCGACCGGGCCAACGCTGACGTTTGGGCGCGGGCAGTACTTCGACGTCGTCAACGTCTGCGAGGCCGCCGCCCATGAGTACGCTGCGGCCGCGCTGTCGGGCCCGGACCGGTACACGCCCTTCCGATCGGCCATCGGCGATCCGACCGACCTTGCGCGCAGGCCCGTCATGGCGGCCACCAGTACCTTGACGATCCGGCACGATCGCCGCACCGGCGACGCCGAGTTCGTACTGCACTGGCGCGACCCCGCAAAGGTCGCGAGTGGCGGGGGCCTGTACCAGGTGATGCCGGTCGGGATGTTCCAGCCTTCGCACGACGCGCCGTGGAACGAGGTCAACGACTTCGACCTCTGGCATTCCATCCTGCGTGAGTTGAGCGAGGAACTGCTCGGCAACAGCGAGGACTACGGCAGCGACACGGCACCCATCGACTACGCGGCCTGGCCGCTCAACCAGACGCTCGCCGCAGCGCGCGAGGCCGGCAGCCTGCGGGTGTTCTGGCTGGGCCTCGGGATGGATCCGCTGACGTTCGTCACCGACATGCTCACCGTCGCCGTCTTCGACGCCGACCTGTTCGACGAGACGTTCCAGCGCATCGTCTCCACCAACGACGAGGGCCACCGGGTGGGGCTGGAGGATGCGAGGGGACGCTCGGCGGGCATCCCGTTCACGGCCGAGCAGGTGGATCGGCTCACCGGCACAGAGCCGATGCAGCCCGCCGGTGCGACGCTCCTGCGGCTTGCCTGGAAGCACCGACGGACGCTGTTGCGGTTCCCCGACGACGCTGTTCACCGAGCCGGCGAGCAGTAGATCGCGACGTACGCGCCCCGGTGGCCGCGCCACCCGGTCCGGCTGAGGCCTTGTCCCCCGCGGCCAGGGGGCGGCCCCGGATGGGCCCGCCGCCTGCCCACCCGTCGCCCCGCCCCCTCGGACGCGCTCGTGCCGCTCCCGCTCCGGCGCAGGAGTGGCACGAGCACCACCGGTTCAGCGTCGCATCGGCCGGAACAGCGCGTCGTCGTAGTCCGGAAAGATCACTGGCATCGCGCGACGAAACGCGGCGACCTCCGTGCTCTCCGCCAACTCCCGGCAGAGCGCCTGCGGCCAGTACCAGTAGCCGCGGGAGGCGAGCAGCCGTTCCAGGTAGGCGTCGAACGAGTACCCGGTGTCGTACAGCTCCTCGCCGAAGTAGTGGTAGTGGACGGAGTCGAGGGGGGGAACGAACGCCGCGCAGGCCTCGGGGACGAACATGTCGAAGGGTTTGACGGGACGGTACTCCTGATCCTGTGGCGAGTGCCAGGTGACGCCGTGCCAGTCGGCGAAGACTTCGCGCAGCGGGAGGAGGTTGATGAGGCCCTGGTCCGACAGGTCGCCGTGGAGGAGCTCGGGGATGGTGTGACGCCACCTCAGGCGGACTGCGCCGACTTCGCGGTAGAAGGCCTCGACGCCGCTCGGGAGGCGGCCGCCGGCCAGGCGGATGGCGAGCTCGATGTCGGATGGTGGGGTCGGTGGTGCGACGGTGGCCTCCAGGAGCTGCACGCGGGGGTTGCATTCCAGGTCGGCGATCATCGCGGCCAGCCGGGCGCTGGGGGTGATCACGTACGTCTCCTTCGCGGGCACCAGCAGGTGCTACAGCCGGTTGTTCTCGATCTCCCACGCGTCGCCGTGCAGTTCGTTGCCGGCGGTGTCGTAGACGGTGTACTCGGCCTCGATCTTGCCGGCGAGTTTGGCGGAGTAGTTGGCGTCGATGTCGGCCTCCACCGAGGACGCGAGCGGCGCGAAGTCCTTCCCGGCCGGGTGGGTGCTGTAGTCGGCCGTCACGGCGTACTCGACCACGTTGCCGTTGGTCAGCACCTCGGCCTTGACGTCCTTCTCGACCTTCGCGTGGTGCGCCGAGTTCGCGGACTTGCAGAGTGGAGTCAGGTTGCTCATGGTGTTGCCGGGGCCGCCGACCTGCTCGTTGAGCAGGTGCCCCTGCACCATGTACTTGCTGAACCAGTCGGCGGTCGCGCCGCTCCCGGTCGGCCACCAGGACGGCTGGACGCTGGGCTTGGAGCCCTTGCCGAGCTGCCCGGGCCAGAGTTCGGCATGCATCGAGGTGCCGACGCCGTTTCCGTTCAGCCCACCGTAGGTGACGTACGGCGTGCCGGTGAAGGCGCGTTGCACCGGCAACTCCTGCCCGGGAGCGGGGGCTTGAGCGGCGACCCGCTGGACGGTCGGAGGCATGGTCCGACTCAGCGCCCGGACGGCGTTCGCCTCGGCGGCGCGCTCGAAGCGGTCGCCGGGGTCGCTGACGGACAGTCCGTCGCCCTGGTCGGTACCGGCCACGGGGCCCGAGCGCTGCTGGATGACGTGGGTGAGCTCGTGGGCCAGCGTGTGCTTGTCGGTGCCACCGTGGCCGAGCACGATGTGCTCGCCGGAGGTGTAGGCGCGGGCGCTGATCTCGGCTGCGGAGCGGGCCGCGGCGGGGTCGTCGTGGATCCGAACGCCGCTGAAGTCGGCGCCCAGGCGGGCCTCCATCTCCGCCCGCATGTCGTCGGCCAGCGGGCGGCCCGGCGACCGCAGCACCTGGTGGACGGTCGAGCGCTGCACCGGGGACTCCGACTGCCGCTGTTGCCTGAGCAGTTGGACGACGGCTGCGTTGCCGATGGTGCGCTGCAGCGCACGGATCGACTGGAGGTGCAGCGGCGAGGGCTGCTGCCGTGCGGTCGGTCGGCTGTGTTCACGGTGTTCGGACTTGCCCTGCGATCGCTGGTCGTGCGCGTGCACATCCACCTCCTGGACAGGCGATTGGAGCCGTAGTCGCGGCGTGTCAGAGCCGGTCTACGACGATCTCCGGGGTCAGGGCAAGGACCGGAGGGGCAGTGTCGGGGGCAAGCCTCGATGGCCTGGCCGACCGGCGGGCGTCCAGGGTCCGCCGGATCACCCGGATCCCCTGGTCGACCGTCGCGGCGACGGGCTCCACCGGGCCGTGCGGCTGTACGTCGGTGATCCAGGCGACGGGTCCGGGAACTCACCGACGCCTGGCGGCCTGGCGGGTGCGGCGGACGGCGCGGTGCACGCGCTGGACGGCCACGAAGCGGTTCATCGCATCGGCCAGGGTCAGGCGGTACTTGATCCGCAGCTGGGCACTCAGGCCGTCCACCCGGTCGGGGCCGATGGCGCCGAGCAGCCGGCTGACGTGCCGCTGGTAGACCTCCCAGTAGTTGCGGTCGCCGTCCGGGATGGACCAGAAGAACATCGGGATCTCCTCGACCAGGCAGTTCCGGTCGTAGGTGCGCAGGTGCTCGGCGAACACGGGTTCGGGGCGGGCGAGCAGCCACTCCCGGACCAGTTCCATCGAGCGGACCCGGTCGATCAGGCCGCGCGGGTCGGTCTTCTTCTGGGTGATGGACAGCTCGCCGTCCTCACGGACCCGCCAGTGGTAGATCGGGTCGGCGAGCACGTCGACCCGCTCGGCGAGGAAGTGGTGCGGCACGCTGACCGGGGCGTCCTCGTACAGGATGCCCTCGGGGTAGCGGATGCCCGCGGCGTCGAAGAAGGAGCGCCGGTAGACCTTGTTCCAGGCGGTGCGGTCGGTGACCAGGGCGGGCAGTTCACTCACATGGGTGCGCAGCCGGGTCTCCCGGAACGGGCGGCGGTGGGCGTGCGAGGGGGTGAGGCCGGTGGTGCGCAGCCGCAGCGCGTTGCCGGCGGCGAAGTCGGATCCGGTCTCGTCCAGCGTGTGGATCATCAGCTCGTACGCGTGCGGCGGCAGGGTGTCGTCACTGTCGACGAAGGCCAGGTAGTCGGTGCCGGGGGTGAGGTGGCGCCAGCCGGTGTTGCGGGCGGCGCCGAGGCCCTTGTTCTCCTGCTGGACCAGCCGGAAGCGCCGGTCCGTGGCGGCGAACGCCTTGGCGATGACCGGACCGTCGTCGGTCGAACCGTCGTCGACCATGACGCACTCGAAGTCCTCGAACGTCTGTGCCGCGATCGAGTCCAGGCACTCCCTGAGGTAGCGCTCGACGTTGTAGATCGGGACGACGACGGAGAGGCGCGGGGCCATCCGGACGGCCTTTCGCTCAGGAGCGGACGGGCCGTACGGCCGCCGACCGCCGGTTACCGACAGTGGTCCGAGCGTAGCGGCCGGAGGCCGTTTCCGGGCGAACAACGGGTGGCGTCAAGCCTTCGTCTCGGTGAGCCGACCGTGTCCGGCGTCAACGCTCCGCGTCGCCCACACGCCCCGTTGACGCCCGGGAGAGGGGGAGGGCCCCGGACCGCCCGACCGGGCCGGGGCCTTCCGTCACCTGATCCGGGTCAGGCGCTCTTGACGGCCTCGAAGCGGGCCTGGACGTCCTGCCAGTTGACGACGTCCCACAGACGGGTGACGTAGTCCGGTCGGACGTTGCGGTACTGCAGGTAGTACGCGTGCTCCCAGGCGTCGAAGGCGAGCAGCGGGGTGGTGTTCTGGCCCACGTTGCCGTGGTGGTCGTAGACCTGCTCGACGATCAGGCGCTTGCCGAGGGGCTCCCAGGAGAGGATGCCCCAGCCGGAGCCCTGGACGCCGGTGGTGGCGGTTGAGAGCTGCTTCTTGAAGGCGTCGAAGCTGCCGAAGTGCTCGGCGATGGCGTCGGCGAGGGCGCCGTCGGGGCGGTCGCCGCCCTCCGGGGAGAGGTTCTGCCAGAACAGCGAGTGCAGCACGTGGCCGGAGAGGTGGAAGGCGAAGGTCTTCTGCAGGCCGACCAGGCCGCCGAACTGCTCCTTGTCGCGCGCCTCGGCCAGCTGCTCCAGGGTGTCGTTGGCACCCTTCACGTACGCGGCGTGGTGCTTGGAGTGGTGCAGCTCCAGGATCTCGGCCGACATCGCCCGCTCCAGTGCGGAGTAGTCGTACGGCAGGTCGGGAAGCGTGTAGGTGCCCATCAGGACACGGCCCCTTTCGGCAGGTTGAACGACGGTGATCGTGCCGGGGTAACACTATTGCGTATCAGTTGCAGGAGCGAAGCCTGGGCTCCTGCTTATTCCCGACCAATCGGAGGGGCATGCCGCCGAGCCCCGGCGGCGTCGGCTCCTCCCCCGGACCAGCCACTACACCCCGTGGGGATCAGGGAGTCGGCGGTTCGAGGGTGAGGACGGGCGGGGTGGTGCCCGGGTCGGCGAGCCGGAGCAGGCCGTGGCCGATGCCGGCGAGGCCGACCATGAGGGAGGGGCTGTGGACCCCGTACGGGAGGCCGCAGGCCCAGCCCCGGGCCTCCAGCGCGTCGAGGGTGGCGTGGGCCTGCCGCTCGGCGGTGTCCCGCCAGGAGCCGCCGGCGAGGTGGAGGGCCTCCAGGTTGCCGAGATCGCCGTGGCAGAGCGAGGAGTTGTGGCCGAAGCCCTCCCGCAGGACCGTACCGAGCGCGGTGTCGCGTTCGGCGAGGAGCGACTCGCTCGCCCCGGGCAGGAGTCGGGCGAGGGCGGTACGGGCCAGCGCGATGCCCGAGGCGCCGTGGCACCAGAGCGCGGGGTGGCTGGGGCCGTCGGGGCCGCCGTCCTCGCGGACGTCGCGCCAGTTGGCGGCGGTGGCGTCGAACAGGGTGCGCTCGTACGCGACGGCGGCGAGGGCGAGTCGGGGCAGGCGGGGGTCACCGAGCCGGTGTCCGGCCCGGGCCAGGGCCCAGGCGATGCCGGAGCCGCCGTGGGCGAAGCCCGCGAGCGGGCGGGTGGCAGTGCCGGCCAGGGAGGCGGGCAGCCAGCCGGCGCCACCCTCGGGGTGCGGGGCCGCCGCCTGGACGAGGCGTTCGGCACAGGCCGCGAGCGCATCGGTGACGGCGGGACCGGGGCGGACGGCCGCCCAGGCGAGCAGGCCGCCGATGGTGCCCGCGTTCCCGGCGAGGACGTCGTACTGGGTGTCGCCGGCCGCGGTCGCGGCGATGCGGTCGAGGACCAGGGAGCCGAGCGAGTCGAGTTCGGAGTCCGGGTGGTGGGCGGCGAGTTGGGCGAGTGTGTAGAGCACGCCGCCGGTGCCGGACAGGCCGCCGCCGAGCCGGTCGACGCGCCTCCGGATCTGCCGACGGAGCGTCAGTTCGGCGGCGGAGGAAGCCGTCCGGTGTTCGCGGTCGCCGGTGGCGGTGGCGAGCTGGTGGAGGAAGAGGGCCACCCCGGCCGTGCCGCTGTACAGGTCGGGGCCGAGTTCGGCGGGTGCCCAGCGGCCGAGCGGTGCCCAGTTGGGCCCGGCCCAGGCGAGGTCGGCGCTTCCCCGGTAGGCCTCGCGGAGCAGCTGCTCACCGGCTTCGACGGCCTTGGCGAGCGCGCGGGCCGCCAGACCCTCGTCCGGCCCGGCGCGCCCCTCCCCCGGCTCAGCGGGTACCTCGCGCCGGGCGGCGGCGACCGGTCGGCTCGGCTCGCGCGCCCCGCCGGCCGTCGTCACCGAGAGCCGCAGGAACTGGAGTTGGCGGGCGAGGTCCTCCTCACCGAGGGCATCCGCCTTGGCGAGCGCGAGGTCGAGGGCGGGTCGGTCGGTGACGCCCGGGATGAGGGCGCCGGTGGACGAGCGGGCGTCGACGCTGTCGGGGCGGATGGTGAAGACGGGGACGTCGCCGCGCCACAGGTCGGCGCGCTCGTGGGCGACGAAGGCGAGAGCGTGCTCCTCCCAGCCGACGAGCGCCCAGATCCGGTCGAGGTGACGGTCCTGGTCGAGGGCGTCGCGCAGGAGGTCGGGGTGGCAGGCGGTGTTGAGCAGACTGCGGTACTCGTACGTGTCACGGCGCAGCAGGCGCGTCTCGTCGGCCGCGAACGCGCGCAGCAGCGAGCGGAGTTGCTCCTTGTCGGCGGCGAGCAGCCGATAGGCCTCGGTAAAACCGTCCTCCAACTCCCCCAGGTGGTCGGCCAGTCGCAGCGGCCGCTCGGCCGGAACGGGTCGGCTACCGGGGGCGTCCACCGGCAACCTCCGATATTCCACGCGGAGTTCGTCCGTCCCCTGGCCGACCAGGACGGGCGCGGGGCGGGGCGGGAGGCTGGACGGGTCCCAGCCGAGGGCGGAGAGGTCGGCGCCGCCGTCGCCCTCGTCCCACATCCGTTCGGGGAGCAGACCGGAGCGCAGCACCGAGTGCCGGGCCTGGTGGCGGGCGAGCCGCTCGGACTCGGACAGGTCCTTGGCGGGCTCGCGCAGGTCGGGGTGGAGGATCGCCTCCAGGTCGATCAGCACGGGCTGGTCCCGGACGGCGAGCAGGTTCTGGGCGTGGCAGTCGACCGCGTCGAGGACGTACATCAGCGCGGCGAGGGTGCCGGCGCGGTGGTAGAAGGCACCCAACTCGGCGGCGTCCCCGGCTGGTTCGGCGATGACGTGGGCGACCCAGCCGTAGCCGTCGCGGGCCAGGTGGGCGAGGTCGCGCAGGGGCAGCCGCAGCTGCGGGTTGAGCCAGTGCAGGACCTGCTGGAAGTGGGTCTCCGCGCCGAGCGGCCGCGGCTTGTAGACGATCCGGAGGCCGCGCTCGAAGCACAGCGAACTGACCGTGGCACCACCGCGGTGCGGGTCGCCGAGGCCGGTGGCGAGTTCGGTGAGCCGGCCGATCGGGCGGCCGTCGGCGAAGGTGCGGGCGAGGGCGGGCAGGTCGGCGGCGAGGCGGCGGAACAGGGTGAGGGTGGTGCTCGTCCACTGCTCGGCGGCGGTGGTGAGGCGGAAGGCCAGGACCGGGTACTCGGCGAGGAGTCGCAGCGCCCGCTCGGGCCGGGCGAGTCGGCCGAGGAAGTCGCGGTAGCGCGACTCGGGAGTGTCGCCGGCCAACTCGCCGCTGAGGCGGGCGACATGGAGTTCGGTGATGACGGTCCGGGTCGCCATCCCGTGGGCGGTGGCGGTGAGCGCGGGGAGGGCGAGCGCGGCCAGCTCCTCGGGGGTGCCGATGGCGGGGACGTCCAGGGCGGCCAGTCCGGCGCACAGGCGGTTGCGGGCGTCGGCGAGCAGCGGGGCGACGAGGCGGGCGAACTCCTGCTCCTCGGGGACGTCCAGGGTGGCCGCCCGGACGAACGCGGTAGCGAGCTGCTCGGCCCACGCGTGGGACCCCAGGCGGGCGAAGAGCGCGTCCGGGTGCTCGGCGAGGAGGGCGCACACGGCGTCCGGGTCGAGGGCGTCGGCCGCGAGGCGGCGCGCGAACCAGTCGGCCCGGTCGAACGGCGCCTGGGCCCGCCAGCGCTCCAGCTTCCGGGTGGCGCGCTCACGGCGTTCGGTGCGGTCGGCGTCATCGACGGGCTCCGCGTCGGGCCCTTCGGACGCCCGGCCGCGGGCGCTCAGCGGGACGGCTCGGGCGGCAGCCCGCAGGAGTTCGGACGCGTCGACCACGGGGTGGTGCTGCCTCTCTGCTCTGCTCTGTCTGCTCTTCGCTGTCAATCGAACGGGCGTCAAGCACCCGGTCCGACGCGGACCCCGGCCGTAACGACCGGGCCCGGGGTCCGCGCCGGACCCCGGGCTCAGTAGCTGCAGACCCGCCCGCAGCTGGACCAGCCGTCACAGGTGGAGTTCTGCACCGCGGCGGTCACGTAGAGCTCGTCCGAGAGCTCCCCGGCCGGGTGGACCTGGTGGCCCTGGCCGAGGGTGAGCCGGAAGTCCTCGTCCTTGAGTGCGCGAACCTGCTCAGCCGTGGGCTGCATGCTGCCTCCTCAAAACGTTGGGGTCTGACACGGGTGTGCCGGATCCGGATCTTGGCAGCGCCCCTCGCGGCACACCAGAGGCATGCGCGCCACCGGCCCTTGTTTCGGCCAGGATCGAACCAGCGCCCGCCCGACCGCCGTGCCCCCGTTCCCCCAGGTCGCGCCCCGCCCCTTCGCGCCGTCCAACCGTTCGGGCGGCCCTACACCTGGCCGAAACACGGGCGGTTGCGGCCGGGTGAACCGCAGCCCCGGTGTCGGCTTCTCGACCGTAAGCGGCCGAGCTTGCCGGTGACGCCCGACTGGCTGTCGGGCGGGCCCCGCGTCCAGCCACCGCTATACGGTGGCAGGGGCGGATGACTGCCGCCCCGTACCGAGGGTCACGATCGAGACCCGAGCGCCCCCAGCCCGATCGGAGTGCGATGAGCGAGCAGCACAATCTCGTCCTGCTGACCTTTCCCGACGCCACCACCTGGCGCTCGGCCTTCGACGAGGCGCAGCACCTGCCGGGCTTGCGGCTGGCAGCGGCAATGGAGCGCAGTGCCGACGGCGTGCTGGCGGTACGGGACACGTACGCCAAGGGCGCGGGGGTGGCCACCGTCGGCTCGGGGCTGCTGGGCGGACTGGTGGGGCTGCTCGCCGGGCCGGTCGGGATGCTGCTGGGGTTCGCGGCGGGCGCGGCGCTGGGAAGCGCGGCCGAGGAGCGTGACGCGAACGAGGCCGGTGCCGCGTTGATCGTGCTGTCGCCCCGGGTGCCGGACGGCGGCGCGCTGATCGCCCTGGAGATGCGGGAGGCCTCCCCCGGCCCGGCCGACGAGCTGGCCGCCGAACACGGAGTGACGGTCGAGCGGATCGACGAGCGCACCTTCACCGAGCAGGTCCGGGCGGCGGAGAAGAAGGCCGAGGAGAAGAAGGCCGAGGAAAAGGGCGAAGAGGCGGACGGGGAGTCCTGAGCTCAGGCCATCCGGTACAGCACCGGCATCGAGCCGGTCCGGTTGACCAGCAGGTTCTGCTGCACGTACGGACGGAAGCTGGGCCTGGTCACCTGCCGCAGCAGCAGTCCCAGCGGGCCGGTGTCCCAGCGGGCGTGGTTGACGAAGACGTAGTCCGACTCGTCGAGCGGCTCCAGCAGGGTGGAGTTGTCGAGGCCGGTGTGCTTGACGTACCAGCCGGCCAGGTGGTCCCAGAGTTCGAGCGCGACCGCCTTGTCCTCGGCGACGAAGTGGTTGAACAGGAACAGCCCGGGACGGGTCTTGTCCACGTCCCCGAGTGACCGGGTGCAGCGGGCCCGCATCACGTGGGTGTCGGCGGCGGCGCCGGTGAGGGTCCCGGCGAGGGCCTGATAGCGCTCACCCTCGATGACCGGGCCGAGGTCCTCGGGGGTCTCGGTCTCGACCAGGACGGCGACGTCGAAGCGGGCCTGGTGGAAGCGCCGCTGCCGGGCGTAGCCACCTGCCCGGGGCATCACCAGCGCGCGGTAGACGGTGGCCCGCCGGACGGTCGGCTCCGTCCGGAGCGCGGTGGCCAGCGGCTTGAGCCGGTCGAGCAGGGCGCTGCGCCCGCGGTCGGCGCGGACGAACGGCGGCCCGCTCGGCGGCGCCAGCGAGGCGGCCAGGTGCAGGTAACCGTACGGCGGCGGGTCGGCCAGGCGGGCCCGGGGGTACTTCGGGTTCGGGTTCAGAAGTTCGAACTTCATGATCGCTCCACGAACGGAACCGGGTAGGCGCCCCCTTGGGCCGCCTACCCGGTTCCGTCGATGACACACACGTGTCACTCCGCCCGCAACGCGTCCACCGTCCGCGCCCGCGCCGCCCGTACGGCCGGCAGCAGGGCGCCGAGCAGGGCGATCAGCACACCGCCGACGCCGAGCAGGGCCAGCACCGGGGTGCCGAAGACGTCCAGGGCGGAGGCCGGGAAGTCCAGCCCGGCGCTGTGGCCCATCGCGGGCACCGTCAGGCCGTGCAGCAGCAGCCCGACCGGCAGGCCGACCGCACCGCCGACCGCCCCGACCAGCAGCACCGAGGCGAGGACGACGCCCACGGTCTGCGCCGGGGTCATGCCGAGCGCTTTGGTGACGCCCATGTCGCGGGTGCGCTCGCGGATCTCCAGGACGACGGTGTTGAACACCCCGAGCCCGGCGACCACGACCAGCAGCACGGTCAGGGTGGCGGTGAGCGAGTTCAGCGCGGCGATCGAGTCGGCGGAGGAGTGCGCGGCGTCCGCCTCGGCGGCCATGTGCAGCGGGGCGAGCGCGGCGCCGAGGGCGGTGGCGTAGGCGGCGTGACCGGTACCGGACTTCAACTTGACGAACCAGGTGTCCGGCTCCGGCGCCGTGCCGGACGGGAAGGTGGCGGCGCCGGTGAGCAGCTCGTTGGTCTGCACGTGCGGGTCGAAGACCTCACCGACGATCCGGACGGTGACCGTCCGGCCGTGGGTCGTGAAGGCCACCTGGTCGCCGAGCTTCACCGAGGCCTCGGCCAGGAACGTGTTGGGGGCGACGGCCTCCCCCGGGCCCTGGTACCAGCGGCCGGAGACCATCCGGTAGCCGGCCCAGGAGGAGTCGCCGTCGAAGGCGGTCACCGTGGTGCTCCCGGCGACCCCGGGGACGGTGACGTCCTCGGTGCCGCTGCCGAAGTAGGCGGCGGTGCCCGGCTGGGCGGTCAGGGCGGCGGTGACGGCGGCCGGGTCGGCCGCGACCGGCCTGCCCGGCGGGGCCCCCTGGCCGGGCGGGCCGTCGGGCCGCTGGGGGTGTACGACGACGTCCGAGTGATCGTGGTTCTTCGCCTCCTGCACCCAGCTCATCGTGCCGCCCATGCCGACCGCGAAGACCGCCGCCGCGGTGCCGAACAGCACCGCCGCGAGCATCCCGGCGGCGCGGGCCGGGCGGGCGAACGGCTGGGCCAGGCCGAGGCTCAGCGGCCGGGGCAGCGGCAGCCGGGCGGCCAGTGCGGCGACCCGACGGGCGACGGCGTCGCGCCGGGTACCGCCCGCCGTACGGCCGACGGCCAGCGCGTCCACGGTGCGCAGCCGTCCGGCGCGGGCGGCGGCGGCCCAGGCGACCAGGGCGACGGCGGCCAGCGTCCCGCCCGCCACCGCGACGTCCACCCAGGGGGCGACGCCCGAGGTGTTGGTGCCGTAGAGGTTCCCGGCGGTGGCGAGCACCGGGACGGTCAGCAGGTTGCCCGCGACCACCCCGAGCAGGGTGCCGACGGTGGCCGGGACCAGCGCCTGGGCGACGTACGCGCGCACCACCTGGCCGGGGGTGCAGCCGATCGCCTTGAGCACCCCGATCCGCCGGGTGGCCGTGCCGACGGCGCCGGCCACCACGTTGCCCGCGACCAGCACCGACATCGCCATGCCGAGCAGGCCGAAGGCGACCATGAAGGGCAGGAAGAGGGCGGTGTTGCGGTCCGATCCCTGCTTGGCGGTGAGCCAGGACTGCGCGCCGCTCAGTGCCCCGGCGGGCGCGGCGGAGGCGACGGCGGCCCGGTCGGTGTCCATCGCGCCGGTGGTGGCGGCGTTGGCGAACCGGTAGAGCATCTCGTAGCCGGGGGTGGTGCCGGGCGCGGTGAGGGCCGGGATGGCGTCGGGGGTGACCCAGGCGTCGGCCGTGCGGCTGACCGACCGGGCGAGGCCGACGACGGTCAGCGAGGGTGCGCCCGGCAGGACGGGCAGGCGGAGCGTCCCGCCGATCGGCACGCCCGGGTTCCCGTACCCGGCGGCGAGCACCACCTCGCCCGGCTTGGTCGGCCAACTCCCCTGCATCAGCGTGACGTTGTCGACCCCGGTAGTGGCCGAGGCACGGCCGGCGACCGTCATCGGCGACATCGCCAGGCCCGCCGGGACGGTCGAACCGGGGCCCGGCTCGGGGTCGACGGTGACGGTCCGGAACGGGCCAGCGGCCTGCGTCACCCCGGCGGCGTGCGCGGTGGCGGCGAGCCGGTCGGCGCTCGCCCGGGTGCCGTCGAAGCGCGCGGTGAGGTGGGCGCCGTGCTGGCCGTCGAAGGCCTGGTCGAAGGGGGCCTCGGAGGCGACCAGCAGCGAACCGCCGAGGACGGAGCAGGTGGTGGCCACCAGGGCGGACAGCCCGATGGCGATCGACTGGGTCCGGCGCCTGCGCACCCCGGCGCGGACGACGCGGCCGAGCGCGGTCATGCCGCCACCTCCGCCGAGTTCGCCGAGTCCGACTCGACCCGGCCGTCCCGCATCCGGACCGTGCGGGTGGCGCAGTCCTCGGCGAGGGTCAGGTCGTGGGTGACGATCAGGATGGTCTGGCCGTCCTGGTGCAGTTCGCGGAACAGCTCCTTGACGTCCTCGCCGGAGGCCGAGTCCAGCGCGCCGGTCGGCTCGTCGGCCAGCAGCAGGGGCGGGTTGTTCATCAGCGCCCGGGCCACCGCGACGCGTTGGCGCTCGCCGCCGGAGAGCCGGCCCGGGTGGGCACGGGCGTGCCGGTCGATGCCGAGCGACTCCAGCAGCTCGGCGGCCCGGTACCGCGCCTCGGAGCGCGGGACGCCGGCCAACTCGCCGGCCAGCACCACGTTGTCGGCCACCGTGAGGTCGTCCAGCAGGTTGAAGAACTGGAACACCATGCCGATCGTTGCGCGCCGGTACTTGGCCGAGCCCTTCTCGTTCAGCCGGTCCACCCGGACCCCGGCCACCGTGACCGTCCCGGCGCTCGGCCGGTCCAGCCCGGCCACCAGGTTGAGCAGGGTGGACTTCCCGCTGCCGGACGGGCCGAGCACGGCCACCGACTCCCCCTCCCGCACGCTCAGCGTCACCCCGTCCAGCGCCGCCCGCGCGCCCTCGTAGTGGCGGCTCACACCGCTCAGTTCGATCACCGGTCCGCTGCTCATGTCCCCGCTCCTCGCCGTGTTCTGCCTGGTGACGAGGAAGAAGGTACGAACGGGCGGCCCGCACCCGCGTCCGCCGATCACGGCAAATTCCGTACCGCGTAGGGCGGACCGCCGCCGGCGTCATCCTTCCGATGTAGTCGGCCGGTGTACCGGCTGCCGTCGGCCGCGGGGCTGTGCCTGCGAGCCGGCGGCCGCCACAATGTCCCGGTGATCAACGTGATCGACCACCCGACGGTGCAGCGGCTGCGCACGGCAGCGACCCGACTGGGCGGCGGCCCGGATGCGACTCCCCCGCCCCGGCCGACCCGGCGCGGCCAGCTCTTCGACGCGCTCCTGGCCCTCTTCCTCGCCTTCGTCTCCGGCCGCTACGCCACCATCGCGGGCCACCCGCGGGACGGCACCTGGCACGGGGTGCTGCTGCTCGTCCCGCTCGTCCCGCTGCCGCTGGTGCTGCGCCGCCGCTATCCGCTTCCAGTGCTGTGGACGGTGCTGCCCGCCGCACTGCTGGTGCGGTCGCAGTCCGAGGACATCGCATACTCGGCGGGTGTGGCGGTGATCGTCGCCGCCTACAGCGCGGCCGCGTACGGGCGCCGACCGGCCGCCGTGCTGCCGAACCTGCCGGTCGCCGCCGCCGCGTTGGTGGTGCTGTTCAACGACGCCAAGCTGCCGCACTTCCCGAACGGGGTGATGGCCGTCCTGGTCCTGGTGCCGGTGTTCGCGGTCGCCTACGAACTGCGGATGTGGCGCCGCCGGGTGGACGAGGGGCGGGAGCGGCTGTCCGTCCTGGAGCGCGAGCAGCTGTCCGCGCTGCAGCGCGCGGTGGAGCTCGAACGGGCGCGCATCGCACGGGAGTTGCACGACGTGGTGACGCACAACGTGAGCATGATGACGATCCAGGCCGGGGCCGCTCGCAAGATCCTGGACACCGCCCCGGACAAGGCCCGCGAGGCGATGGCCGCGGTGGAGACCGGCGGGCGCGCGGCGATGACCGAACTGCGGCACGTGATGGGCCTGTTGACCATCGACGCGGGTATCGGGGACGACCCGGCGGCCAGCGCCGACCTCAGCCCGCAGCCGGGCCTCGGCCGACTCGACGCCCTGGTCGAGGGCGTCCGGCAGGCCGGGCTGCCGGTGGAGCTGACCGTACGCGGCGAGCGCCGGGCCGTCCCGCCCGGGGTCGAACTCGCCGCCTACCGGGTCGTCCAGGAGGCGCTGACCAACACCGTCAAGCACGCGGGCGGCGCCGACGCCGAGGTGACCGTCGAGTACGCCCCCGACCGCCTGCGGGTGGAGGTCACCGACACCGGCGGCCGCCCCACCGGCGCCGCCGCCACCGGCAACGGGCGCGGCCTGCTCGGGCTGCGCGAACGCCTCGCCGTCTACGGCGGCACCCTGCACACCGGTCCCCGGCCGCGCGGTGGCTACCGCGTCACGGCCCTGATCCCGTTGGAGAGTCGATGAGCGCGCTGCGCGTGGTGGTGGCCGACGACCAGGCCCTGGTCCGGACCGGCTTCCGGCTGATCCTGGAGTCCGAGGGGATCGAGGTGGTCGCCGAGGCCGAGGACGGCGAGCAGGCCGTCGCCGCCGCCCGCCGGACCAGACCGGACGTGGTGCTGATGGACATCCGGATGCCCGGCCTGGACGGATTGGAGGCCACCCGCCGGATCCTCGCCGACGGTGCGCAGGACGCACCCCGGGTGATCATGCTGACCACCTTCGACCTGGACCACTACGTCTACGCCGCGATGGCCGCCGGGGCCAGCGGCTTCCTGCTCAAGGACGTCACCCCGGAGCACCTGGCCGCCGCCGTCCGGCTGGTCCGCACCGGCGACGCGCTGCTCGCGCCCGCGATCACCCGCCGCCTGGTCGAGCGCTTCGCCCGCCCGGCCGCCCAGGAGGCCGCCGCCCCGCACCGCGAGCTGGCCACCCTCACCCCGCGCGAACTGGAGGTGATGACGCTGCTCGCCCGGGGCCTGAGCAATGCCGAGCTGGCCGCCCGGCTGCAGCTCTCCGAGGCCACGGTGAAGACCCATGTGGCCCGGATCCTCGGCAAGTTGGGGCTGCGGGACCGGGCCCAGGCGGTGGTCGCGGCGTACGAGACCGGGCTGGTCAGCGTGGGCTCCGCACCCGGAACGCCATAACGACGATCGGGAGCCCGGGGGTTGGCGCCCCGGGCTCCCGATCGGCTCAGCGGGTCACGCGAGGTCGAAGCGGTCCGCGTTCATGACCTTGACCCAGGCCGCGACGAAGTCCGACACGAACTTCTCCTTGGCGTCGTCGCTCGCGTACACCTCGGCGACGGCCCGCAGTTCGGAGTTCGAGCCGAAGACCAGGTCGGCGCGGGTGCCGGTCCACTTGACCCGGCCGGAGGCGTCCCGGCCCTCGAAGGTGTGCGAGTCCTCCGAGGTGGCCTTCCAACTGGTGCCCAGGTCCAACAGGTTGACGAAGAAGTCGTTCGTCAGCACGCCCGGGGTCGCGGTGAGGACACCGTGCGCGGACTGCTGGTGGTTGGCGCCCAGCACGCGCAGACCGCCGACCAGGACGGTCAGCTCGGGCGCGCTGAGGCCCAGCAGGTTCGCCTTGTCGAGCAGCAGGAACTCGGCCGGCAGCCGGTTGCCCTTGCCGACCCAGTTGCGGAAGCCGTCGGCCTTCGGCTCCAGTGCGGCGAAGGACTCGGTGTCGGTCAGCTCCTGCGGGGCGTCCACCCGGCCGGGCGCGAACGGCACTTCGACGGCGAGGCCGGCCGCCTTCGCGGCCTGCTCGATGCCGACGCCGCCGGCCAGCACCACCAGGTCGGCCAGCGAGACCTGCTTGTCGCCGGCCTGCGCGTTGAACTCCGCCTGCACGCCCTCCAGGGCGCGCAGCACGGTGGCCAGGCGGTCGGGCTCGTTGACCTCCCAGCCGGCCTGCGGCTGCAGCCGGATCCGGCCGCCGTTGGCCCCGCCGCGCTTGTCGCTGCTGCGGAAGGAGGAGGCCGCGGCCCACGCGGTGGAGACCAGCTCGGAGACCGACAGGCCGGTGGCGGCGATCCGCCGCTTGAGGTCGGCGACGTCCGCCGGCTCGACGTTCCCGTACGAGACGGCCGGCAGCGGGTCCTGCCAGAGCAGCTGCTCGCTCGGGACCTCCGGGCCGAGGTAGCGCACGATCGGGCCCATGTCGCGGTGGGTCAGCTTGAACCAGGCGCGGGCGAAGGCGTCGGCGAACTGGGCCGGGTTCTCCAGGAAGCGGCGGGAGATCGGCTCGTAGACCGGGTCGAAGCGCAGCGACAGGTCGGTGGTGAGCATGATCGGGACGTGCCGCTTGCTCGGGTCGTGGGCGTCCGGGACGGTGCCCTCGCCGCCGCCGTCCTTCGGCTTGTACTGGTGGGCGCCGGCCGGGCTCTTGGTGAGCTCCCACTCGTAGCCGAACAGCGTCTCGAAGAAGCTGTTGTCCCAGGTCACCGGGGTGGGCGTCCAGGCGCCCTCGAGGCCGCTGGTGATCGCGTCGCCGCCGACGCCGGTGCCGAAGGCGCTCTTCCAGCCGAGGCCCTGCTGCTCGATCGGCGCGGCCTCCGGGTCCGGGCCGACGCTGTCCGCCGGGCCGGCGCCGTGGGTCTTGCCGAAGGTGTGGCCGCCGGCGATCAGCGCGACGGTCTCCTCGTCGTTCATCGCCATCCGGTAGAAGGTCTCGCGGATGTCGCGGGCGGCGGCGATCGGGTCCGGGTTGCCGTTGGGGCCCTCGGGGTTGACGTAGATCAGGCCCATCTGGACGGCGGCCAGCGGGCTCTCCAGCTCGCGGTCACCGGTGTAGCGCTTGTCGTCCAGCCAGGTGGTCTCCGGGCCCCAGTAGACGTCCTCGTCCGGCTCCCACTCGTCGACTCGGCCGCCGCCGAAGCCGAAGGTGTCGAAGCCCATGCCCTCCAGGGCGACGTTGCCGGCCAGGATCATCAGGTCGGCCCAGGACAGGCTGCGGCCGTACTTCTTCTTCACCGGCCAGAGCAGACGGCGGGCCTTGTCCAGGCTGGCGTTGTCCGGCCAGCTGTTCAGCGGGGCGAAGCGCTGCTGGCCGCCGCCGGCGCCGCCGCGGCCGTCGCTGATCCGGTAGGTGCCGGCGCTGTGCCAGGCCATGCGGATCATGAACGGACCGTAGTTGCCGTAGTCGGCCGGCCACCAGTCCTGCGAGGTGGTGAGCACTTCCTGGATGTCGCGCTTGACGGCCGGGAGGTCGAGGGAGTTGAAGGCCTCGGCGTAGTCGAAGTCCCCGCCCAGCGGGTTGGCCACGGCGGGGTTCTTGGCCAGGATCTTCAGGTTCAGCCGTTCCGGCCACCACTGGCGGTTCCCGCCGCCCTGGGTGGGGTGAAGCGCGCGCCCATGGTTGACCGGGCAGCCTTCCGCGCTCGCCTCAACGCCGGTTGCATCGTGGTTCTCAGACATGGGAATCCTTCCCTACAAGGCGGATCACGGTGTCTATCTGCTACCTACGGCACCAACTGCTGCTACTACCGGGTATCGCTATCTCCTGCTGTGTACTGCTGGTACCCAGGCTAGCGCCGGAGCCGATCCTACGGTGGACGCAATCCAAGTCAAGAAAGACACCAAATCCATATCCGTTCGGGAACCGGACCATGGAGGATGTGCATTGGTAAACTCCGGTCTCCCCCATGACCTGAATAGGTGAACCGATATGAGCGACCTGCTGGAGCGGCTGCGCGGGCGCGGCTGGCGCCTCACCTCCCAGCGGCGTGTCGTCGCCGAGGTCCTGGACGGCGAGCACGTGCACCTGACCGCGGACGAGGTGCACGCCCGTGCGGCCGAACGCCTCCCGGAGATCTCCAGAGCGACCGTCTACAACACCCTCGGCGAACTGGTCACCCTCGGCGAGGTCATCGAGGTCTCCACCGACGGGCGCGCCAAGCGCTACGACCCCAATGCGCACCACCCGCACCAGCACCTGGTCTGCACCGGCTGCGGCGCCATCCGCGACGTCCACCCGATCGGCAACCCGCTCGCCGACCTCCCGGCCGACCAGCGCTTCGGCTTCGCCGTCTCCGGCGCCGAGGTCACCTACCGGGGGCTCTGCCCGTCCTGCGCGGGCTGATCGTTTCGACTCCCCGCCTCGCCGTCCGACCTTCCGCGCCGGAACCTGCTGGACGCGGTCGGGGTGCCGGAACGCTCGGTGCTGTGGATGCTCTTCCTCTACGGGCCTGGTCTCCGACTCCGGAACGGCCTCAAGAGCCTGCCGGTTCGCCGGACGACGGGTCCGGTTCGAGGCCGGGGAGACGGTCGACCGGACGGCGCCCGGCACCGGCCACCACCGCGAGCCACGTGCCGGGGGTGTCGCGCCCATGCGGTCGCGTGCTCGCTCGACTCCGTCGGCGGGCGGCGGCGGCTGGTATGCCGTGATGATTGATGTATGCGTGTACAGGCGGATCACGGACCGGATGACGCCCGCCACCGGGAGTTCGTGGGCACACCGCTGCACGTCGCGGCGCCCTCCGCGGCTGTCGGACCCCTGCCGCCGTCCGGGCGGATTCTCTCCGGCGTGCCGATGGATCCACCGCTCGTGCGACCGCGGCGGTCCGCTTCGCCCGCCCGTGCCCGGCCGGTTCGCCGCGGCTTCCCGTTCAACCGGGCACACCGCCACCGGAGCGCGCGGTGAGGATCCCGGGCCGCGGCGGCGCCGCCCGGCACCGTGCGACGGGGCCGGGCGGGACGGAGCCGCGGGTGCCCGCCCCGCCGGCCTGGATCCGCTGGCTGCCGGCCATCTACGTCGCGGCCATCCTGGCGCTGGAACCGATCACTCCCGTGCAGTGGCCGGTGAGCTTTCTGCTCATCGCCCTGCCCGTCGTCGCCGCCTACGCCCACGGTCCCGCCTTCGTCGCCGCCGTCACGGTCTTCGCCGTGACCTTCGAAGGCGTCCTGGCGGGCACTCCGTGCTGTGCGGGCCGCGACGTGGGTTATCTCTGGGAGCGCCACTACGTGGCCACCTACTTCTCCACGGCGTTGGTCGGAATGCTGGGTACCCTCCTGGCCGCCCACCGAACGCGCCGGGAACGCACCCTGGCCACCGTACGCTCCGTGGCCGAGACGGCGCAGCGCGTGCTGCTGCGTCCGGTCCCCCACCTCCTGGGCCGCATCGGCATCGAGACCTTGTACCTGTCGGCGGCCGCGGAGGCCCGGATCGGCGGCGACCTCTTCGAGGCGATGAGCACCGCACACGGTGTGCGCCTGCTGATCGGCGACGTCCGGGGCAAGGGCCTGCTCGCGGTGGAGACGGCTGCGGCGATGCTGGCCGCCTTCCGCGAGGCCGCCTACGACGAGCCCGATCTGCCCGCGATAGCGCGTAGATTGGAGCGGAGCATGAGCCGCCGAGCCGCCCAGCTCCCCGGCAGCGAGGAACGCTTCATCACCGCTGTGCTCGCCGAGATTCCCGGCGACGAGCCCGTGGTCCGCATCGTCAACTGCGGTCACCCCCCGCCGCTGCTCATCGACCGGGGCGGGGTCAGCGAACTGGCCCCGTGTGATCCGTCACCGCCTCTCAACCTCGGTGTGCTGCTCGGCGGCGACTACCACGTCGACGTGGAGCCCTTCCGTCCGGGCGACCAACTGCTGCTGTACACCGACGGCGTGACCGAGACCCGCGACCGCACCGGAGCCTTCTACCCGCTCACCCAGCGTGTCCGTAAGTGGACCGCCCTGCCGCCACGCGAGCTCTTGGACCGCCTGCACCAGGACCTCCTCGCGTACAGCGGTGCCGGCCTCGACGACGACATCGCCGTGCTCGTCGCGCACCGGCTCCCCGACGGGTAGGAACCGGGCGCCCCGTCGGCACCGCCCTCGCTACCCGCCCCAGATCGTCCGGTACGCCTGGCGGTAGCCCGACGGGTCCCAGGAGGTCGCTCCGCCACTGTTGGCGGCCGTGGCGATGTGGACCGGGGCGACGTAGCCGCTGGCGGGCTGGTGGGAGAAGGCGCGGTTGAACTCGTCGACGATCTGCCAACCCTGTTCGGTGAGGGGTTCGGGGACGGTGGCGGCCTGGAACTGTCTGCTGTCGATGCGCTGGAAGGCCGAGGGGTCGCCGTCGCCCGCGCCGATGTTGTACGGGGCGGCGTTGCCGGGCCGGCCGGCCGCGCGCAGGGCGGGCGCGGCGTCGGCGAAGTACAGGTCGTTGATGGCGACGGAGTGCGTCCACTGGCCCTGGAAACGGGCGAGGAGGGCGGAGACCTCCTCGGGAGTGCGGCTGGTCGCGTCCGGGATGGGGATGTTCGCGGAGGCCAGCAGTCTCACGCCGGGGCAGGTGGCGAGTTCGTCCTTGATCAGTTGGGACTTGGTCTTGGCGAACGGGACGGAGTCGTCGGTGAAGACGACGACTCCGGCGTTGCCGTTGGAGTCCGCGACGACCCAGTCCGCGCTGAGCCGTGCGACGTCCCCGACGTTGGTGGTGATGTTGCTGAAGAGCGGGGGGTTCGTGCTCGGCCCGGGGGCCGCGACCGCGTGCCAGCCGATGAGCGGGATGTGTGCCGTGCCGGCCTGCGCGACCTGCTGCGAGGTCAGGCCCGGGTCGAAGCCCCCGATGACGATGCCCGAGGGATCGAGGTTCACCGCCTCGCCGAGCGCCGCCTGGATGCCGGCGGGCGTGCCCTGTCCGTCGATCACCCGGACGCTCCAGCCGGTGATCGTCGCGGCTTCGACGACTCCCCTGGCGACACCCGCGACGCCGGGGTTGGTCATGGTCTGGGCGACGTAGACGATGGTCCGGCCGGGAACCGCCCTGGGGCCGCTGGTGGGGCCGTTCCAGGGGACGTCGACCTGCTCGGCCTGCTGGACGTTCGCCTTCGCCTTGGCGAGGGTGGACGCCGGGCACCCGGCCCTCGACGGCCCTGCGACGGGGGCCCCGGTCCCGGTCGACACGCCGCGCTGGCAGCCGTCCAGGGCGGTGCCCGCCGTTGCCAGCACGACTGCTGCCAGCACGATCGCGGCACCGCGCTTCACGGCGTGTCCCGGGAGGATGCCGCGTCCGTCGACGGCGGCGTGGGCGACCGGCGGGTCTCGGCGCCGCCGGCGCGCAGCCGGCGGCGTGCGGAGTAGCCGGCCAGGCCGACGGCGAGGAGCAGCGTGGCGCCGTTGAACAGCGGCACGGCCCAGAAGTCGGCGCCGAGCTGCCCGATACCGGCCAGACCGATGGCGAGGACGGCGACGGCGACCACGGTGCCCAGGGTGTTGGCGCGTCCGGGTTTGATCGCGGTGGAGCCGAGCAGCGCGCCGACGAACGCGGGCAACAGGTACTCCAGGCCGACGCTCGGGTTGCCGATCTGCTGCTGCGCGGCGAGCAGGACCCCCGCGAAACCGACGACCAGGCCCGATCCGGCGAAGGCGTAGACGCTGTAGCGGCGGGTGGGGATTCCGACGAGTTCGGCGGCGCGCGGGTTGGAGCCGATGACGTACAGGTACCGGCCGAGCGGCAGCCGCTCCTGCAGGAGCCACAGGACGGCCGCGAGCGCGAGCACGTAGGAGGCGGACACCGGCAGTCCGAGGAATGTGGAGTCGTAGAGGTCGGTGAAGGCGACCGGCAGACCGCCTGTACCGGGGAGGACCCGGGCGCCGCCGGTGATCCAGCCGGTGAAGGCGTACAGGATGCTGCCGGTGCCGAGCGTGGCGATGAAGGAGTCGATCCGCCCGAACTCGACGATGACACCGTTGAGGGCCCCGAAGGCCGTTCCGCCCAGGATCACGGCCAGGCAGGCGAGCGGCCAGGGCCAGCTGCCGTCGACGATGAGCCGCAGCACCGCGACGTGCGCGAGGCCGAGGCCGTAGCCGATGGACAGGTCGAATTTGCCGGTGGCGATGGGGATCGTCACACCGAGCGCGAGGAGGGCGGGGATCGACTGGTTGGACAGGATCGAGGAGACGTTGTCGAGGGTGGGGAAGGTGTTCGGCAGCGCGACGGAGAAGATCAGGAACAGCAGGGCGGCGAGGGCCGGCAGGCCGTAGCTGCCGATCAGGTGCCCGCGCCGGCGGCTCTGCGGGGATCGGCGGAAGGGGGGTGCGGTCATCGGCCTGTCGCACGCCTGTCGCCGTCACCACCGGTGACGGGAGGCATGGCCGAGGCGGCGGAGGTGAGTTCGGTGACGTTGAGGGCCGCACCGGCCAGCTCGGCGGTCACGGTCCCGCGGACGAACACCAGGGCACGGTGGCACACGGTGGCGACCTCCTCGAAGTCGGTGGAGATGAGCAGGACCGCGAGGCCGTCGGCGAGCGCCTGGTCGAGCAGGCGGTAGAGCTCGGCCTTGGCGCCGACGTCGACGCTGGCGGTCGGCTCTTCGAGGATCAACAGCCGCCGGTGCACCCGGAGCCACCGGCCGACCATGATCTTCTGCTGGTTCCCGCCGGACAGCGTGGCGATCCGCGCCTCGCTGTCGCGGGGGTGCACCGAGAACCGCTCGATCAGGGCGGCGGCCTGGGCCCGCTCGCGCCGGGGGCTGATCCAGTGCAGCCCCGACCGGCCGCCCGCCCGGGGGTTCGCCAGGAGGTTCTCACGGACCGTCAGTTCGGCGGCGCATCCCTCCTCCTGACGGTTGCCGGTGACCAGGCCGACGCCGGAGTCGACGGCACCGGCCACCGTGTGCGGGGTGTACGGTCGGCCGTCGAGCAGGGCCCGCCCGCCGAGGATCGGACGGGATCCGGCGAGGGCGCGGCCCAGGTCGAGGTGGCCGGCGCCGGTGAGGCCCACCATGCCGAGGATTTCGCCGGCGCGCAGCGTCAGGTTGACCGGCCCGGCGTTCGTGGTCCGCACCGCGTCGAGGCTCAGCACCACCGGGCCCTCGGCGGGGGCGACCGGGGCGGCCCGGTGGCCGACCGGTTCGCGGCCCACGATGTCGTGGACCAGGCGCCGGCGGCTGTGGCCGGCGAGCGGGCCGGAGCTGATCAGCCGGCCGTCGCGCAGGACGGCGAAGGTGTCGGCGACCTGGTAGACCTCGTCGAGCCGGTGGGTGACGTAGACGATGCCGTGCCCCCGGTCGCGCAGGGTGCGCAGGACGGCGAAGAGCCGGGCGCAGTCCGCGGCGGGGAGGCTGGCGGTCGGCTCGTCCAGGACGATGAGCTCCGCCCTCGTCGCCAGCGCGCGGGCGATGGCGACCAGCGAGCGCTCGGCGGGGGCGAGGTCGGCGATTCGCGCGTCGGCGTCCAGGTGCCCGGCGATCAGGGCGAGGGCGTCGGCGCAGCGCTCCCGGGTCCGCCGCCAGGAGACCAGTCCGTGACGGCGCGGGTAGCCGGCGACCAGGGCGATGTTCTCGGCGACCGTCATCCACTCGACGAGACCGGGATCCTGGTGGATGAAGGCCATATGACGAGCGGCGGCCTCGGTGCCGAGCGGGTGTCCGGCCACCGTCACCTCGCCCTGGTCCGCGTGGTGGATCCCGGCGAGCGTCCGGATGAGGGTGGACTTGCCGGCGCCGTTCGGACCGAGCAGGGCCAGGACGCTGCCGCGATGGATGTCGAGGTCGATCCCGGCCAGCGCGGGAGTGCCGCCGAACCGCTTGCCGAGACCGCGGATGCGGACGAGTGGGCCGCGGCGCGCGGGTGGGCCCGCCGGGGGGTCGGGGGTGTCGTGCATGGACCACCGTTCCTACCAGCTCAGCCCGGCCGCGGTGGTGTTGACACGCCACGGCGGCGGTTGATGTCCGGAGGGCGGGTGATGTCCGGAGGGCGGGTCATTCGATTTCGGGGATGTCGGCGAACTGGTTCTCGAAGAAGGGGCTCTCGAAGAGGTCGGGGACTCCGTCGGACGCCTCCAGGGCGCATTCGGCCCAGATGACCTTGCCCCTGGCCGTGTAGCGGGTGCCCCAGGCCTGGGTGAGCTGGGCGACGAGGAACAGGCCGCGGCCGCCCTCGTCGGTGGTGGCCGCGTGGCGCAGGTGGGGGGCGGTGCTGCTGCCGTCGGAGACCTCGCAGATCAGTGCGCGGTCGTGGATCAGACGGACCTGGATGGGCTCGATGCCGTAGCGGATGGCGTTGGTGACCAGTTCGCTGAGCAGCAGTTCGGCGACGAAGGCGACCTCGTCCAGTCCCCAGTCGCTCAGGCGGCGGGCGGCTGCGGCGCGGATGTCGCCGACGCGGGCCGGGTCGGCGGGCAGGTCCCAGGTGGCGATCCGGCCGGGGTCGAGGGCGTGGGTGCGGGCGACGAGCAGCGTGACGTCGTCGGCCGGGTGCTCGGGTACCACGGCCTCCACGACCGTGCGACAGGTGTCCTCGGGTGAGCGGTTCGGGTGGGCCAGGGCGGTGCGCAGGCGGTCGAGCGCCGCTTCGGGGTCGCGGCGGTGGTCTTCGAGGAGTCCGTCGGAGTAGAGGACCAGCCGGCTGCCTTCGGGGAGGTGCAGCTCGGCGGTTTCGAACGGCAGGCCGCCCAGGCCGAGCGGGGGCCCGGCGGGGAGGTCGGGGAGGATGACCGTGCCGTCCGGGTGGACCACCGCGGGTGGCGGGTGACCGGCGCGGGCCAGCGTGCAGCGCTGCGAGGTCGGGTCGTAGACGGCGTACAGGCAGGACGCGCCGATGATGCCGTCATTGCCGGTGGCGGGCTCCGCACCGTCCTCGTCCCGGTCCAGGCGCCCCACGAGGTTGTCCAGGTGGGTGAGGAGCTCGTCGGGGGCGAGGTCCAGTTCGGCGAAGTTGTGCACGGCGGTGCGCAGGCGGCCCATGGTGGCGGCGGCGTGCAGTCCGTGGCCGACGACGTCGCCGACGACCAGGGCGACCCGGGCGCCGGAGAGGGGGATGACGTCGAACCAGTCCCCGCGCACCCCGGACTCGGCGGGCAGATAGCGGTGGGCGACCTCGATGGCGCTCTGCTCGGGCAGGCTGCGCGGGAGCAGGCTGTGCTGCAGGGCCAGGACCATGGCGTGTTCGCGGGTGTAGCGGCGGGCGTTGTCGATGCAGATGGCGGCGCGGGTGGCCAGCTCCTGGGCCAGCGAGCGGTCGTCGTCCCCGTAGGGGGCGGGGTTCCGGGCGCGGTAGAAGCCGGCGATGCCCAGCACGACGCCGCGGGCCAGCAGCGGGACGGTGATGAGGGAGTGGACGTGGTGCGCGAGGAGGCGCTGGGCCGCCTCGGGGTCCTGCGAGATCCAGCCTGCGGCCCTGCTCAGATCGGGTTCCAGCACCGCCTGCCCGCTCGCCAGGCAGCGGCGATGGGGCGTGGTGGGGCTGAGGTCGACCCGTTCGCCGACCGGGTAGAAGGGGCAGTCGGCGCGGATGCCGTGGACCACCGTGCGGTGCAGCTCGCTGCTGGGGTCGGTGGGCTCCTCGCCGCGCAGGACGGTCTCGGGCAGGTCGATGGTGACGTAGTCGGCCAGCCGCGGGACGGCCATCTCGGCGAGTTCCCAGGCGGTGCGGGTCACGTCCAGGGTGGTGCCGATGCGGGTGCTGGCCTCGGACAGCAGCTCCAGACGGCGGCGGGCCGCGACGGCGTACTGTCCCACGCCCGGCTCGCCCACCAGCAGCAGCCTGGTGGCTGCGCCGCGCGCGGGGGCGGACGGCGCCTCGGCCCGGCGATCCGGTGCGCCACCCCCGGGGTGCCGCAGCGGTGGGGCGGCGGCGGTCGTGGCGGGCGCCGGGCGGCCGACCGGCCGACCGGCCTGGTCGGGGGCGACGAGCCGGGGCAGCGAGTCGCCGTGCAGGATCGCCTCGATGACGAAGCCCTCCACCCCGGACGGGCTGGCCACCGGACGGCTCAGCAGGGTGACCCGCCGGCCCTGGGAGAGGGTCACCTCGACCGCGGTGCGGCGGGCCGAGGAGATCAGGTCGGTGGCCATCTGTTCGAGCAGTATCTGGTCGTGCCGGTCCAGCCCGCTCCGGGACAGCTCGTCCATCCCGACCAGGCGCCCGTCCCCGGCCGCCTGGTCGGTCTGGGCGCGGCGCCTGGAATCGAGGTACGCGCGCAGCAGGGTGCGCTCTCGCGCCGAGCTCTGCGCCAGCAGGCGCCGCTCGATGGCGGTGGCGGCCTTGCGGATCAGGTCCTCCATCTGCGGGTCCGCGTAGGCGGGCGGATAGGCGAAGCAGAGGACACCCTCGATCCGTCCGCTGAGGGGGTCGCGGACGGGAATCGCCGTACAGGCGTTGGACTGGCCGCGCTCGGAGAAGTGCTCGGCTCCGGAGACCTGGATGAGCCGCCGTTCCGTGAGCGCCAGCCCGATGCCGTTGGTCCCGCCGTACTGCTCGGCGAACACGAAGCCCGGGACGCTCTGGATCGCGGGCAGCTGCCTGGCCATGGACGCTTCGCCGAAACGGCGCTGCAGCACCGCCCCGTCCCCGTCGGTCAGGGCCACGTTCATCCGGCTGCCGGCGAACCTGGATGCCAGCCGGTCCAGCACGGGCCTGGCCGCGCGGACCAGCCGACCGTCCAGATCGATGTCCGGCCGGTACGGGAGCTCGGATCCGTCCGGGGAGATCCCCATCGACCGGCAGCGCTGCCAGGAGTTCAGGATCAGACTCCGCACGCCACCCTCGACCGGTTCACCGAGCATGAACCGCTCACGGGCCCGTACGGGACCGATCCCCGCCTGATCCGAAGCTGTCATGACCGCCACAGCGCTCACATTTCCGCAGAGCCGCACCCTTTCGATGCAATATTAGGACTTTGCCCGTTCTGCGGTGCTTGTCACCGGATCGCGCACAACTCCCCGAGCACGGTGGCGGTATTGCGACCGTCACCGCATCATCGGCAGAGCGGGGGACGGGTTGAGGAGTGCCATGACCAGTGTCAACGGGCCGGCGATGACCCGTGACGAGTTCGACGCGCTTTTCCGCCGGCTGCGCCGCGACCGTCTCCCCGGGCCGGTCGAAGGGACGCGACGGGTGGCCGCCGCCGGACTCGTACGCACGGGTGAGGTCGTCGCCATGGGGCGGCCGTGGGACACCGTGCCGGGGCCCGACAACCGCAGGCCGGCACTGCACCAGATGACCGAACTGGCGGACGTCACGCCCCCCGAGCCGACCGTGCACCGGGACTTCATCGCCTCCGACTACCACGGCAAGGCGCAGACGCACCTGGACGCGCTCTGCCACATCGCGTACGGCGGACTGCTCTTCGCGGGAGTGCGGGCGCGCGACGTGGTCTCCTCGCAAGGTGCCGCCTACGGCGCGGTGACCGACCTGCTGCCCGGGCTGGTGGGGCGAGGAGTCCTGCTGGACGTGCCACGCCTGCGCGGCCGCGCCTGGCTGGAGCCGGGAGAGGCGATCGGCGGCCCGGAGCTGCTGGTCTGCGCCGAGGAACAGGGCAGCCCGCTCCACCCCCAGGACATCCTCCTGGTCCGCACGGGCCACCTCGCCCGACGGCGGCGGCTGGGCGCGTGGGACCCGGACGACCTCAGCGCGGGGCTGCATCCCGGCGCGATGCGCGTGCTGAGCGAGTCACGGGCCTCGGCCCTGGGCAGCGACGGCGACAGCGACATGCGCCCGAGCCCCGTCGACGGCGTCCACTCGCCGGTCCACGTGCTGGCCATCACCGCCCTGGGCCTGCCGCTGATCGACAACCTGGACCTGGAACCGCTGGCCGAGGCGTGCGCGCGCACCTCACGATGGGAGTTCCTCTTCGTCGCCGCGCCCCTGAACATCCCCCGCGGCACCGGCTCCCCGGTCAATCCGCTCGCGGTCTTCTGAGCGCTCACGGCCTTCTCGGCGGGGCCGGGAGCCGGCCGCGTCCCAGGCTGCGCTGTCACCACTCGTCGCGGTCGCCGAGCACCCGGAAGCTGCCCACGGCGCCGTCGCCACCGAACAGGGCCCCGTGGCCGGTACGAGGCGCGACGCCATTGGTGGCGCCGTAGGGGCCCACGATGGCGACCGGACCGCCGTTGTCACAGGAGAAGCCGCGGAAGACCTCGACGGTCTTCCGGCTGTCATTGAAAATACTGAAGCTACTGGAGCCCAGTCCGCTGGCGGCGGTGACGCATCCCTCATCGGAGGCGGAGTACGAACGTTCGTTGAAGTAGATCCTTCCCTCTTCCTCATGGCCGTGGCCCTCATGGCCGTGGCCGCGCCTGCCGTCCTCACGGTCGCGGCCCTCGCGCTTCTCCCCTTTTTCTTCTTCGCCGCCGCCCGGGGCGGCCGCGGCCGGGGCGGCTTGTTGGACCGGCTGGGGTGCCGACTGAACAGGCGGGTGCGCCGGGGCGGCTTGTTGGACCGGCTGGGCCGCCCGCTGGACAGACGGGGGCGCCGAGGTGGATCCGGCGGTCAGGGTGTAGGTGATACCGGTGGCCGCAAGCGCCGCCGCGCTTACTCCGGCGACGGCCAAAGCCAATGTGCGCGTGCGCATGTCACTGTCTCTCTGTCTCACGGACGTCGGCCGGGTGCCCGACCTGCGACGAACGTAATGACAGCCCTTATGGCTGTCATTTCGGACGTGTCCAAGGTGTGACACCATGAGTCCAGCCAGGTGAAAATGCGGCACGTATCGCATACCGGTGAAATATCCGCACCCCGCAAGGCCTCTTCCAGATCGAGATCCATTCTGCGCGGGGCCTTCCGCTGCGAGCGACATCGCCCGGTGCCGTGTTGGGCCCGGTGCCGTGTTGGTCGGGGTGGTTCGGGTTCGCCACTCCATGCCGCCGGAGTCCGGCGCAGCGGAGCCGCCCGGGGCGGCGACACCGGAGCGGCTACGACCGGTGAGCCGGCTACCACGCATGTGCGACACACCTGCGCTCGCCGACGCTCAGGAGCACAGTGGGGACATGGAAGTCCGAGCACGCGCGGCCCGCCTCCAGCAGCGCGGGCAACGGAGCTGGGCGCTGCTGCTGATCCCGCTCGCCCTCATCGCGGCGATCACCGTGGTCGATCTCCACTCCCCCACCACCATCCACCTCGGCCCGCTCCTGGTGATCGCCCCTGCCCTCACCCCTTCGTTCGCCGGCCTCCGCCCGACCGCCCTCGTCGGAGCCCTGGCCATCGCCGCCCAGGTCCTCATCGCCTTCCTCCATGGCGGCCTCACCACCAGCAACCACATCGCGCAGATCGCCGCGCTGACCATCCTGTGCGTGCTGATCGTCATGTTCACCGCCATCCGCGACCACCGGGCCAGACAGCTCGCCCGCGCCCAGTCAGTCGCCGAAGCCGCCCAGCGCGCCCTGCTTCGCCCGCTGCCCGAACAGATCGGGCCGCTTCAGATCGCCACGATGTACCTCGCCGCCGAGAAAGAGGCACAGATCGGCGGCGACCTCTACACCGCCACCCGCACGGCGGGCGGAACCCGCATGGTCATCGGAGACGTCCGGGGCAAGGGCCTGGCCGCCGTCGGCGAGTCGGCCCTGCTGGTCAGCGCCTTCCGCCTCATCGCCGCACAGCACGACACCCTGGCGGACCTGGCGTCCACGCTCGACCACAACGTGGGGCGCTACCTCACCGACTTCGCCCAGGAGAGCGGCGACATCGTCGAGCACTTCATCACCGCGATCCTCCTCGACCTGCCCGACGACGAGCCGGTCGCCCGCATGACCAACTGCGGACACCCGCCGCCCCTCCTGCTGCGCGACGGCCACGCACTGCCCGTCGACTCCGTGCCGGCCGCTCCGCCCCTCGGCGTGAACGACCTCGGCGACGGCACGTACCCGAGCGACGACTTCCCGTTCGAAAGAGGCGACACCCTGCTGCTGTACACCGACGGGGTCACCGAGGCACGCGACGACACCGGCGAGTTCTACCCGCTCGCCGATCGCGCCGCCCACTGGACCAGATGCTCCCCCGAGACACTCGTCAACCACATCCGCCGTGACCTCCTCGCTCACGTCGGCCACCGCCTC
Organism: Kitasatospora sp. NPDC004669; assembly: GCF_040609455.1. Classification (NCBI taxonomy): domain Bacteria; kingdom Bacillati; phylum Actinomycetota; class Actinomycetes; order Kitasatosporales; family Streptomycetaceae; genus Kitasatospora; species Kitasatospora sp. NPDC004669. Next base: position 269,331 of record NZ_JBEXKB010000002.1, read on the forward strand.
AACGACGACGCCGCCGTCATCGCCATCCGGCGCGCCGAACCCGCCGCCGCCCACCCCGACGAGCCCGGTCGAAACCCGCCCCTCTGCGAGAGTGATCCAACGCCGGGCTAGACGACGCGACTTCCCCAGGTGACCGGCTCTGTGACCGGCTCTCACTCAGGTCGACCGAAGCTCCCGACTCCACCGATGCCGCCGTGCGCACCGGTCGCCAGGACCGGACGAAGCTCCGGCGCGTCCGGCTCCCGTCATCCCGTTCCGGTGGTGAGCACCATGCGGAAGCGGGCGGTACCGGAGAGCATCCTCCGGTAAGCCTCGTCGGCCTGGCCGAGCGGCGCGGTCTCGATCATCGGGCGGATTCCCCGCAGGGCGCTGAACGCCATGGTGTCCTCGATGTCCTGCGCGCTGCCGGACGCGTGTCCTCGGACGGTCCTGGCGCGCAGGAGCAGCTGGACCGGGGTGATCCGAAGCGGCTCGGCGTCCGCGCCGATGACCACCAGTTCACCGCGGTGGGACAGCCCGTCCACGGTCGCCGTGATGGCGGCGGAGTTCGCGGCCGTGGCCAGCACGACCCTGGCGCCGCCGAGGGACTGCAGCGCGTCCGCGACGGGCGTGTCGGCCGTGCTGTCGATGTAGTGGTGCGCGCCGAGCTGCTTGGCGAAGTCGGCCTTGTCGGCGCCGCGGGCGATGGCCACGGTTTCGAAGCCCATGGCGGCCGCGTACTGCACACCCAGGTGGCCGAGGCCGCCGATGCCGAGTACGGCGACGAGGTCGCCCGGCCGTGCGGAGCTCGTCCGCAGCCCGTTGTACGTGGTCACCCCGGCGCAGGCCATCGGCGCGGCGTCGGCGGCCGCCAGCGCGTCGGGGATTCGGGCCAGGGCGTCGACCGGCACCACCGCCGCCTCGGCGTACCCGCCGTCGTACGCCCAACCGGGGACCTTCAGGTTCAGGCACAGGACGAAGTCGCCCTGCCGACAGGCGGTGCAGTGCCCGCAGCTGCCGCCGAACCAGCCCACCGCCACCCGGTCGCCCACCCGCCAACCGGTGCTCTGCGTTCCCTCGCCGAGCTCCTCGATGCGCCCGGCGATCTCGTGCCCGGGGACCAGCGGAAACCGGACGCCCGGCAGCCCGGCGTTCACGAACATGGCGTCACTGTGGCAGATCCCGCAGGCCTCCACGGCGACCCGTACATGACCGGGGCCCGGCCGCGGCACGTCACGCTCGACGATCTCGAACGACCCGCCGACGGCGGCCACCTGTGCCGCTCGATAGGTACTCATCCGGATTCCTCCCGGTACACCGGCACGCCCGCCCCTCGGCACCAGCAGACCAGCTCCGGCCCGAACCCGCTCGCCGAGACCGGCTCGAACCGTCGGTACCGACCACCGCGGACGCAGCCCACCTTTCGCGGACGCCTGCGGAGTGGGATGTCGCGGCTGCGCCCATCCGTCGCCGGGATCCCGTAGGGTCGGCCAATGGCGAAGTACTTCGACGTGCATCCAGAGTCTCCCCAGCCGCGCACCATCGGCACCGTGGTCGCCAGTCTCCGCTCCGGGGCCCTTATCGCGTACCCGACCGACTCCTGTTTCGCCCTTGGCTGTCAGCTGGACAACCGTGACGGCCTCGAGCGGATCCGGTCGATCCGGCGTCTCGACGAGCGCCACCACTTCACCCTGATGTGCGTGGACTTCGCGCAGCTGGGGCAGTTCGTCCAACTCGACAACAACGTGTTCCGCGCCGTCAAGGCCGCGACGCCGGGCAGCTACACCTTCATCCTCCCTGCCACCAAGGAGGTGCCACGCCGCCTGCTGCACCCGAAGAAGAAGACGGTGGGAGTCAGGATCCCCGACCACACCGTCACCAGGGCTCTGCTCGCCGAACTCGGTGAGCCCCTGGTCTCCAGCACCCTGGTTCTCCCCGGTGAGGACGAACCGATGACACAGGGGTGGGAGATCAAGGAGCGCCTCGACCACGTGCTGGACGCCGTGGTGGATTCGGGCGACTGCGGCACGGAGCCGACGACGGTCATCGACTTCTCCGGTGGCGGGCCGGAAATCGTCCGGCGCGGGGCCGGCGACCCCACGCGCTTCGAATGACGGGCCGGGCACACCCGCGGAACGCGGACAGTACGACGGACCGGTGAGCCGGGTGGGGTCGTCGGTCCGCAGGAAGGCCGCCTCGACGGCGAGTCGGAGGTCCGGGCCGCGCAGCCAGTCGACGAACGTCCGGTAGGGGTGCTCTGCTTGTCCCAGAAGGCGTCGATCCGGGCGGGGCGCGGGGCGCTCGCGAAGGCCTCGGGGAGCCCGTCGATGAGGGTCGGCAGCGCTGTGCGTTCCATCAGGACACCCCCGTCACGACTCCCCCGTCACTGAGAGACAGCCCAGGAGAGTAGCAGCCGCAGGGCGGACCACCCGGCCGCGGCACAGACCGGACAGAGCGGAACGGGCGGGAACAGAACCGGTCGCCGTCCGGTTGCGGCAGGTCGACGAGCTTGCGGCACTCCCGGAACGAGGGGCTTTCCCATGAAGATCGGCATCATCGGCGCGGGCAACATCGGCGGCAACCTGACCCGGCGGCTGACCGCACTGGGGCACGAGGTCTCGGTGGCCAACTCGCGCGGCCCGGAGTCGCTCGGGGCGCTGGTCGAGGAGACCGGCGCGAAGGCCGTGACGGCCGCCGAGGCGGCGCGGGGCGCGCAGGTCGTGGTGGTGACCGTGCCGCTGAAGAACGTGCCGGACCTGCCCGCCGGGCTCCTGGACGGCGCGGCCGAGGGCGTGGCGGTGATCGACACCGGCAACTACTACCCGCAGCAGCGCGACGGCCGGATCGACGCGATCGAGGACGGCGGGCTGACCGAGAGCCGCTGGACGGAGCAGCAGATCGGCCACCGGGTGGTGAAGGCGTTCAACGGCACCTACGCCCAGGACCTGCTGGAGCGCCCCCGCCCGGCGGGTGACCCGGAGCGCCTCGCCGTGCCGGTCGCGTCCGACGACGAGGCGGCCAAGCGCGTGGTGCGGGCGCTGATCGACGAGTTGGGCTTCGACACGGTGGACGCCGGCGGGATCGACGACTCCTGGCAGCAGCAGCCCGGTGCCCCGGTGTACGGGCTGCGCGCCGGCGTCGACGCGGTGACCCGGGCGCTCGCGGAGGCGTCCCCGGAGCGCCCGGCGGCCCACCGGGCCTGATCGGCTCAGCCGCCGCACGGTCGGTCGGCGAGCTGACCGTCGCGCAGACCACCGCCCAGGGCCGGTCCTCGTGCTCCCGTCGTCGCCGCGCAGACGGGAGCACGAGGACCGGCCCTACCCCGAACTCCCCCGCACCACCAGCTCGGCCGCCAGCTCGACCCCCGCCGTCGGTGCCGCCTCCCCACGCCCCTGGTCGAGCAGCCGCCCGACCAGCGCGCCGGTGATCGCCCGCAGCGGCAGCCGTACGGAGGTCAGCGGCGGGTGCAGGTGGCGGCAGAGCGGCGTGTTGTGGAATCCGGTGACGGCGATCCCGCGCGGCCCGACCTCCAGCCCCTCCGCCCGGACGGCCTCGTACACGTCCAAGGCCAGCAGGTCGCTGCCCGCCGCGAAGGCGGTGGGCCGGTCGGGCCCGCGCAGCAGCGCCCGTACGGCCGTCACCGACGGGTGGGCCACGGTGACGGCGGACAGTCCCAGTCGGCGTGCCTCGGCGAGGAAGCCCGCCCGCCGCGCCGCCATCCACGGCAGGTCCTCGGAGGCCCCGAGGTACCCGATCCGCCGGTGACCGCGCGCCGCGAGGTGCCGCACCACGGCGGCCATCGCCGCGTCGTTGGCGATGTCCACCCAATGCTGCGGCTGCGCGGGCCCGGTCCGGCCGAAGGCGACGAACGGGACGCCCAGCCGGGCGACGTGGTCGATCCGGGCGTCCTGGTGGAGCACGTCCGCCAGCACCAGCCCGTCGACCTGGCGGGCCGCCACCAGCTCGTCGATGGCAGCCAGCGCATCGGGCGCGCCCCGGCCCGGGCGGAACAGCAGCACCCGTCGGCCCTGTTCCCCGGCCGCGTCGACCAGGGCCTCCAGGAAGCCGGCCATCAGCGGGTTGGGGTCGTTGGGGTCGTCCACCGGGGTGAGGTAGCCGATGGTGCGCCGGGCGCCGCTGCGCAGCGAGCGGGCCGACTGGTCGGGCTGGTAGCCGAGTTCGCGGATCGTCGCGGTCACCCGCTCCAGCGTTTCCGGACGGACCCGGTGCGGGGCGTTGAGTGCGTTGGAGACGGTCTGCCGGGACACCCCGGCCGCGCGGGCGACCTCCTCGATGGTGGTGGCGCCACGGCGCGGCCGGTGTGCTCCCTCGGGCATGCGGTCCTCCTGGAGTCGTCAGTCGCGGCGCAGGGTCAGCAGCCCGCCGCGTGGCACCGGGATCGGCTCCGCCCGGTCGAGCTCGACCTCGCCCTGCCGGACGATACGCCCCCGGGCGTCCTGCACGGTGACGGCGGCGGTCCCGCTGCCGCCGGTCAGCCGGACGACCGGGTCGGCGTCGGCGTTGGCCACCAGCAGGGTGCGCCAGCCCGGATCCGAGGCGTCGACCGGCAGGGCCGCGTAGCGGGCCACCGCGACGGTCTCCTCGCCCACCGCCGTCACCAGCGGGTACCCGAGGTCCGGACGGGCCGGGCGCAGCTCGGCGAGCTGCAGGGTGTCGAGGTGCGTGCGGAGGACGCCGAGCCAGAAGGCGATCGTCTCCCGCTGCGCGGTGCTCTGCGCGGCGAGGTCGACGGAGAGCTGCGGCACCGCGAACAGCACGTTGATCAGGTGGCAGGCGATCTGCTCCGGCGGCTCGGCCGGATGCCACATCAGCATGTCGGAGTGGACCGGGACGGGCCCGGCGGCGAGCCGCAGATCGACGGTCCGCTGCCGGTTCTCCTGCGGGCTGAGCGGGCAATCGGTGGCGCGGATCATGGTGACGTACGGCCACAGCCCGGGGCTGACGTACGGCTGGCGGTGCTCGATCATCGCCTCCGGGTTCGCGGCGGTGATCCGGCGCCGGATGGTGGCGAGCAGGCGCTCCACGCCCTCGTCCACGCCTGCGCAGTCCGCCCCGGGGCCGGGCTCGGGGACCTCCGCCCGCGCGAACCAGTCGACGAAGTCGACCTTGAGGCCGTCCATGCCCCACTCCTCGACGGCACGGGCGAGCCGGTCGGTGAGGAAGTCGCGGACCTCGGGGTACCGCGGGTCGGCGACGATCGCGCCCAGGTGTGCCGCCTCGGCGAGGGCGTAGCGGCCGAGCTTCTGGTACGCGGCGCTGTCCTTGCCGATGAACGGCAGCGCGTACCAGATCAGGTAGCGCACGCCGAGCTCGTGCACCCGGCGGACGTGGGCGGCGGTGTCGGGCAGCGACACCGGCTCCCAGTCGCCGCAGTGGGCGTAGCCCCGGGTGCGGTCGGCGGTCATCCAGCCGTCGTCCACGATGATCACGTCCAGACCGAGCTCCTTGCCCAGCGCGGCCTGGGTCTCGACGCGCTCGGGCGTGATGTCCTGGTGCATCGAGTACCAGGTGGAGTAGGCGGGGCGACGGGCTGCCTCAGGGATGTCCGCGACGCGGCCGCTGCCCCACCAGGCGGCGAGGTCGGCCAGGCAGCGGGCGAAGTGCCGCCCCGAGGTGTCGATCCGTACGGTGAGTCGGCCCGCGGCCTGGGCCCAGCACCGGAACTCGCCGGTCTCCTCGACCACTCCGGCCCCGGCCAGCACGTCGGGGCGCTCGGCGGCGAAGGCGCAGAGCGCGACGTCCCCGGTGCCGACCAGCGCGGCGATCGGGGCGCCGTCGGCCAGGCGCGTACGGCGCGGGGCGCTCCAGGCGGCGGGCAGCCAGCCGGTGCCGCGCGGCTCGGGCGTCCAGAAGGCGGTGGCGTCCACGCAGGGCACCCGCCACTCGATCCGCAGCTCGCCCTCCCCTTCGGCGTTCACCTCGACCACTCCGTCGGCGACCGCCCGGACGGTGGCCGCGCCGCTCGCCCTCAGGTCCAACCCCTCGGCGTACAGCGGGCGCAGGCCGGCGGCGGCGGGGGCGTGCGGTTCCCAGATGTCGTTCACGGTCTCGGACATGCTCAGCCTTTCGTGGCGCCGGCCAGCAGGCCGGAGATGAACTGCCGCTGGAGGACCAGGAAGAGGACCATCATCGGCAGGGTGGACAGCGCGGTGCCGGAGAGGATCGCGCCGTAGTCGGTGGTGCTCTTGTTCCCGTACAGGGTCGCGAGGGCCACCGGCAGGGTGTGCATGTCCGGACTGCGCAGGGCGATCAGCGGCCAGACGAACTGGTTCCAGGAGCCCAGGAACAGGAAGATCGAGAGCGCTGCCAGGACCGGCCGCATGACCGGGACGACGACGCTCCACAGCACCCGGAACTCGCCGGCACCGTCGACCCGGGCGGCGTCGAGCAGTTCGTCCGGCAGGCCGCTCAGCGACTGGCGCATCAGGAAGATCGCGAAGGGCACGCACAGGCCGGGCAGGATGATCGCCTGGTAGGAGTCGAGCAGCCCGAAGCTCATCATCATCTTGAACAGCGGTACCAGCATGACCTGTTCGGGCACCACGAGGGTGGAGAGCAGCAGCGCGAAGAGCAGCGTGCGGCCGCGGAAGCGGAACTTGGCGAAGGCGTAGCCGGCGAGCAGCGCGACGACCAGCGCGCCGGCCGTCTGGACTCCGGCCACCAGCAACGAGTTCCCGATCACCCGGAGCAGCCCGATCCGGCGCTGGAGCCGGTCCAGGTTGTCGCCGAGGTGGCTTCCGGGGAGCGGTGCGGGCGGCCAGTCGAAGATCTCGGTGTCCTTCCGGGTGGTGGCGATCACCAGCCAGTAGAACGGGCCGACGGACAGGCCGGTGACGGCGGCGAGGAGGAAGGTCAGCGGCCAGCCCCGCAGTTGCCTGAGGTTCATGTGTCCTTGTCCCCCATCAGGCGCATCTGGACCGCGCCGAGCACCGACACCAGCAGGGTGAGCGCGTAGGCGATGGCGGAGGCGTAGCCGAAGTCGAAGTAGCGGAAGCCGTTCTGGTACAGGTACATGGAGACGGTGAGGCTCGCGTTGTCCGGGCCGCCACCGGTCAGCACGTACGGCTCGTCGAACAGTTGGAGCGTGCCGATGGTGGACAGCACGACGGTGAACAGCAGGACCGGGCGCAGCGCCGGGACGGTGATGGACGCGAAGCGGCGGATCGGCCCGGCGCCGTCGACCATCGCGGCCTCGTACAGCTCCCGGGGGATGGACTGCAGGCCGGCCAGGTAGATGACGGCGTTGTAGCCGGTGTAGTGCCAGGTGAGCACCAGGACGACCGACATCCGGGCCCAGAACGGCTGGCCGAGCCAGTCGACGGTGGGCAGGCCGACCGCGTCGAGCAGCCGGTTGACCGCGCCGTCGTCGGTCCTGAGCAGGAAGGCGAACATCACCCCGGTGGCGACCAGGCCGGTGACCGCGGGCATGAAGACGCCGAGTCGCCACACCGCGCGCCAGCGCACCAGGGCGGAGTTGATGCCGACGGCCATCAGCAGGGCCAGGCCGAGCATCAGCGGGACCTGCACGACGAGGATCTCGCCGGTGTTGCGCAGGGCCGTCCAGAACAGCGGATCGTCCAGCAGGCGGCGGTAGTTGGCGAGTCCGGCGGCGCGGGTGGCGGTACCGGATCCGGTGGTGAAGGAGAGCAGCAGCGAGTCGACGATCGGGTAGGCCTTGAACACGCCGAAGGTGAGCAGGGCGGGGGCGAGCAGCAGGTACGGCAGGGCGGCGCGGCGCCACCGGGGGCTACGGCGGGACCGTACGACTTCCTTGGTGAGCGACTTGGCGAGTTCCTCGGCAGGGGCGGCGGACGGGGTGGCGGCGGTCATGCGATGCCGCGTCCGGTCTGCTGGGCGAGCTGTTTGGCGGCGTCCTGGAGGACGGCGGCGGGGTCGCCGCCCTTGAGGAAGACCTTGGTCTGGGCGTCGCCGGCGAGCTTGAGGGCGCGGGCGTAGTCCCCGGAGTAGTTGGTCGGGTCGCCGCCGTCGACGGCCAGGTCGGCGAAGGTCTTCAGGACGGGCTGACCGCCGAAGTACGGGTGGGGCGCGGCGTACATCGGGCCGGTGTACGCCGCGGTGAGCGCGGGGAAGACGCCACCGGCGTCGAACATGGTGTTGACGGAGTCGGGGCGGGTGAGCGCGTACTCGACGAACTTCCAGGCGGCGCGGCGGCGCGGACTGGAGGCGGCGACGGCGAGGTGGGTGGAGTTGACCAGGGCGGTGCGCTTGCCGCCCGGGGTGACGGCCGGGGGTTTGGCGAGGCGCCAGTTGCCGCTCTGGTCGGCGAACTTGGACTCCAGGTAGTGCGCGGCCCAGGCGGGCATCGGGGCGACGGCGAGCTTGCCCGCCTTCGTCGCGGTGGCCCAGCCCTGGTCGCCGGGAACGTCGGCGATCAGGCCGGCGTCCTCCAGGCGCTTGACGGTGGCGAGGGCGCGCACGTCCGGCTCGGAACCGAGGGTGATCCTGCCCTGGAGGTCGAAGTAGAACGCGCCCTGGAGCTGCATGAGGGACTGCAGGAAGTCCAGGTCGGGGTCCGGGTTGGCGGCCTTGCTGATGCCGATGAGCGAGATGCCCGGGTTGGCGGCCTTGAAGCGGTCGGCGACGGCTATCAGGTCGTCCCAGGTGGCGAGGGCGGTGGGGTCGATGCCCGCCTTGTCGAAGTAGTCCTTGCGGTAGAAGAAGCCGAGCGGGTTGACCTCCCAGGGCAGTGCGTAGACGTGGCCGTCCTTGCCGGTGACGACGGGCCACAGGCCCTTGGCGAACTTGTCCTTGTGCGCGTCGGCACCGTACTCGGAGAGGTTCGCCAGGCCGCCGGGGAACTTCTCCAGGTAACCGGGCAGGTAGTCGCAGCCGATGTGCAGCACGTCGCCGAGGCCCTGACCGCCGGCCGCGAGACCGACGGTGATCTTGTCCCAGATGGCCGGGTTGCCGATGTCCTGCACGTCGACCTTGATGCCGGGGTTGTCCTTCTCGAAGGCCGGGACGACTCCACGCAGGGCGGCGGCGGCCGTGGCCCAGGACCAGACGGTGACGGTGCCGGTGTCGGCGTCCCCACCCGAGGAACTCCCCGCCCCGGAGCCGCCGCAGGCGGCCAGGGTGCCGCCTGCGGCCAGGGTCAGCAGACCCGCTCCGGAGGCGCGGAGCAGATCGCGACGAGAAAGGTGTGACATTGCATCTCCTGGCGGTTTGAACGTTCAAATCCACAAAACAAACCACAACCCAACAGGTTCGCACGAGCGGGAGACAGCAAACGCCCGCCCTCCCCGCGCCGTCAAGACCTCGCACAGGAAGGGCGGGCTCCGCAATCGTTCCGTTATGAGCCCTGGCGCGGCACCGGGCCGGCCTTCCCGCACGGGGAGGCCGGCCCGGGGCGCAGCGGTGGCCGAAGGCCCGTGATGGCCGCCGCCTGTGCGCTGCCGGCTCAGCCGAGCACGACCGGCACGCCCGTCAAGTCCACTCCTGCGCGGTTCAGTTCGCCCAGCGCGGCCTGGGTGGTGTCGGTCGCCACGCCCGCCGTGTAGTCCAGCAGCACCCGGGTGTCGAAGCCGGCCTTCACGGCGTCCAGGGCGGTGGCCTTGACGCAGTGGTCGGTGGCGATGCCGACGACGTCGACCGCGTCCACACCCCGGTCGTGCAGCCAGTCGGCGAGCGGGGTGCCGTCGGCGGCGAAGCCCTCGAAGCCGCTCTTGGAGGAGGAGTGGGCGCCCTTGAAGAACACCTCGTCCACCGCACCGGCCTCGACGGCGGGCGTGAAGGCGGGGTGGAACTCGCCGCCCTCGGTACCGACCACGCAGTGCACCGGGAAGGAGTCCCGGAAGTCCGGATGCTCGGAGAAGTGGCCGCCCGGGTCGATGTGGTGGTCCCGGGTGGCGACCACCCGGGACCAGCCCTCCCGTGCCGGGCCCTGGACCAACTCGGCGATCGCCCGCGCCCGGTCGGCACCACCGCCGACCGGGACGCTTCCGCCCTCGCAGAAGTCCTTCTGCACATCCACCACGATCAGCGCGCGCGTCATCGAAAGGCCTTTCCTCAGGAGGTTCCCACGGATTCGGGGCCCAGCTTGGCGTGCTGACGGAGCGCACGCGAAGCAACCGGGCGGCAGTTCACCCGAACGGGCTCGGGAAGGCGGCGGCTCGCGTGAGCACCGAACGCAGCACGGCCTCAACGTCGCCCGGAGCCGAAGGACCTCAACGGCCCGGCGCCCGCCTTGGCCCGGCCCGCTGCGACGACGGCAGCCGCGCGCACAGAACATCCCCGACCTGATTTCGGAACAGCCATTGAGGCCGGGCCACTCACACGCCTACACTCGCGCCCGTCCGTGACCTTCCGTCCCGGAGACCCCCATGGACCCGGGCCGTTCGATCCGACCCGGGTCCCCCGCCGATGTCCCCCAACCATCCCTCATGGAGGACTACTTGAAGGCTCCAACCATACGCCGCATGCTCCTGGCAGGGGTGAGCAGCCTGGCCCTCGCGGCCTCCGGCGCGCTAGCCGTCCCGACGGTCGGCAGCATCGTGGCCACCGGCTACCCGGCGGTGCACCCCGCGGTGGCCGACTACACCCAGGTGTCGACCGGCGCCACTCCCCCCACCCAGGCGCAGTGCGCGAGTGCGGGCCGCCGCTGCTTCAGCCCGCAGGCGATCAGGGCCGCCTACAACCTGGGCCCGCTGTACGCCCACGGCAATGACGGTCGAGGCCAGACGATCGCCGTCTTCGACTCGTACGGCAGCGACACCATGGCGCACGACCTGCACGTCTTCGACCAGGCCTTCGGCGTCGACGCGATGTGCGGCGAGGAGGGCGTGACCTGCCAGCCGGGCATGCCGACGTTCAGCGAGCTGCACGTCCAGGGTTCGCCGGGCACCACCGCGCCGCCGTCCACCAGCCAGGGCACCGGCCAGGAGAACAAGGCCGCTTGGGCGCTCGAGGTCGCGCTCGACGTCGAGACCGCGCACGCCATGGCCCCGGGTGCCAACATCCTGCTGGTCTCCACGCCCACCGCGGAGACGCTCGGCGTCCAGGGCTTCCCCGCCCTGATGAACGCCGAGCAGTACGTGGTCGACCACCACCTGGCGAACGTCATCTCGCAGTCCTTCGCCTCCTCCGAGGGGGCGTTCGGCAGTGCCCAGTCGATCGAGCCCCTGCGGCACGCCTTCAAGTCGGCTGCCCTCAACGGCGTCACGGTGCTCGGCTCCTCCGGCGACAACGGAACGGCCGGCTCGGAGAAGACCCCGGTGAAGTCGGGCGGCTCCACCCTCCCGGATCCGTCGGTCGAGTGGCCGGCCTCCGACCCGCTGGTGACCGGCGTCGGCGGCACGTACCTGTGCACCGACCCCAACGCGACCGGCGACCGGACCGTGGACAGCACCGACAACCCGGCCAAGTGCCAGGCCAACCCCGGTGCGGCCGAGGTCGGTTGGACCAACGCGGGCGGCGGCTTCAGCCAGGTCTTCGACAAGCCCGCCTACCAGTCGACGCTGCCCGCCGGCTCCACGCCGATCGCCGCCAAGCGCGGCGTGCCGGACGTGTCCCTGCAGGCCGCCCCCGGCACCGGCGCGCTGGTCTACCTGTCGCTGCCGCCGGACGGCTCCTCCGGCCTCAACTGCGGTGGCACGCCGTGCAGCACGGGCTGGTACGACATCGGCGGCACCTCGCTCTCCTGCCCGCAATGGGCCGGCCTGGTCTCCATCGCGGACCAGATCAACGGCGGCGGCCTCGGCCAGATCAACCCGGCCCTGTACAAGCTGAGCACCGACCCGGCCAAGTACGCGGCCGACTTCAACGACGTGACCCTCGGCAACAACACCGCCGACCCGACCGTCCCGGGCTACCCCGCCACCACCGGCTGGGACCCGATCACCGGCCTCGGCACACCCGACGCGGCGAAGCTGCTGCCCGACCTGGTCAGCGCCGCCCACACCGGGTGAGACCGACTGACTGAGCTCCGCCCCGTCGAGCCCTGCTCGACGGGGCGAAGTCGTGCGTGGAGGTCCTCGGCTTCCACCGGGGTGGCCACCGCAAGCTGATCGACATCGTCATCTTCCGGCGCCACCTGGCGAACTTCCGGATCAAGGGCGTCTTCAGCCCCGCCGTCATACAGGCGCGCGAGTACAGCTACTACTGGAACGGGCAGCGGGTCTGGTGCTGCCCGACGATGGCCCAGCCGTGGGTCGACCGCTGGAACACGCTGCGCAGCGGTCTCCGGTGCGAGGAGTTCCCGCCCTGGCGGCCCGCCATCGCCGGCCCACCAGGATGGCCGAATCCGTGGGCGGGCCCGATGGCGGTCCCTGTCCGCACCACGTGGCGTCGTGAGTGTCAGTGCCGGACACTACGGTCATCGCCATGGAACAGGACCTCCTCAAGCATCCGGCTCCGCTGACCGACCGGATCGGTCACGTGGGCGGCATCGAGTCGCTCACTCTGGACGGTCACCGCCTCTACTTCGGCTTCGACTACCAGAGCGACCTGGTTCTCTCCCCGCTGATCGACGATCCCCACGCCATGGCCGCCTTCGCGAGCGCATACATGCGGCAGACCACCGGCACACACGACGCGACCTACTGGGAGGCCCTCGTCACCGCAGCGGCCGTCGACACCGGGCTCGCCTGCGACGACGCCGAACGGGCCATCAGCTCGCAGGACCTGCGCGGCCGGCTGCCGGAGTCCGAGAGCCACCTGCTCTACCTCCTCGGGGCGGCCACCGGCTGGGAGGACTGGTTCGAGCAGGCGCCGGACGTGCGGCGGGCGTACCGGCGGCTCGGCTTCGACGACGAGGACTCGGAATTCCTCGACCACTGTCTCGACGCCGTTCGGGAGCACGGAGCCCAGGCGCGACCCGACGAGTGGGAGGTCCTGCACTTCCACCTGACCACGGCGGCGGACCGGGCGCCCGGCAACTGGAGCATGTTGTTCGCGCCGCTCGCGGAAGGCATCGTGAACCACCAATGAGCGGACCCGCTGCCAGGAGGGGTCGTCCGTGCTCACCGATACCGTGACCAGCCCTGCCGCCGTACTGGTCAACGGGCTTCCCGGCGCGGGGAAGTCGACCCTGGCGCGCGCCCTGTCCCACCGCCTCGCGCTGCCGCTGTTCAGCAAGGACGTCATCAAGGAGGCCCACGCCGATGTGTTGGGCACCGAACGCTCCGACGCGCCACCACGGCGCTGGAACGCCTCGCTCGGCGCCGCGGCGAGCGAGACGATGTGGGCGCTCCTGGCGGACGCGCCCGCCGGCGCCGTCCTCGAATCCTGCTGGCCGACCGGCGTTCGCGACTTCGTCGTGCGAGGCCTGAACCGCGCCGGCAGCCCCACCGCTGTGGAGCTCTGGTGCGACGTCCCGCTGGAGACCGCCCGGCGTCGCTTCGAGGCACGCCATCCGCGCCATCCGATCCACGGAGACCTGCTGACGGCCGACGACTGGGAGCACTGGCGCCGCACGGCCCTCCCGCTCCGGGTCGGCCCGACCCTCCGCGTCGACACCACCGGGCCGGTCGACATCCAGGCGGTCGTCGACTGGATCGAGACAGCGAAGCGCACCGGGCCCGACGGCGTCCTCCACGCTTGAGACCGGAGGCTGAGCCGGCGCCCGTGCGGCGCCCGCCCATCCGCTCGCCGTCCTGGCAGGATGGCCGTATGGAACGTGTGCTTGGCATCGGCGGGTACTTCCTGCGGGCCGCCGACCCGGCGGCCCTGAGCGCGTGGTACCGCGACTGCCTGGGGCTGGACGCCGACGAGTACGGCCTGTGGCGGCAGGCACCCGGGGCGACGGTGTTCGCGACGTTCGACGCCGACACCGACTACTTCGGGTCCCCCACCCAGCAGACCATGCTCAACTTCCGGGTCCGCGATCTGGATGCGATGCTCGCGCAACTGCGCGCCAGGGGAGAGGACGTCGCCGAGGAGACGCAGGACATGGAGGGTGTCGGTCGCTTCGGCTGGGTCACCGACCCCGAGGGCAACCGCGTCGAGCTCTGGCAGCCCGTCTGACGACGGATCCGCCCGTAACAGCCTTGCTCGGGAAGTCGGCTGGGCCGACTTCCCGAGCAACGTCACCAGGACTCAGCGCCCAGGGTGACGGGGACTCCTCGTGCCATGGCGTCGAAGTCCAGGATCGGGTGGGTCAGGACGTCCTCGATCTGGTCGATCAGGAGGTTGCCCAGGATGAACTCCTCCTCGGGGCCCGAGCCGAAGGTGACGACCTGGCCGCTGGATTGGATCATCCAGTTCAGCAGTTCCCGGTCGGCAGTCTCGGCGAGGATGATCTCCCGGTCGGGGTAGCGGGGTCGGATCTCCCGTACGGCTGCGTGGACGGCTTCGGCGTCCACGCTGAGCGCACGAGTTGTGGCGGGGGAGGCCCGTCGGCCCCACCACTGGAAGATCACCCATTGGGCGACCGAAGAGTGGGACAGGACTTCGTCTGCGATGTCGGGCAACTGGTGGAGGTTCTTGGCGCTGGCCACGGTGTGGACGCGTACCCGGTTGAAGCCCTCGCGGTCGCACAAGGCGAGGGATCCCAGCAGTGCTTGGAGGAGGTTGCCGTCCGGGCTGCGGCGGAAGGCGCGTTCCACGTCAGCGGTCACCGCGTCGAGTGGCAGCCTCAGTGACGACAGCGACCGAAGTCGGGCGAGCTTGTCAGCGGTGAGGGCATAGCCCGTGGTGTCGAGCGCGACGTTGATGCCGTTGGCGATGGCGTGGTCGACCACGTCGAAGATCGGCGGCCACAACAACGGATCGCCGCCCGCCAGGATCAGGTCCGTGGTGCCGTGCACCGCGAGCTTGCCGATGATGCGTTCGGCCTGCTGGAGGTCGATCTGCTCAGAGGCGAACGGGTTGTAACAGCCCTGGCAGGACATGGGGCAGCGGTTGTTGATCGACCAGTTGACGCGGGTGATTCGGCGGCCCGTGCGCGGCTGGTCGGCACGGTCCAGGATCCCGGCGACGAGTTGGGCCAGACGCCGGCCTTGCGGGAGGTTGGTGTCGGCGAGCAGTTGCTCGGCCCGTTCGACGGCGGCCACGGTGGCGTTGTTCTGGAGCAGGAGGAATGCCAGGCGCCAGCGCATGGCCTCGTCCTCCGAGTCGTGGCGCAGGGCCTGCTCGACGCGCTCGGCCAAGGCGGCGAGGTACATGGGGTTGAAGTTGGCAGGCTCCAGGCGCCGCTGGAACTGGTCGGCGATCGATCCGTGTACCAGGCTGCGGTCGTATCCGGCGCGCAGCGGGTGCGGGGGCAGGATCTCCACGTGCTGTCGGATGGACATGCGGTGTTCTCCTGTGGTGGTCAGTTCGGGATGGACGGCAGCGCGGTGACGGCCGAGTCGGCGAACGGCAGGCCCTGGTTCTCGCGGAAGACGGCGTCGCGGACGGCCCGCGCGATGGTGGGGCGAGTCGGGGCGTCGAGGTAGCGGGCGGTGGAGTCGAGCGGCGTGATGCGGTGTTCGGTGATGAGGTTCCGCAGGGCGCGCGGGAGGTCGTCGAGACTGCCGGGCAGTTCGAGCTGGTGGAAGGTGGCGGACAGCCGGGTGGCGGCGGCGCGGGCCTTGAGCAGATTGGTCGGCGGGTCCTGGGCGGTGGCCTTGGCCAGGTAGTAGGTGACCGGTTGGATGGCCCAGACCAGCGCCGCGCCCGGATTCTCGTGGTCAGCCGGGGTGAAGGCGTCCGATCCGAGGCCGAGGCCGTCACACAGCCACTGGGGCCTCATGCTCGTGCGATAGGGAGCGTGCCCGGCCAGCCGGAAGGCGCGCAGAGTGGTGATGGCGGCCGTCGCCTCGATCCGGAAGGCATCGGCGACGCGCTGCAGGATCGGCTCCAGCACGATACGGGCGGCCAACGCGTCGATCGGAGCGGCGACAACCGGGATCAAGTCAAGGTCGGATGTGATGTGTCCGCTGCGCCCGGTGCGGTGGTCGCCTCGGGCCAGGGAGCCGGACAGGACCACTGACATACCGGTGACGTCCGCGAATTCGTGGCTGAGCTGCTTGAGGAGCAGGGGCAGATCATGGGAGTTCACGGCGTTCCTTGGGTGTCGGCGACGGCCGTGAAGTCGGCGTACGGGCCGTGGCACGCCTCGGCGCAGGTGTAGGCCTTCAGCGCGGCGACGAGCAGCGGCATCTCGCCCAACAGGTCGCGGGCGTAGCGCACTTGATCATGTGGCGGACGGCGAAGTCCGGTTCTCCATAGGCGCGTTCTTCGATCCTGGGGAGTTTCTGGGCGGCGAGGGCCGCCATCCATCCGTCGGAGGTCACGATCTGCGCAGCCACGGGATAGTCGGCTCCGAGATGGGGCGGCAGGCAGCGGGCGAACGCACCGGAGGCATGCAGGAGGGCGGCGCCCCAGGCGTTGAAGATGAGCTTGAAGCGGGCCGGGTTGCCGGGGCTCGTGAACTGGTAGCGGTTGCGGGTGAAGGCCGCCAAGGCGCGGTCCGCGATGTCATGGGGCGCGGCGGCGTAAACGAAGGCGGACAGCGTGCCGCTCCTCGCGCCGGGGCGGGAGCCTGTGACGGGGCACTCCCAGGGGGTTCCGCCCAGGGCAGCGATCTCGTCGTGCCACTGCATGGCCCGTTCGGGGCTGATGGTGGACAGCTCGATGCAGGCCGCGCGGCGTTCGGTGATGGCGCCAGTCACGTGCTCGTGGGTCCAGAAGTCGCGGCTGCTGGCGTCGTTCTCGAAGCAGCCGAGGATGAGGTCCGGATGGTGGCCGGTGATCTCGGCTGGGGTGATAAGGGGGATGGCGGTGTCGGGTGTTCGGGCGAGGTGGCGGCTGGTGAGAACCACGCGGGTTTCGGGCAAGGCCGCCAGGTGCGGCAGGATGCCCGAGGTCAGTGCGCCGTAGCCGGCGACGACGATCGTCGTCGCCGGCCGGGGCGCCCGTGGTGGGGCAGGTGTCATCACTCGTCCTTCAGGATCGTGTGGCGGGCGTTGTTCCAGGCCAGGGCGGCGGCGATGCCGTCCTGGAGGGTGTGGGCCGGGGTCCAGCCCAACAGGTCGCGGGCGCGGTCGATGGCCGGGTAGGCGCCGGCGTTGTCGCCGGGGCGGGCGTCGGTGAGGTGGTGGGCAAGCGGCTCGCCAGTCACGTCCTCGAAGGCCTTGATCAGTTCGAAGACGGTGGTGCCGTTGCCGGAGCCGAGGTTGATCGGCAGGTAGCGGGGCCCGGCCTCGGGTACGACGGTGTCGAAGCGGCGCACGGCGGCGATGTGGGCGGCAGCCAGGTCCCAGACGTGGACGTAGTCGCGGATGCCGGAGCCGTCGCGGGTGGGCCAGTTGGTGCCGGTGACCGGGAACCGTTCACCGGCTCGGTAGCGGTCGATCATGACACCGAGGGCGTGGGTGGGCTTGGTGCTCTGCAGGCCGGTGCGCAGCTTGGGGTCGGCGCCGATCGGGTTGAAGTAGCGCAGGGTGATGACGCGCAGCGATGTGCCGCCGGTGATGTCCTCCAGCGCGCCTTCGAAGGCGGCCTTGGTGCGCGCGTACGGGGACAGCGGCTTGAGGGGTGCGTCCTCGGTGATGGCCTGGCCGGAGTCGTAGATGGCGGCGGAGCCGGAGAACACGAGCCGGTGGCAGTTGTTGCGCAGCAGGTGGGTGACCAGGGCCAGGCCCTTGGTGACGTTGGCGCCGTAGTAACCGAGCGGGTCGGCCACCGATTCGGGGACGACGATGCGGGCAGCGCAGTTGATAGTGGCATGGATGTCCGGGTGGTCATGGAAGATGCGGTCGATCAGTTCGCCGTCGGCGATGTCGCCTTGATAGAACGTGCGGCCGGTGGAGAACTCGGGGCGCCCGGTGGACAGGTTGTCCAGGAGGACGGGCTCGATACCCTCGTCCAGACAGGCGCTGGCGACGGTGGATCCGATGAACCCGGCGCCGCCGGTGATGAGAACCTTCATGACCTCTCCCAAACCGGTTGACATTCCCATGAGTTGGGAATTTGGCGCGCAGCCTAGCAGTGATCAAAACGGGACGAGGCGTTTGCCCTGAGTGCCCCGTGTGTCCAGGTTGACGGGCCGGCAAAGGCACCAGAGCTTCGTGGGCCGGAACTCCTGAAGGACGTTGAGGCCGGCCCGCCGGACGACGTCGACCGAGCCGATGCAGCCGTCCGCCCGGCCGTCGAGCACCTGACGCACCGCCAGGGGCTTGGTGTCGACGTAGCGCAGGGCGCCGACCGGGGCGTAGCGGTCGGCAAAGACCTTGGTCGCCGGGTGCAGGGCGATAGTGCGCGGCGAACGCACGGCGGGCGGGGCGGCCAGGCACATCGGCTTGGTCGGCGCCTCCCACACGTTCACCAGCTCGACCTGGCCGAGGTGGCGGAAGTGCACATCCACCCCTCCGCCGAGCCGCCTGCGGGTGCGCAGCCGAAGCCACCGGGCTGCCATTCAGTCGAGCGGGGCTTGGGCGGCCTGTCTGAGCACTGCGCACAGCAGCGCTTCGGTGTTGCCCGGGACGGCCGTCCAGAGCTGCATCTCGGCGTGGGCGGCCTGGCGGCGAGGGCTGATGGCGCGGATCGGGCGGGAGAACTGGCCGTTGAGGCACCACCAGGTCTCCAACCGGGCCCAGGTGAGTCGCCGGGTCACTCGGAGGCCGCGCGGAGGTAGATGGGGTGGGCGGACTCGATGCCGATGAAGGCGATCGCGCGCACCGCGCCGAACTCGACCAGCTGGTGGGCGATTCGGGAGGCGGAGGCGTCGCCGAAGAGGTCGGCGAGGTAGGCGGCCTGGTCGTCGTCCAGCGGGAGTCGGGCGAGGCTGGTGCGGATGGCGACGAGGGCGTCGGAGAGCTTCGAGAAGGTGGCGACCTTGGTGACGCCCTTGATCTCGACCGTGACGGCGAAGGGGAGTTCGGTGTTCACCGGGCGCCCCCGACCAGCGCCCAGACCGCCTTGCCGATGCCGCTTTCGCGCGGGTAGCAGCCCCAGCTGGTGGACAGCTGCGAGACGAGGAGGAGGCCTCGGCCCGCCTCGTCGCACTCCGCCGCCGGCTGGAGGGTCGGGTGCGTGGGGTCGGCGTCGTGCACCTCGATCCGGAGGACATCGGAGGACAGCTCGAACTGGATGTAGATGAGCCGCCCGGGCGGCGTGGCGGCGTGCATCACGGCGTTGGTCACCAGCTCACTGAGGACCAACTCCCCGTCGGAGAGGTACGGTTCGCCGCTCATGCGCTCGGCGATGAAGTCACCGAACAGCTGCCGGGCGAGACCGACGGACTTGCGGTGCCGGGGCAGCCAGCACGAGTACTTCTCCAACGCTCCGGGCATGGCAGGGCCTCCTCCGGGTGGGGTGGGAAAGTTCGCGGCCCGAAGGGCGGCGAGAGGCATGGGAATGCCCGAGCGATGAGCCGCCAGGGTCACGCTGCGTGGTGATTCTCACCACACTTCGTAAGTGTGCCCTCTCCCGCCGGGTTTGTGCAATCGAATCCAGCGAAGTACATATGGCCTTTGGGATCTGATGTGACGAAACCACTTCCGTCACGCCAGACTGTGGCCCGACGACAGAACGCGACGTAGGGAGGTCGGAGCGTGGCCGCAACACCGACGGTGCGCCGCCGAATGCTGGGGGCGGAGCTTCGGAGAATCCGCGAGGGGCTCAACCTCAAGGTGGACGATGTGGCAGCCCGGCTTGGGTGGCACCAGTCCAAGGTCAGCCGGTTGGAGAACGGGCGTCACGGTGTCCGGGCGAACGAGGTCGAGATACTGCTCGACGTCTACGAAGTCACCGACCCGGCAACCAGGGAGGCACTCGCAACGCTGGCGCGCGAGGGCAAGCGCCGGGTCTGGTGGCAGCCGTACTCGGATGTGATCTCGCAGCGGTACGCCTCGTTCATCAGCTTCGAGGCGGAAGCCGTGTCGATTCGCAACTTCGAGTTGTCACTCATCCCAGGACTGCTCCAGACCGCAGACTACGCGCGTGCGCTGACTCGACAGCTCCAACCTGAAGCAACGCCAGAAGAGGTCAACGCTCTGGTCGATGTACGCCTCGCTCGGCAGAACGCGGCCCTCCGGCGTGAGGATCCTCTCAAGCTCTGGGCAATCGTGGACGAGGCCGCGCTCCGCCGGGCCATCGGAGGAAGAGCCGTCATGGCGAAACAACTGCAGCAGCTCATCGCCGCCTCCAAGGAACCGAACGTGACCATGCAGGTCGTGCCATCCGAGGCAGGCGCCCATGCTGGCGTCCTCGGTTCGTTCGTGATCCTGGAGTTCCCCGTTCGGAATGATCTCGACGTGGTGTACACCGAATCCCTCACGAGTAGCCTCTACCTCGAACGAGATGACGACGTAACAACCTACGACCAGGCCTTTGACCGGCTTCGGGCAGCGGCTCTTGACGTCGGGCCGTCGCGGCTACTCGTCGCGAAGATTGCAAAGGAATTCGAATGATCGGCACTAGTTGGGACAGCGTGGACCTGAGCCGCGCCGTGTGGCGCAAGAGCAGGTTCAGCGGGAACCAGGGCAACTGCATCGAGGTCGCCGACGGGTTCACCGGCATCGTGCCGGTCCGTGACTCCAAGGACCCCAACGGCCCGGCACTCACCTTCCCCGTCAACGCATGGACGGCGTTCGTCACTGCCATCAAGGCCGGCGAAATCCCCAACGCCTGAACACGCCTGCGCGAGAAGTCGGCTCGACCGACTTCTCGCGTGATGCTTCGCCCCCAGCGTCCCTGACGGTGTCATGCGCGGCAGCGTCGAACGGCCTGTGCCTCGGCTCGTTCGACCGTCGCCCGCCCGTGGACGTGGACCAGGGCCAGGTGGAACAGTGCCGGGGCTGTCGGGGCCCAGCGGTGGATGCGGTCGGGGTGCAGCAGGTATCCGGCCACCGTGGCCGCGCGGAAGGGAACGTAGTCGATGGTCTCGTGTTCCCACCGGTCGGCGACCCCTCGGCTCAGCCGGGCCTGGAGGCCCTGACCGGTCAGCTCGTTCAGGCGCGCGTAGAAGTGGGCGCTCCACTGACGCTTCTCCACGTCCAGCACGAAGGCCAGGAGTTCGAGCGAGTACTCATGCGGTTCCAGGGACAGTTCCTCCCGCATGCCGCGCTGGGCGACGGCGTGGAGGACCGGTGCGCTCCTGCCGGACGAATCGATCTGCCGTGACACGCCCTCGTTGACGGAGGAGTTCCAGGTGCCCGGCGCCACCCGGACCCGGTCGCTGCGCCGGCTGACGACCAGCATGTCGTCGGCGGTCACCACGGCGACGTTGACACCCAGGCTGCACTGCAGGAACGCCGGTGCCGCAAGCGGGCTGTCGGGGTCGAGGTACCGGGAGCGCAGTGTGGTCCCGTCGGGCAGCCGACGGTCGAGTTGCTGGGCGGCGAGGAAGGTGTAGTAGTCCGTGGGGCGCAGTCGCAGACGGACCTCCGGGTGCTCCTCGACGGGCGTCCGGGAGATGTCGAACGACTCGACCGCGTACCGGAGGCCGTTCCAGATCGGCGTTCGTCCCTCCTCCTGGAGGCGACTGCTCTCGGCCTCTATCTCGTCCCACCAGTGCGCTATCTCGCCCGGAAGCCTGGTCTCGCCGTCGAGGACCTGGATGTGAACACCCTCGGCGGGGATGGGATGTTCGCCGTCGCCCTCGACGATCAGCGCCGGTGTGTGGAGCGGGCCCAGCGAGAAGGTCGTCCACACGGGACTGTGCTCCGTCGTGGACCGAAGGCTTCGCACCGCGCCGACCGAGCGCCTGCGCGCCTTGAACCATGCGTCCTGCAACGGCTGTTGGAACAGCACCGCGAACAGCATCCCGATCACGGCGCCGGCAACGCCGTTGACCACGTCCAGTCCACCCATGCGGCGGAGCGTAGCGGGGACGGCCGGGCCTCGCGGGATCTTGGCACTTCCGTTATCCCGGGCCGGCGCGCGGGGGATTCGGCCGGACCGGGCGGTTCGGCAGGAAGTCCACCTCAGCGGCCGACTTCGCGGAGGCGGAAGTCCTCGACCGTCTCACGGCGGATCAACAGGCGGGCGCGCCCGTCCCTCACCGCCGCCACCGCCGGGCGGCCGACCAGGTTGTAGCCCGAGGCCATCGACAGCTGGTACGCCCCGGCGGCGGGAACCGCCAGCAGGTCACCCGGGCGCAGGTCGGCGGGCAGCACCGCATCGCGGACCAGTACGTCGCCCGCCTCGCAGTGGCGGCCGACCACGTCGACCCGGGCCGCGCCCGCATCGGAGCGGCGGCCCACCAAGCGGACGCTGTACGGCGATCCGTACAGCGCCGGTCGCGGATTGTCGCTCATTCCGCCGTCTACCGCGACGAAGCAGCGTCCGTCCGCCGTGTGCTTCACCGACAGCACCCGGTAGACCGCCACTGCCGCCGGCCCGGCGATCGCGCGGCCCGGCTCGACGATCAAGCGCGGCACCTCCAGCCGAGCCTCGGCGCACCGCACCGCCAGCCGGTCGGTCACCCGTGCCGCGAACTCCGCGAGGTCGAACCCCGCGTCCCCGGCCAGGTACTTGATGCCGTGGCCGCCGCCGAGGTCCAGCTCGGGCAGCTCCACGCCGTGCCGGTCCCGCACCTCGGCGAGCAGCCGTACCAGCGCGTCCACCGCCTGGAGGAACGGTTCGGTCTCGGTGATCTGCGAACCCAGGTGGCAGTGCAGGCCCGCGAGTTCAAGGCCGGGCTGGTCAAGGACCCGGGCGATCGCGTCGGCCGCGTCGCCGCCCTCGATCGGAAAACCGAACTTCTGCCCGCCGACACCGGTTCGCACCGCCGTGTGGTGTCCGGCCGCGATCCCCGGCACGACCCGGATCAGGACCTTCTGCGGGGTGTCGGCGGCGACCAGCGCGGCCAGCCGGGCGATCTCGGCCGGGCCGTCGATGACGATCCGGCCGACCCGCAGCCGCCGCGCCAACCGCAGCTCCTCGGGAGACTTGGCGTTGCCGTGCAGCAGGATCCGCTGCGCCGGGAACCCGGCCGAGACGGCCAGCCACAGTTCGCCGGCGGAGCAGACGTCCAGGCCGAGGCCCTCCTCCGCGACCCAGTCGGCCATCGCGCTGCACAGAAAGGCCTTGGCCGCGTACAGCACCTCGGCGTGCGGCAGCGCCCGCCGGTAGGCCCGCGCGCGACTGCGCACCTCGCCCTCGTCGACCACATACAGCGGGGTGCCGAACCGCTCGGCGGCCTCGGCCAGCCCGACCCCGCCGACCAGCACCTCACCGCCCGGGCCGGGCCGCGCCGAGGCCGGCCAGGGGCCGCCGAGCGCGTCGGCGGGGGCCGTGGTGACGGGTGGGGCGATGAGCTGGGTCATGGCGGCTACTCCTTCGAAGAGTCGAGAGATGCGGCGGGTCAGTCGTCGTAGTGCATCGCGAACCGGCAGTGCGCCGGGCGGGTCCGGGCGTGGTCGGCCGCCGGTTCCGGCGGCTCGGGCTGGTCCTGGTGTCCGGTGGCGGGCACCAAGCGGACGGTGCGCTCCAGCGGCCGGCCGAGCCGGTCGAGCTGGTCGACGTCGATGACGGCGGTGGCGGTGGTCACGGCGGGCTCCTCGGGTCTGTGGCGCGGGCCGTCGTCCGGCGGCCCCGGTTCCAGTGGAGACCCTCCGTACGCCGATGGCACCCGGCCTTGACGCACGGCCTACGCGTCGGGGGCGTACCTTGACGACTTCCTGACATCACCCGCGCCGAACAGGAGTTCGTGCAGGTCGGAGCCCGAATCGATCACGATGTCAGGGAACTGTCAAGGATGGCCGTTTCGCCGCCAAGCCCGCGTCAAGACCCGGACGGCGCGCCCGGATCCGGTGGTGGGCTGTCGGCCGTTCCCCGTCGCCACCGAGCACGCCGTCCCGCCGCCGAGGCGCTCCGGGCGGCCCGGAAGGTCCCCCGAGACGATGCGCCGTTCGGCCCTCACCCCACCGGATGCCACCGCCACCCGAACCGACTGGTTCCGTCGCCCGGCCCCCGGGCCCGAGCAACCACCGGGGCACCCCAGCCACCGGCCGTCCTCACCCAGAGGCCGCCGCACGCTGATCACCCGCCGGCAGCTGGCCGAGGCGCTGCCCGCCGCCGTCCGCAAGCTCCATCCGCGCGTGATGGTGCGCAACCCGGTGATGCTCGTGGTCGAGACCGGCTCGGCGCTCACCACCATCAGCGCGGTGATCCACCCGAGCGTCTTCGCCTGGGTGATCTCCTTCTGGCTCTGGCTGACCGTGCTGTTCGCCAACCTCGCCGAGGCCGTGGCCGAGAGCCGCGGCAAGGCGCAGGCCGACTCGCTGCGCCGCGCGCAGGCCGGGACGACGGCCCGACGGCTGCTGCACTGGCGGGTCGGCACCCGCGACCACCGCCACGAGGTGCTCCCCGCCGAGGAACTGATGCTGCACGACATCGTGCTCGTGCCGGCCGGGGAGGTCGTCCCGCAGGACGGCGAGGTGGTCGAGGGCGTCGCGAGCGTCGACGAGTCGGCGATCACCGGTGAGTCCGCACCCGTCATCCGCGAGTCCGGCGGCGACCGCACGGGCGTCACCGGAGGCACCAAGGTGCTCTCCGACCATCTGATCGTGCGGGTCACCTCCCGGCCCGGGCAGAGCTTCGTGGACCGGATGATCTCCCTGGTCGAGGGCGCCAACCGGCAGAAGACCCCGAACGAGATCGCGCTGAACATCCTGCTCGCCTCGCTGACCATCATCTTCCTGCTCTCGGTGGTCTCGCTCCAGCCGATGGCCATCTACGCGCACGCGCCGCAGACCACCGTCGTGCTGGTCGCGCTGATGGTCGCGCTCATCCCGACCACGATCGGCGCGCTGCTGTCCGCGATCGGCATCGCCGGGATGGACCGACTCGTGCAGCGCAACGTGGTCGCGCTCTCCGGCCGGGCGGTGGAGGCCGCCGGGGACGTGGACGTGCTGCTGCTGGACAAGACCGGCACCATCACCCACGGCAACCGTCGGGCCGTCGCGCTGCACCCGCTGCCCGGCGCGACGACGGAACAACTCGCCGAGGCGGCGCAGTTGGCGTCCGTCGCGGACGAGACCCCGGAGGGGCGCTCGCTCATCGAGTTGACGAACCGTCAGTACTGGGTGCCGCCAAGGGCTCCCGGCGAACTCGGCGAGCAGCAGCCCGTCCCGTTCACCGCACACAGCCGGATGAGCGGCGTCGACCTGCGCTGGCCGGACGGCAACGGCTGTCTGATCCGCAAGGGCGCGGCCGCGGCCGTCGCCCGCTGGGTGGTGGAATCCGGCGGACGGCTGCCGATGGAGGCCAAGCCGCTGGTCGACCGGATCGCCGAGGCCGGCGGCACCCCGCTGCTGGTCGCCGTGCACGACCGACACGGCGCCCGGGCGCTGGGCGTGGTCGAGCTCAAGGACGTGGTCAAGGAGGGCATCGCCGAACGTTTCGCCGAGCTGCGGCGGATGGGCATCCGTACCGTCATGGTCACCGGCGACAACCCGCTGACCGCCAAGGCGATCGCGGAGGAGGCGGGAGTGGACGACTTCCTCGCGGAGGCCACCCCCGAGGACAAGCTCGCCCACCTACGGCGCGAGCAGGCCGCCGGGAACATGGTCGCGATGACCGGCGACGGCACCAATGACGCCCCGGCGCTCGCCCAGGCCGACGTCGGGGTCGCGATGAACTCCGGCACCCCGGCCGCCAAGGAGGCCGGCAACATGGTCGATCTCGACTCCAACCCGGCCAAGCTGATCGACATCGTCCGGGTCGGCAAGCAACTCCTCATCACGCGGGGCGCGCTGACCACCTTCTCGATCACCAACGACGTGGCCAAGTTCTTCGCGATCATCCCCGCGATGTTCGCGAACGCCTACCCCGGGCTGCACCACCTCAACGTCATGGGCCTGCACAGCCCCACCTCGGCGATCGCCTCCGCGATCATCTTCAACGCGCTGATCATCATCGCCCTGATCCCCCTCGCCCTGCGCGGCGTGCGCTACCAGCCCGCCTCCGCCACCGACCTGCTCCGTCGCAACCTCCGTGTCTACGGACTCGGCGGGCTGATCCTCCCGTTCCTCGGCATCAAGGCGATCGACCTGCTGATCCAGTTCGTGCCGGGACTGGGGTGACGCCCCCGGGGCCTGTCAGGAGTACGTCAAGATGTGTGCGACCGGCGTCATGACGGTGTCAGCGACAGTACGGACGGTGCTGTTCCGGAGTTCACTGGAGTCATCCGAAGCAGGGAGTACCGAACCGGCGGAACCCGACCGGAGTGAGCTACCGGAGAGACGGAGGCGAACGGCCATGACCGGCACATCCCGAGTGATCGTCGGCCTGAGCGGATCACTGAGCAGTCTGGCCGCCCTCTACCACGCCGTCGGCGAGGCGGCCCGGAACGAGGCCGTGCTGGTGCCCGTCGCCGCGTGGACGGCGGGCGACAAGGACGGCCTGCGCCCGCTCTCCGAACTGGAGCACGCCGCCCGGCGCCGCCTGGACGTCGCCTGCGAGCAGGCCTACGGCGGCTACCCGGCCGGGCTGGTCATCCACCCGCTGGTGGTGAACGCCGAGCCGGGGCGCGCCCTGGTCGCCGCCGTCAGCGGCCCGGACGACCTGCTCGTCCTGGGCGCCACCACCCGGCGCGGCCTCGACCGGCTGCGCGGCGGCTCGGTGGCCCGGCACTGCCGGCAGCGGGCCGGCTGCCGGGTGGTCGAGGTCTCGCCCTCGGCGCTGCTGACCCGGCTGGAACTGCCCGCCCGCACCGGGGCGCCGCTGCCGCTGCTCGCACGCTGACACTACGAGGCATCCGCCAGGTGGGAGCTGAGCCAGGTCAGCGAGGGCGGGAGCAGCCGGTTCCAGGTGGTGAAGTTGTGGCCGCCGGCGTCCACCGTCGCCTGGGCCACCACCAGGGGCGGACGGGCAGCCACCGCGAAGGCCGTGGAGTCGGCGTAGGTGCTGCCGTCCTCCTTGCTGTCGGCGAGCAGCACCGCGACGTTCGGCATCGGCAGGTGGGCCAGCCGCCAGTTGAGGTCGGCCGCGTCGCGGCGCTGTCCGCTGCCGGCGAAGAGGTCGCCGGTGGTGACGTCGTCGGCGGCCTTGAAGTAGCCGGAGAGCGAGACCGCGGCCGGGAAGACCGCCGAATGCTCCATGCCGAGCTTGACGGCGCAGTAGCCGCCGGTGGAGTCGCCCATGACGCCCAGGCTGTCCGCACCGCCCAGCACCCGGTAGGAGGCCCGTAGGTCGGCGGGCACGTCGGTGGTGAAGTAGGTCTGGGCCTGCGGGCCGTGCGGGACGTCCTCGCACTCGCTGTCCCGGGGCATGCTGGGCGAGGGCCGCATCAGCACGAGGACGGTGGGCTTCATCGTCCCCTTGCGCAGCAGGTCGAGTTCGGTGGCCGGGTAGCGCAGCTTGGTGACCAGGTTGGTGGCGTCCCCGGGGAAGCCGGTCATCACCAGCACGGCCGGGAAGTGCCGGCCCTCGTTGCCGGGCCGGAAGTACTGCGGCGGCAGGTAGACGTACCCGTCGGTGCTCAGGCCGGTGGTGGTGCCGGGCAGCCGGACCTTGTCGAGTCGGCCGATCTGGGCCGCGTCGCGGCCGGCCGAGCCGGCGCCGGTGATCTCCGCCGTGCCCAGCACCTGCGCCCCCGCCGGAGTACCGGACGGGCTGCCCGCCGGGGTGCCGGCCGGGCTGCCGGCCGGGGTGCCCACTCCGCCCGTACCGCCGCCGACGCCCTGGATGACGCCTGCGCCGTGCTCGTGCCCGAGCAGGTCGGACCAGCTGCTGTAGAAGACGAAGTAGTCGTTGACGGCGAGCCCGAGGGTGGCGAGCAGGGTCAGCTGGGTGACGGCGATGGTGCCGAGACGCATGAACATCGCGGGCCAGCTGCGGACGGCGAGCTTGGGCCAGACCCAGAGCGTACCGAGCACCGTGGCCACCACGAGCAGTGCCGCCAGCGCCAGCAGTTTGTGACTGGTGAGTCCCATCCGTCCCGGCCTCCTCTACCACTGTGGACCACCGGCCGGGGAAGCGACTTCCCGTACTCAGGGTAACTCCGACGTCACTGTCGATGTCACTCTCGCCGGTCGGCCATCGCCTGCCACACCTGGTCGCGCAGGAACGGCGGGTCGGCGAAGCGGATGCCGGTGGCGTCGCGCAGCGCGCTGGTTGATCACCCGGGGGGGGCAGCCGGGGAGTCGGCCGCTCCGCATGCCAACTTCGACAAGACTGTCGAAGTTGGCATGGCCGGGCTATGCTGTCGACGGGTCCGAAGGCGAGTCCCCGCCCCCCGTCGACGTCCGCACCACCCCGGCGCGCCCGACCGGAAGGAGGCGAGACCCATGGACCGCAGGAGTACGGCTCGCGACCACTCCCACTCCCGAACCCCCGAGTCCGCCTCCGGCGGAACTCGGCTCCCCCGGCGGCTTTCTGACGTAGCGTCAACTCGATAGCCGGTCTTCCATCGCCTGGTCGTCCGGGCGTGCCCCGGGCCGCCCGCCGCCGTTGTACGGAAGGTGAGTCGCCGCGCCCGCCCCCGACCCCCGGCCCCGCCGAGGAAGAGGTTCCCCATGACGACGTCCCGGCTCTTCCCGCGCCCGCGCGAGGCGGCGGTGCTGCTGACCGTCCTCGGGCTGCTCGTCCTGGAGGAGGTCGCCCTCGGTATGGCGGAGGAGGAGGACCGCCCGATGATCGGCGGCATCCTGATCGCCGCCTCCTGTTCCGGGCTGCTGCTGGTCGGCGCGGTGCTGTTCAGCCGCTGGCTCGACACCCGCCGCCCGCTCCCGCTGCCGCCGCTCGGCCCCAACGGACGCGAGTACAGCGCCCGCGCGCTCGAAGGCTTCCCGATGGACGCCGTCCGCCCCCTGCTGCTCGCCGAACACGCGCCCCAGCTCGGCCAGTTGTACTCGGCCTGGATGCTCGCCAAGGCCGGCCGCCCGGCCCCGTGGATCGCCCGGCGGCTCGACCTCCCCCTCGACGTCGCCCAACTCCTGGTCGACGCCGCCCGTGCACAACCCGGGACCCGGCCGATGACCGGGCCGTGACCCCCGGGCCGTGATCGCAGCGGCGTCGGCCCCGGCACCGCAACGCGGGGTGCCGGGGCCGACGTTCGGGCGCCGGGGCCTGTCCCGTGGGCCCGGCGAGGACCCGAGGGACAGGCCTCAGGTCAGCTCTCGTGGGCCGAGGCGTCGTCGATCAGGAACGCGGTGGTCGGGGTCGTGCCGGTCTCGTGGGAGACCAGCTTGAGGCCGATGGTGGTCCCCCAGCCGACCTGCCCGATGACCGGGGAGAGGTCCACCGACTGGAACTGGTAGCCGCTGGTCGGGTTCTGGCTGCTCCAGGTCTTCACCGTGCCGATCGGCTGCCCGGTGTACTGGTTGATCGCCACCAGCGACAGTGTGTCGGGCGCGGCGGTGGAGGCGTTGGTCGACTCGGTGTCGAGCCAGAAGGAGAAGGTCGCCTGCCCGTAGCCCGGGTAGGTGTTCAGGTACGTGGTGATGGAGTCGTCCGTCCCGGTGTTCTGGCCGAGCCAGGCGTACCACGAGCCCGAGTGCGGCGCGTGCAGGCTGGACGGGGTGATGATGTTGTACCCCGACGGGCCCCAGGAGTCCGTCATCACCGTGTGGTTGACGTCCGCCGAACCGTTCTCGAAGCCGGGGTCGATGAGCTGCTCGATCGCGCCGCAGCCCGGCCGGTCGGTGGCACTGACGTTCTCCCAGAAGCCGGTGGACGCGGCCTTGCCCGCGCCGTCGGTCGCCGTCACGGTGATCCGCTGGTAGCCGTTGGTCGCGGCGGCGGTGCCGGAGATCACCCCGCTCCGCGCGTCGATGGCCAGCCCCTGCGGCAACCCGGTGGCGCTGTAGGTGAGGGCCGAACCGCTGCTGGACACGCCCACCGCCGGGACCGACAGCGGCTGCCCGGCCCTGTCGACCCGGTCGCACATCGTGCTCACCGAGACCGGCGGACTGGCCACCACCGGGTCCGAGGCCATGCACAGGTGGTCGGCGTTGGACCACAGGGTCTGCAACGGGAAGCTCCCGGTCGACAGGCTCTCGAAGAACAGCCCGCCGTTGGCGCCCTGCGGGATCCAGGCGCACTTGTCACCGACCTCCTGGCCGGTGGCGTCGGTCCAGCCGCCCGGGGTGTTCGGGTCGGTCACCGTCTCCGCGTACTCGTGGCCGCCGATGATCCCGTAGCCGTCCAGTCGACCCCTCGGAGTGTTCTCGCCGAACCAGTTGGTGCCGCAGCCGGCCACGTCCGTCAGGTACGGCATGTTGGTGTAGGCGAGCTGGCCGTACGGCGAGCGCTGGAAGTCGTGCCAGGCGCAGTAGCCCAGCTCCTTCCACTTGTCCGGGTCGGCGCCCTGCGGCGAGTCGATGATGTACTGGACGTTGCGGTTCTGCGCCTCGGTCAGGTTGCCGAAGTGCTTGGCGGCGGCCAGTGCCTCGGCACCGAGCTGCGGCTCGGTCGCGGCCTGCGGCGCGGGCGCGCCGTTGTCCACCCAGACGCCCGCGAGCACGCTCCCCGCCTGCGGGTACGGGATGTGGGCGGACCCGGCCGGGCACTGGACGGAGCCGGCGGCGATGCCCTCGCAGTACTGGGTCAGGACGGCACTCCAGCCGTCGCCGGCGCTGCCGAGGCCCTTGAAGAAGTCCTGCTGGTACGGGGCGGCCTGATCCGGGTCACCGGTCGTCACGACGTCGCCGGTCGAGTTGGTCGAGGGCGTGCCCCACTGAGAGCCCCAGAGCACCAGGTAGACCTTGGGGGCGCCGATCACCACTCCGGTCGACTCCTGGCCACCCTTGTAGGTGACCTGGAGGTCGTACTGGTTCGCGACGGAGCCGTCGCCGTTCTTGCCGGTGCCCGGGTCGGCACCGTCCACCAGCTGGGGAGCCTTCTTGTCGGCGGTGGCGACCGGGCCGGTCCTGGCGGCCCTGGCCCGACGCGGACCGGACTTCTGCGGGACGGCGGCCGTCTTCGGGGTGCCCGGCTGGGCCACCACGGTGGCGGTCTCCGCCTTGTGGGGCTCGGCCATGGCGGTCAGCGGGCTGCTCAGCCCGGCGCCGGCCAGGGCGGCCGCGAGCGCCACCAAGGCGGTGCGTCGGCCGCGTTGGAACAGGCGGGATCGGAATCTGATCACGGGTCGGGTTCCGTCTCTCGTGACGTGGGGGGGAGGGTGCGCGTTCGCGGTGCGCGTGCGGAGTCGACAGATCGTCAGCACGATTGCGGCAGGGGATGGGGAACCGGATCCCGCCCGGACCGCTATGCAATGCGCCATATGATATTTCACTGAACATCGTGCACAAGGCCCCGCGCGCGACGCGGAGCGGCGCCACCCACCCGCGGCCGCACACCCCGGTCACACCTCGGCGCGCCGTCGCGCCCACCCCACCTGGCCCGATGGCCCCCGAACCGGCGCCGCCGACACCGGATCGCCAACTCGGCGACCCGGCGCCGATTTTAACTTCCCCTTACCCGAATCGACCTCGCCTTGGAACTCCCGCGGCCGGGAGCACTGTCGGACGCACCGCCAGGGGCCCGCCCAGGAACTCGACCAAGCACCCCGTCAGACGCGTGGGCCCGCGTTCGCCTGCGCCACCAGGTACGGCACCAACCCGCGCTCCGCCAGCGCCGATCGCCAGGCGGCCCGCGCCTCCACCAACTCCCCCAACCCCTGCGCCGCTTCGGTCTCCACCGGCCTCTCTGCCCGGGCCGCCGCCCCCAGCAGTCCCAGCCCGCCGACCAGCAGGCACACCGCCGCCACTGCGGCGGCCACCCAGCCGGCGGTCACCACCGCCTTGCCCAGCACCTCCATGTCCTCGGCCAGCCCGAGCAGGTAACCGAGCAGCAGGAGCGCCGCGGCGGCCGCCGCGGCGGTGATCGGCACGATCACCCCGAGCACCCCCCACCACCCGGAGACCCGCTCCCGGGCCGGCGCGTCCACCGGCAGCCGCGCCACCGAGTCGGCGTCCGCCCGCAGCGCCGCGTAGCGCTCGTACTCCGGCGCCGCCGCGGCCAGCACGTACTCGGCGTTCTCCCGGGCCGTCCGCCGCAACCGCTCCACACCCCGCGCGTCCTCCCCGCCGTCCCGCAGCGCGGCCCGCACCTGCGGCGTCGCCAGTGCCCTGCCGAGCTCCGTCTCGAAGTCGGCCCGGTCCTGCTGCGGCAGTCGAAGCGGCCTGTCCATGGTGTGCCCCCCGTTCGCTCGTCACCCGTGGGCCATTAGTTCTACAGCACTGTAGAACAAGCGACCAAGGTAGAGCAGCCCTGCTCACCTGTGGGATCGAGAAGAAGGAAGGGCCACCTCACCCGGAGCGGCCCGGAAGGATCGCCACGCCGACGGCCCGCAGGAGGGGCGGCGGGCCGAAACGGCGAGCGCCGCCCCGGAGATCGGGGCGGCGCGGCCTGGAGTCCGAGGACAGGCCCCTGAGCGGGGCGACGGCCCGGACGGACCGTCACTCGGTGACGAGCTCCACCCGGCGGGAGTCGGCCGCCGCCGACGGGGTGGCGCCGATGTTGGAGACGGTGGCGATGACCACGGCCTCCGCACCCGGGATCCAGTTGACGGTCTTGGACTGGACGGTCAGCTGCCGCTGCTGCTGCGTGCCGTCGCAGACGATGTCGGCCTCGGCCGTCCGACTGGAGCCGAAGGCGATCGAGGCGGAGTCCTGCGGGTCCTTCTGCTCGACCGAGACGGTGAGCGAGCGGGCGTCGTCGGCCACCGAGCAGACGTAGCTGACGTCCACCCGGACCCGGCCGGGGACCTTCGGATCGATCCGGGCGTCTCCAAGGGTGACCACTGTGGTGACCGGGTCCGGGTCAGCGGCCGGGGCGGCCTGGGCAGCCGGGGCCAGGCCGACGAGGGCGGTGGTGAGGGCCGTCACGATGATCCAGCGCTGCACTGCAACCTCCGGGGGTTTGGGGCGTGTCGCGGCCGACGCTAGCCGCCGCCCCGGGCACCCGCGCGCCGAGTCGTCCGATCGCCGTACGAACGACCCGGCGTCAACACGGCCGATCGGGTGTCCCCTCACCGCCGCCGGAGCCAGACCGCCCAGGTGAGCACCGAGCAGAACACGTATGCCGCCAGGAACCCCAGGTACGCGGTGTCCCCGTTGTGGCTGGCCTGGAAGGACTGCCGGAAGGCCAGGTTGACCAGCACCCCGCCGAAGGCCCCGATCGCCCCGGCGAGCCCGATCAGCGCCCCGGCCCGCCGCCGGGAGCCGGCCTCGGCGGCCTCCGGGTCGGCCCCCGCCGCGACACTCTTCCGGGCGATCGACTGGAAGTGGGCGGGGATCATCTTGTACGTCGAACCGTTGCCTATCCCGCTGAGCACGAACAGCGCGATGAACCCGGTCAGGAACAGCGGCAGCGAGCCCGCCCGGGAGGCCGCCAGCACGACCGCCGTCCCGGCTCCCATGGCGACGAAGGTCGCCAGCGTGACCCGGGCACCCCCGTACCGGTCGGCGAGCCGCCCGCCGACCGGCCGCAGCAGCGAGCCCAGCAGCGGCCCCAGGAAGGTGAGCGCGGCGGCCTTGACCGGGGTGTCGAAGCGCTCGTGGAACTGCACCTGCAGCACCTGCCCGAACGCGAAGCCGAACCCGATGAAGGAGCCGAAGGTGCCGATGTACAGCGTGGAGACCGCCCAGCCGTACGGGTCACGGGCGACCTCGCGCAGCGCCCGCCCCTCCCCCGAACTCGCCGCTGTGGCCGGCAGGTTGTCCATCTTCCACCAGGCCCCGGCCGCCGCCAGCACGATCAGCGGCAGGTAGACCAGCGGCAGCAGCCGGGGGTGGGCGGCGCCGGCGGTGGCCAGCACCAGCAGCCCGAGCAGCTGGACGGCCGGGACGCCGAGGTTGCCGCCGCCCGCGTTGACGCCGAGCGCCCAGCCCTTGAGCCGGTGCGGGTAGAAGGCGTTGATGTTGGCCATCGAGGAGGCGAAGTTGCCGCCGCCGACCCCGGCCACGCAGGCCACCGCGAGCAG
The DNA here is from genome assembly GCF_040609455.1 of Kitasatospora sp. NPDC004669. Classification (NCBI taxonomy): domain Bacteria; kingdom Bacillati; phylum Actinomycetota; class Actinomycetes; order Kitasatosporales; family Streptomycetaceae; genus Kitasatospora; species Kitasatospora sp. NPDC004669. The sequence continues at coordinate 303,148 of NZ_JBEXKB010000002.1, forward strand.
CGTCCCGTACGAAACGCCGGGCTCCAGCACCACGGCCGCCAGCACGGTCGGCACCAGCAGCAGCAGCGCGCTGATCACCGTCCAGTTGCGCCCGCCGAACCGGGCGACGGCGAAGGTGTACGGCAGCCGCAGCAGCGCGCCGAGCGCGGTGGGCAGGGCGGTGAGGGTGAACTTCCCCGCCGTGTCGATGTGGTACTGGGGCCCGAGGAAGAGCACCAGTACCGACCAGAGGCTCCACACCGAGAAGCCGATGTGCTCGGAGAGCACGGAGAAGACCAGGTTGCGCCGGGCGATCCGGGCCCCGCCGCGCGCCCAGAACTCCTCGTTCTCCGGGTCCCAGCCGCTGAGTGCGGCGGGCGTTCTCGCGTCGAGGACGGTCGTCATGCCGCCGCCTCCCCGTCGAAAGCCCTGACCGGCCAGCGCCGCAGCACGGCGGGGGTGCCGTCGGGGGCGGTGTCCTCGTCCAGGCATCGCCCGTCGGTGAGGTCGTAGACCTGCTTGTACATCGGCGAGATCAGGGTCGGCCGCTCGCCGCGGCTGCCGATCAGGCCGCGGGAGAGGACGGGGGCCCCGCTGAACGGGTCGAGGTTGTCGACGGCGTACAGCTCCCCGGCGCGGTCGCGGAAGAGGGCGACCTGTCCGGCGTCGGGGAGCAACACCGCGACGCCGCGGCCGGGTTGGAGGTCGGCGAGGGAGCAGACGGTCTGCCAGCGGGTGCCGTCGTGGATCTGTACGGTCACGGGGTGAGCACCTCCAGTCGGGCCCCGGCGACCAGCACCGGGGCGTTGAGGGTGTGGCTGGCCTCGCCGGGGCGGGCGGGGCGGATCTGGCCGCGTTCGGGGACGAAGGTCACGGCCGGGTCGGGGGTTCCGGGGGCGTTGACGAAGGAGGAGAAGCGCCGCAGCCGCTCGGGGTCGGCCAGTGTCTCGGCCCATTCGTCCCGGTAGCCGCCGATGTGACGGGCCATCAGTTCGTCCAGCTCGGCGGCGATGCCGAGCGAGTCGTCGAGGACCACGGCCCGCAGGTGGTCGAGGCCGCCCTCCAGCCGCTCCAGCCAGACCGAGGTGCGCTCCAGCCGGTCGGCGGTGCGGATGTAGAACATCAGGTAGCGGTCGATGGTGCGGATGAGGGTCTCGCGGTCGAGGTCGGCGGCGAGCAGGTCGGCGTGCCGGGGGGTCATGCCGCCGTTGCCGCCGACGTAGAGGTTCCAGCCGGCCGCGGTGGCGATGATGCCGAAGTCCTTGCTCTGCGCCTCCGCGCACTCGCGGGCGCAGCCGGAGACGGCGGCCTTGAGCTTGTGCGGGGAGCGCAACCCCCGGTAGCGCAGCTCCAGTTCGATGGCGAGGGTGGTGGAGTCCTGGACGCCGTAGCGGCACCAGGTCTCGCCGACGCAGGACTTCACGGTGCGCAGCGACTTGCCGTAGGCGTGTCCGGACTCGAACCCGGCGTCGACCAACTTGCGCCAGATGAACGGGAGTTGGTCGACGGTGGCGCCGAACATGTCGATCCGCTGACCGCCGGTGATCTTGGTGTAGAGGCCGTGGTCGCGGGCGATCTCGCCGATCACGATCAGGCCCTCGGGGGTGATCTCGCCGCCGGGCACCCGGGGGACGACCGAGTAGGAGCCGTTGCGCTGGAGGTTGGCGAGGAAGTGGTCGTTGGAGTCCTGCAGGGCGCCCTGCTCGCCGTCCAGGATGTGGCCGTTGCCGAGGCTGGCCAGGATGGAGGCGACGGTCGGCTTGCAGATCTCGCAGCCCTCGCCGCTGCCGTGCTCGGCGAGCAGCTCGGAGAAGCTCGCCGGCCCGGTGACCCGGACGATCTCGTACAACTCGGCCCGGGTGTGGGCGAAGTGCTCGCACAGGCCCTTGCCGGTGGAGACCCCGGCCGCCTCCAGCTCCTCGGTGACGACGGTGCCGAGCTGCTTGAGGCAGCTGCCGCAGCCGGTGCCCGCCCGGGTGCACTTCTTGACGGCGGCGACGCTGTCGGCACCCTGGTCGCGGACCGCGGCCCGGACGGCGCCCTGGGTGACATTGTGGCAGGAGCAGAGCACCGCGTCGTCGGGCAGCGCGACCGGTCCGGCGGCCCCCGCGAACCCGGCGGGGAGAACGAGCTGTTCGGGAGCGACGGTGAGCGGCTTGCCGGCCACGGCGAGCGGGCGCAGGACGCCGTAGCCCTCGGTGTCACCGACCAGGACGCCGCCGAGCAGCGCACCGTCGGAGCCGATCACCAGCTTGCGGTAGACGCCGCTGCGGCTGTCGCTGTAGAGCACGTCGAGCGCGCCCTCGGCACTGCCGTGCGGGTCGCCGAAGCTGGCGACGTCCACGCCGAGCAGCTTGAGCTTGGTGGACAGGTCGGCGCCGGTGAAACCCTCGCCCTCCTGCTCCGCGATGGTCCGGGCGGCCGTCTCGGCCATCAGGTAGCCGGGGGCGACCAGGCCGTAGACCCGGCCGTCGACGGCCTGGGCGCACTCGCCGATGGCGAGGATCGCCGGGTCCTCGGTGCGGCACCGGTCGTCGACCACCACGCCGCCGCGCTGGCCGACCGGCAGTCCGCAGTCCCGGGCGAGCTGGTCGCGGGCGCGCACCCCGGCGGAGAAGACCACCAGGTCGGCGGGCAGTTCCCGCCCGTCGGACAGGGCGAGGCCGCGGACCCGGCCGTCCGGGCCGGTGAGCACGCCGCTGGCGCCGGCGCTGGTGTGCACGGTGACGCCCAGGTCCTCGATCTTGCGGCGCAGCGCGGCGCCGCCGCCGTCGTCGACCTGGACGGCCATCAGCCGGGGCGCGAACTCCACCACGTGGGTGGCCAGGCCCCCGGCCCGCAAGGCGCCCGCCGCCTCCAGGCCGAGCAGTCCGCCGCCGACCACCACGCCGGTCCCGGCGGTGGCGGCCTCGGCGCGGATGGCGTCGACGTCCTCGATGGTGCGGTACACGTGGCAGCCGGGGGCGTCCGTGCCGGGCACGGGCGGCACGAAGGGCACCGAGCCGGTGGCCAGCACCAGGACGTCGTAGCGGACTTCGACACCGGACCGGGTGGTGACGGTCCGCCCGGCCCGGTCGATCGCGGTGGCCGGGTCGCCCAGGCGCAGGTCGATGCCGTGCTCGGCGAGGAAGCCGGTGGGGCAGAGCGCGAGGTCCTCGACGGTGCCACCGTCGAAGAGCGAGCTGAGGTGGACCCGGTCGTAGGCGGGCCGGGGCTCCTCGGCGAGCACGGTGACCCGCCAGCCGCGCGCGGCCGGCTGCTCGGTCCAGGCCTCCAGGAAGCGCTGGCCGACCATGCCGTGGCCGACCAGGACGAGGTCCCGGACAGTGCGGTCGTCAAGGGTCATCGCGCTACTCCAGTCATTGCGGTTCCTCGGGTGAGCAGGTGCAGGGGGTGGCCGGCGAGCGCGCCGCCGTCGGCGAAGGCGCCGGCCAGCGCGTCCACGGTGGCCAGGTCGCCGAGCAGGATGGCGCCGACCAGCCGGTCGCCGCGCAGGACGAGCTTCTTGTAGCTGCCGCGGGTGGCGTCGGTGAGCCGCAGCACGTCGAGGCCGGGGTCGAGGGTCTCGTCCACGGTGCCGAAGGCCGCGTACTCCAGGTCGCCGGTGCTGAGCCGGGCGCGTGGGCTGGTCCCGGGGTAGCGGGCCTCGGGCTCGGCGCCGGAGAGCCGGCGGGCGAGCACGTCAGCCTGTTCCCAGGCGGGGCCGGCCAGGCCGTGGACGGTGCCGCGGTGCTCGGCGCAGTCGCCGATCGCGGACACGTGCGGGGCGGCGGCCAGTCGGTCGTCCACCAGGATCCCGGTGTTGACCGGCAGTCCGGCGGCGTGGGCCAGCGCGGTGCGCGGGCGGGTGCCGCAGGCAAGGACCACCAGGTCGCAGTCCAGTCGGTAGCCGCTGGCCAGCTCCACGGCGCCGACCCGCTCGCCCCCGTGCACGGCCCGGGCGCGGTTGCCGGTGTAGCAGTCGACGCCGAGCACCTGCAACCGCTCGCGCAGTACGGCGGCGGCCTCCGGATCGAGTTGACGCTCTATCAGATATGGTGCCTGGTGGACGATTTCGGTGCGCACGCCGAGCGCGGCCAGCGCCCGGGCGGCGCTCACCCCGAGCACCCCGCCGCCGATCACCACCGCCCGTTTGGCGCCGACGGCCTCCTCGGCCAGCCGGGCGCAGTCCTCCAGGGTGCGCAGCGTGTGCACGCCCTCGACCAGGCCGTATCCGTCGGTGCGGCGCAGCCCGCGGACCGGCGGGAGCACCGGGTTGGCGCCGGTGGCCAGCACCAGTTCGTCCCAGCGCTCCACGGTGCCGTCGGCCAGCCCCAGGGTGCGGGCGTTCAGATCGAGGGCGATGACCTCGCAGCCGGGCCGGGCCGACGCCCCGCCGAGCGGCAGGGCGATCGACTCGGCGTCGTAGCGCCCGGTCAGCACCTCGGCGAGCAGCACCCGGTTGTACGGGGCGCGCGGCTCGGCTCCGTACACGGTGACCGCGCCGGCCCCGCCGAGGGCGCCGTAGCGCTCGGCGAAGCGGGCGGCCGCCATGCCGCCGCCGACCACGGCGATTCTGGGGGTCATGACGTCACCTCCTGCTGGGCGCGCTCCACCCGGACGGCGCAGAGCTTGAACTCCGGCATCCGGGAAACCGGGTCGAGCGCCGGGTTGGTGAGGCTGTTGGCCCGGCCGGCGCCCGCCCAGTGGAAGGGCATGAAGACGGTGTCCGGCCGGATGGCGTCGGTGATCCGCGCCGGGGCGACGGCCCGGCCGCGCCGACTGGTGACCGCGACCGGCTCGCCGTCCGTGATCCCGAGCCGCTCGGCCAGCCGCGGGTGCAGCTCGACGAACGGGCCGGGGGCGGCGGCGTTGAGCTCGGCGACCCGGCGGGTCTGGGCGCCGCTCTGGTACTGGGAGAGCACCCGGCCGGTGGTCAGGAACAGCGGGTACTCCTCGTCCGGCTCCTCGCCGGCCGGGCGGTGGGTGACCTCGGCGAAGCGGGCCCGGCCGTCCGGGGTGGCGAAGCGGTCCAGGAACAGTCGCGGGGTGCCCGGGTGGTCCGGCGTCGGGCAGGGCCAGAACACCCCGTCCTCGGCGGCGATCCGCTGGTAGCTGATGCCCGCGTAGTCGGCGTCGCCGCCGGCCGAGGCGCGGCGCAGCTCGGCGAAGGCCTGCTCGGCCTCGGCCGGGAAGCCGTCCGCAACGCCCAGCCGGGCGGCCAGCTCGCGCAGCAGCCACAGCTCGCTGCGCACCCCCTCGGGCGGGTCGAAGGCACGGCGACGCAGGATCACCCGGCCCTCCAGGTTGGTGGTGGTGCCGTCCTCCTCGGCCCACTGGGTGACCGGCAGCACGACGTCGGCGAGCCTGGCCGTCTCGGAGAGGACCACGTCGGCGACCACCAGCAGGTCCAGTGCGCGCAGCCGTTCGGTGACGTGCCCGGCGTTCGGCGCGGAGACCGCCGGGTTGGAGCCGGCCAGCAGCAGCGTCCGGACGCCGCCCGGTCGGCCGAGGGTGTCCAGCAGCTCGTACGCGGACTTGCCGGGGCCGGGCAGCTCGGCCGGGTCGACTCCCCAGACCGCCGCGACGTGCTGCCGCGCCGCCGGGTCCTCGATCGAGCGGTAGCCGGGCAGCTGATCGGCCTTCTGGCCGTGCTCGCGCCCGCCCTGGCCGTTGCCCTGGCCGGTCAGGCAGCCGTAACCGCTGTACGGGCGGCCGGCCTTGCCGGTGGCCAGGCACAGGTTGATCCAGGCGCCGACGGTGTCGGTGCCCTTGCTCTGCTGCTCCGGGCCGCGCGCGGTGAGCACCATGCCGGTGTCGGCCCGGCCGAACAGCCGGGCGGCCTCACGGAGTTGGTGGGCGGGCACGCCGGTGATCCGCTCCACCCGGTCGGGCCAGTGGGCCATCGCCGACTCGCGGGCCCGCTCGAAGCCCGACGTCCTTCGATCGACGAACTCGCGGTCCACCAGGCCGTCCGCGATCACCAGGTGGAGCAGGCCGAGGGCAAGCGCCAGGTCCCCGCCGGGGCGGGGCTGCAGGTGCAGGTCGGCCAGCTCGGCGGTGCGGGTGCGGCGCGGGTCGACCACGATCAACGTGCCGCCGTTCTCCCGCAGTTCGCGGAAGTAGCGGACGGCGGGCGGCATCGTCTCGGCCGGGTTGCCGCCGACCAGGATCAGGCACCCGGTGTACGGGATGTCCGCGAGGGGGAACGGCAGTCCGCGGTCCAGGCCGAAGGCCCGGCGGTGCGCGGCGGCGGCCGAGGACATGCAGAACCGGCCGTTGTAGTCGATGTTGGCGGTACCCAGCACCACCCGGGCGAACTTGCCCAGCAGGTACGCCTTCTCGTTGGTGAGCCCGCCGCCGCCGAACACGCCCACCGCGTCCGGCCCGTGCTCGGCCCGGGTCCGGACCAGCCCGGCGGCCACCCGGTCCAGGGCCTCCGGCCAGCTCGCCGAACGCAGCGGGGCGCCGGGCCGGTCGCGCAGCAGCGGGCCGGTCAGCCGGACGTCCCGGTCCAGCAACGCGGGCGCCGAGCGGCCCTTGCCGCACAGCGCGCCCCGGTTCACCGGGAAGTCCGGGCGCTCCAGCACCTCGACCGGCTGGTCCGCGCCCGGTCGGCCCGAACGCGCGGCCGGCGACAGCCGCATGCCGCACTGCAGCGAGCAGTACGGGCAGTGCGTGTCGGTGGCCGTGGCGAGGACGGCGGGGCTGGTCAACGTCATGCCGAGAAAGGTGACCGCCCGCTGTTTCGCGATCGGGTCGTCAATGTTGCGGGCGCGGTACGCCTCGCTCACGGCATCCGGCCGCCAGGGTGCACGGCCCGACATCTGCCGTAACCGGAGCGGCACTTTCGCTTACCGGCGGGTGACGGCCGGGCAATGCCCCCGTAACACGCGCAGCGCACGCTGGCGGGCATGGCAGCAACCCCCACTCCGCCAGGACCGCTCACCGGCTTCACCGTCGGCGTCACCGCCGCGCGCCGCCGCGAGGAGCTCACCGCCCTGCTCACCCGGCGCGGCGCGCAGGTGGTCGAGGCCCCGGTGCTGCGCATCCTGCCGCTCCCCGACGACCTCGCACTGCGCGAGGCCACCGACCGCTGCCTGGCCGCCCCACTCGACTACGTGGTGGCCACCACCGGCGTCGGCTGGCGCGGCTGGATGAGCGCGGCCGAGGGCTGGGGCCGGGGCGCCGCGCTCGCCGAGGCCTGCCGGGGCGCGGTGGTGCTCAGCCGCGGCCCCAAGGCCACCGGCGCGGTGCGGGCCAGCGGACTGGACGAGGGCTACTCGCCGGGCACCGAGGCCACCGACGAACTGCTCACCTGGCTGCTCGCCCGCCCGCTGGCCGGGCGCCGGATCGCCGTCCAGGAGCACGGGGTCCGGCTGGACGCCTTCGCGGCGGCGCTGCGCGAGCGCGGCGCCGAGGTGATCTCCGTACCGGTCTACCGCTGGGCGCCCCCGGAGGACCCGAGCGCGGTGCGCAAGCTGCTCGACCAGACCGTCCGCCGCCAGGTGCACGCCCTCACCTTCACCAGCGCGCCAGCGATCACCGCCCTGCTCGCCGCGGCGGAGGCCGAAGGCCTGTACGCGGCGCTGATCGACGCCCTGCGCGAGGACGTCCTGCCGGTCTGCGTCGGCACCCTGTGCGCCCGCCCGCTCACCGAGCTCGGCCTGCCCGCCGTCCACCCCGAGCGCGGCCGCCTCGGCTCGCTGGTCCGGCTGCTCGCGGACACCCTGCCGGGCCGGACCCGACGTGAAATCGCGCTCTCCGGGCAGGTGTTGACGCTGCAGGGGAACGCCGCCCTGGTCGACGGCGAGAGCCACTGGCTCAGCCCGCGCGGCGCGGCCGTACTGCGGGCGCTCGCCGAACGGCCCGGCCGGGTGCTCAGTCGCGCCGACCTGCTGCGCGCCGCCTGGCCGGACGCGGCGGCCGACGAGCACGCGGTGGAGGCCGCGGTCGGACGGCTGCGGGCGGCCCTGGGGCCGCACGCCACACTGATCCGCACCGTTCCCAAGCGCGGCTACCGGCTGGCGGCGGGGTGACGGCGCCGGTGCTGCTCGCCGTCGCCCACGGCAGCCGCGACGCGGCCGCATCCACCGCAACGCGCGCGCTGCTTCGGCTTGTTCGCTCCCTGCGCCCCGAACTGACCGTCCGCTGCTGCTTCCTGGACCTCGCCCGGCCATCGCTCGCCGAGGCGCTCACCCGATTCGGGGGCGCGCGGCCGATCCTGGTGCCGCTGCTGCTCGGCACCGGCTACCACGTACGGGTCGACCTGCCCGAGGCCCTCGCCGCCGCCGATCTCCCCCACTCCCACCTCGCCTCCGTCCTCGGCCCCCATCCGCTGCTCGCCGAGGCCCTCGCCGACCGCCTCACCGAGGCCGGCGCCCCGGCCGACGCGCCCGTGGTGCTGGCCGGCGCCGGCTCCTCGGAGCCGACGGCCGTCGCCGACACCGCCCGGATGGCCCGGCTGCTGGCCGCCCGCCTGGGCCGCCTCGTCACCCCGGCCCACCTCTCGGCCGCCGCCCCCACGCCCCACCAGGCCGTCACCGCCCTCCAGACCGCCGGCCACCGCCGGGTCGCCCTCGCCGGCTACCTCCTCTCCCCCGGCTTCTTCGCCCGCCGCGCGGCCACCACCACGGCCACCTGGACCAGCGCCCCACTGGCGGCCCACCCGGCGGTCGCCCGGCTGGTGCTGCGGCGCTACGACGAGGCGCGCGCGGCCACCGAGTGCCCCGCGGCCGCCTGACCGGCCGGAAGCGGCCGGCGCGGCGGGCCCGCAAGCCCAGGCCCGGGCCGAGCCGACCGCACACCAGAGCGCAGAACACGGCGACGAGGCCCCCGGCCCGGTGGCTGGGGGCCTCGTCACGGCCGCCGGTGGGTGCCGGTCAGCCGGTGATGCCGGCGGCGCCGGTTTCGATGTGGCCGGTGGCACGGCGGCTCCAGGCGGGGTCGCTGCTGACGGTGACGGTGAAGTCGTACCAGCCCTGCGCGACGGTGACGGCGTTGAAGAAGTCCTTGACGGTGGCGCCGGGGGCGACCTGGTAGGTCCACGTACCGGTGCGGTAGTTGGTGGCGGTGATGGTGAAGGTGACGGTGCTGGTGCCGGTGTTGGTCATGGTGAACCAGAGCGCCGGCTTGCCGGTGTCCGGTGCCGGCGCGTAGGAGGTGGTGGCCTCCGCGGTCTTGCCGGCGGTGGTCGCGTTGCCGGCGAAGCGGCGCAGGGTGCGGTTGGGGCCGTACACGGTGAGGTCGTACTGCCCGTTGCCGAAGTTGGCGCCGATGTTGAAGGAGTCGCGGGCGCTGCCGTCGGTGCCGGTCGTGGCGTCGTACGGGGCGACGGTGTACTGCCAGGGGCCGCCGCCGCGGTAGGCGTTGGCGTAGACCGAGTAGTGCGCCCAGGCGGTGGCCTGCGGGCCCTGGTTGGCCATGTCGATCCAGAGCAGGATCTGGTTGTCGGCGCCGTACTCGATCCGGTCGACCCAGGCGTTGGGCTGGTAGGGCAGCGCGCGGGCGGGCTTGGTGCCGGGTTCCTGGGTGGGCATGGAGTTGGTGCCCGGGCTGGGGTTGATCTGCACGTTGGCGGTGGCCTGGCTGAGGGTGGCGCTGGTGTCGGGCAGCGCGGGCACGCCGTAGACGGGGTTGACGAAGTCGAAGGCGCCGGTGAGGTCGCCGCAGACCTGGCGGCGCCAGTCGCTGATGTTGGGGCAGACGGCGGGGGTGCCGAGGGCGGCGGTCCAGGTCTCCAGGAAGCGGATGACGCTGGTGTGGTCGTAGACCCGGGAGTCGACGAAGCCGCCGCGGGTCCACGGCGAGGCGATGATCATCGGGACGCGGAAGCCGAGGCCGATGTTGGTTCCGTTGTAGAACTCGCCGGCGGTGCCGGCCGGCGCCACGGGCGGGGGCACGTGGTCGAAGAAGCCGTCGTTCTCGTCGTAGTTGAGGAACAGGGCGGTGGAGTTGAAGACCTCCGGGTCGGCGGCCAGGGCCTGCAGCACCAGGTTGACGAAGTGCGCGCCGTTCTCCGGCGGGCCGTCCGGGTGCTCGGAGAACAGCTGGTTGGCCACCACCCAGGAGACCTGGGGCAGGGTGCCCGCGAGCGCGTCGGCCTTGATCGCGGCGGCGATGTCGTCCGGGGTCGAGCCGGTGCTGGGCACCGAGCCCATGCCGTGCTGGGCGAGCGGGCTCGAACTCGGTGCGCTGGTGAACTGGTTGAAGTAGGCGAGGGCGTTGTCGCCGAAGTTGTCGTTGGCGTTCTGGTAGACCTTCCAGCTGACGCCCGCGTTCTGCAGGGCCTCGGCGTAGGTCTGCCAGTGCAGGCCCGACTCGGAGCCGCCGTCGTAGGCCGGACCACCCGCAGTGGCACCCGGGTCGATCGTGCCGGACCACAGGTAGGTGCGGTTGGGGCCGGTGGCGGAGAGGATCGAGCAGTGGTAGGCGTCGCAGATGGTGTAGGCGTCGGCCAGCGCGTAGTGGAACGGTATGTCCTCGCGGGCCATGAACCCCATGGTTCTGTCCGACCACTTGGCGGCGATCCAGGAGTCCATGTTCCCGTTGTTCCACGCGTGGTGCTGGGTGTTCCACGAGTGGTCGAGTGATCCGTCGCACTGCGCCAGCTGCTCGGCGCTGACGCCCCACCACCAGGTGTTGGTCTTGCTGAGCTGCCACGGGTACTGCCGCCCGCTGCCGTTCGGCTGGTTGAACACGCTGTTGCCGCCCGCGATCTGGATGGCGGTGCGGTCGCCGAATCCGCGCACGCCCTTGAGCGTGCCGAAGTAGTGGTCGAAGCTGCGGTTCTCCTGCATGAGCACCACGACGTGCTTGACGTCGCGGATCGTCCCCGTCGTCGCGGCGGACGCGTTCGGCACCGCGCCGGGCAGGGCCGTGTCCAGCCCGATGGCCGCGCCGAGGGCGGCGGCCGAGCCGAGGAAGGTACGACGGGTGACAGGTGACACGTGGAAGCTCCGAGAAGTATGGACAAATCCGACGCCGGCGACTGTCCGGCAGCGAGATGGCTACCAGTGGGTAGCCGGGTGGCGGAGAAGTTACACCTCGCCGACGGTTGGCGGAAAGCCGAGCCCCGCCCCCGAAGACGCCGGGGGCGGGACGCAGTGCTTGAGCAGCCGACCTACGCGGCCCGCGCCTCCCGTCCGACCGAGCCGATGAAACTCAGCAGCCGCTCGTTGACCAGCTCGGGCTGCTCCAGGTTCAGCCCGTGCCCGGCCCGTTCCACGATCTCGGCCCGCACACCCGGGATCAGCCCCGCGGCCCGCTCCACCACCCGGCGCGGCCGCAGCAGGGCGCTGCGCTTGCCCACCAGCACCAGCACGGGCAGCCGGATGGACCCCAGCTCCTCATCCGTGAAAGGCCGTGCCGCCGGACGGCCGCTCGGCTTGTAGCTGCGCATGCCGAGCATCAGCGGCGCGATCATCTCGCGGGGCGCACTGAGCGCTGGGTTGGCGAGCAGCCGCCCGACGGCCGGACGCAGCGACCGTGGGGCGAGCATCCCGAACAGGCCGGCGACCATGCTGAAGTAGAACCGCGCGGGGACCTTCTCGATCCCCCCGGGGTCCAGCGGCGCGACCGAGGCGAGGCGGTCGGGTGCGTGGATGGCCTGGTTGAGGGCCAGCCAGCCGCCGTACGAGACTCCGATCAGGTGCACCCGCTCCAGTCCGAGCCCGGCGAGCACCTCCCCCAGCCAGGCCGCGTTCCCCTCCGGCCCGGCCGCGACGGCGCGCTGGACGCTGCGGCCGGGGTCGTCGAGGGTGTCGATCGCGTACACCGGGTGGTGCTCGCCCAGGGCCGCGATCTGCGGGTACCAGTTGGACGGATGCCCGGCATGGCCGTGCAGCAGCACGACCGGCTCGCCCTCGCTCGGCCCGTAGTGGTGGACGTGGACAGTGCCGTAGCTCGTCTCGACGTCGAGCTCCCGACGCGGGCTCGGCCACAGCTCCATCGCGCGGTCGTACGCCTCAAGGAACTTCGCACGAGCCGACTCGCTGACGAAGTGTCCGACGCTGGTCCTGGTCATGATCCCTCCCCGGTTGATGGTATGGTTGTACCACAAAAACATCCGGAAGGAACCCGATGCCGAAGCTGGTGGATCACGAGGAGCGGCGGGCCCACATCATCGACGCCCTGCTCCGCTCGGCGGCGAGCAGCGGCCTCCACTCCGTCACCATGCGCTCCGTCGCCATCGAGGCCGGCGTCTCCGTGCGGCTCGTGCAGTACTACTTCGACACCAAGGAACAGCTGCTCCTCGCCGCCATGACCCGCCTGGCAGCCCGCATGGGCGAACGGGTCCGGCAACGCGTCCGCGCGACCGGCACCACCACCGACCCGCTCGGCATCATCGAGGCGGTACTGCTGGAAGCCGTCCCCACCGACGAGGAGAGCCGCGCCTTCCACCTCATCTACACCGAGTACGCGGTGCTCTCCGTCACCGACCCCGCCCTCGCCGGACAGCCCTTCCTCGCCGCCCCCAACGAGATGGAGAACTTCCTGACCGCCCACCTGGCCGCCGCCCAACGGGCCGGAACCGCCGATCCCCACCTGGACGCCCGACAGGAGGCCGTCGTCCTGCTCGCCGTCTCCGCCGGCCTCGGCCTGAGCGTCCTCCTCGGCCAGCGCTCGGCCGAGGAGGCGACCACCGTCCTGCAATACCACCTCCGCCGACTCTTCCCCGGCTAGGGCACAGCGGGGCCGCCCCTCAGCCGCGCGAGCCACGCCACGGCGACCGCACCACCCACCTCCTGCGGGCGATCACCGATCAGGCCGCAGGCAGGCGGCGGAGCCCGTAACCGAACGGACGTGGCGTCAGCGCATGCCTCCGGAAACGAGGATGACGTCCCCAGTGATCCAGCGCGCGTCGTCGGAAGCCAGGAAGGTCACCAGTGGGCCGTAGTCGTCCGGGGTGCCCGTTCGGCCCAGTGGGGTGTCGGCGATCGCCTGCGCCTCCTGGGCCGAGCCGGGGAATCCCATGGCCCTGGTGCCCTCAGTGTCCGACGGTCCGGGCATGATCGCGTTGACCCGGATGCCGCGCGGGCCCAGCTCCTTGGCCGCGACGATGGTGAACGCGTTGACGGCGCTCTTGGAGGCGACGTAGAGCGAAGCGTACGGCGGGTGGGTGAGCGTGCCGGCCGTCGAGACGTTGATGACCGACGCGGCGCCGATGTCGTCCTGCGCGGCCAGGGCCTGCGTCGTGAGGATCGTGCCCAGCAGGTTCGTGGTCATCTCGCGCTGGAACTCCTCCTCGGTGATGCCCGACAGCGGCGCGAAGGCGGCGACGGCCGCGTTGTTCACGAGCACGTCGACCGGTCCGTACTCCTCGCGCGCCCGATCGAACAGATGGCGCACGTCGTCGCCGCGGGCCACGTCCGCCCGGACCGCGATCGCCCGGCCACCCTCGGCGGTGATACCCGCGACGACCCGCTCGGCGCCCTTCGCATCCTCCCGGTAGTTCACCACGACGGCTGCGCCGGTCCCGGCCAGCGCCTTGGCGATCCCCGCACCCAGGCCCTTCGATGCGCCCGTGACGATCGCCGTACGTGCGTTACTGCTGCTCACAGTGACTCCTCGAACGTTGGTGCTTGCGGAAGTCACCGTAGGAAAGTCCATTACTACTGGGAAGTACCTACTTTTTTGTAAGCTCATGCCGTGACGGATACTCAGCAGGTCGCGACGGCCACCCGACTCCTGGCCCACGACACCTCTGGCAACAAGTGCGCGCTCAGGCCGATCATGGACCAGACGACGAGCCGCTGGGCGACACTGATCATCTCGGCCCTCATCGCCGGCCCGCACCGCTTCGCGCAGCTGCACCAACGAGTCGGTGGCATCAGTCAGAAGATGCTGTCGCAGAACCTCAAGGCACTGGCCCGGGCCGGGCTCGTCGGCCGCCATGTCGCGCCCACCAATCCGCCCCAGGTGACCTACAGCCTGACGGAACTCGGTGCCGGCCTGGCCGAGCCGCTGACCGAACTCATCCAGTGGTTCGGCCGGCACGGAGACGAACTCCTCGCCGCCCAGGAGCACTACGACAGCCAGCAGACACCGCGCGCGTAACGGGCCGCCCGCGCGGCTTCACCCAGGGCGGAACGCCACTCCCTTCCCCTGACCCCCCGGATCCCTAGGCTGAAGGGGTGAGCACTCATGCGCCGAACGAAGCCCGCATCATCCCCCTGCGCCCGCAGACCTCGCCGCCCGGTTCCGCCGGGGCGACCCGCGCCCCGCAGCAACCGTCCGGAGCCCCCGAGACACCCGCGCCGAGGGAACCCCTGTGGCGCGACCTCATCGGCGATGCACTGCGACGCGAGCGCCTCGCCCAGGAGCGCACGTTGAAGGACGTCGCCGAGACGGCCCGGATCTCGATGCCGTACCTGTCGGAGCTGGAGCGCGGACGCAAGGAGGCCTCCTCCGAGGTGCTCGCGGCCGCCGCCAAGGCGCTCGGACTCGGCCTCGCCGACCTGCTCTCGCTCGCCCAGGACGAGCTGGCCCGGTACGCCCGGAGCCAGGTGGGCCAGAGCCAGGTGGGCCGGAGCCGGCTGGGCCGCGGCCGCACGTCGCCCACGACGCAGTACGACGGCCTCTGCCTCGCCGCCTGACCGAACTCGCCGCCTGACCGAACTCGCCGCCTGACCGAACCGGCGGCCGGCACACCCCCGTGGTGCCGGCCGCCGGTTCGGCCATCGGCCCGGCGTGCGATCAGACGAGCGCGAGCCGTCGGCTCAGCACCTCGTCGGCGAGTCCGTAGGCGACGGCCTCCTCGGCGGTGAGCACCTTCTCCCGGTCCATGTCCGCGCGCAGCGTCGCCACGTCGTGCTGCGTGTGCCGGGACAGGACCTCCTCCACCTGCGAGCGGATGCGGACCACCTCCTTGGCCGCGAGGCTGAGGTCGGAGACCGTCCCCTGCCGGCCGCCACTGGCCGGCTGCCCGAGCAGCACCCGCGCGTGCTGGAGCACGAACCGCCGCCCGGGATCTCCGCCGGCCAGCAGCACCGCCGCCGTCGACGCCGCCTGACCGACGCAGAACGTGGAGATCGGCGCCTGCACGAACGTCATCGTGTCGTAGATCGCCATCAGCGAAGTGAACGATCCACCGGGCGAGTTGAGGTAGATCGAGATCTCGCGCTCCGGGTTCTCCGACTCCAGGTGCAGGAGTTGCGCGATGACCACGTTCGCGACCCCGTCGTCGATCTCGGTGCCGAGGAAGATGATCCGCTCGTTCAGCAGCCGGCTGAAGACGTCGTAGGACCGCTCGCCCTGCGCGGTCCGCTCGATGACGTAGGGAACCGTGTACGACCCCATGTCACAACCCCATCCGTCGGCGCGACGAGGCCGGGCGGATGTCGGCGACCGACTCCACCACCCTATCCACGATCCCGTACTCCCTGGCCTGCTCCGCCGTGAACCAGCGGTCCCGGTCGCCGTCCCGCGCGATCGTCTCCTCGCTCTGCCCGGTGTGCTCGGCGGTGATCCGCTCGATGGCCCGCTTGGTGAACTGGAGGTTCTCCGCCTGGATCTCGATGTCCGCGGCGGTGCCACCGATACCCGCCGAGGGCTGGTGCATCATGATCCGCGCGTTCGGCAGCGCGAACCGCTTGCCGGGCGCCCCCACCGTGAGCAGGAACTGACCCATGCTGGCCGCGAACCCCATCGCCAGCGTCGAGACGTCGTTCGGGATGAGTCGCATGGTGTCGTAGATGGCGAGACCCGCGGTGACCGACCCGCCGGGGCTGTTGATGTACAGGCCGATGTCGGTACGCGGGTCCTCCGCGGAGAGCAGCAGCAGCTGTGCGCACACCCGGTTGGCCGACACGTCGTCGACCTGCGTGCCGAGGAGGACGATCCGCTGGGCGAGCAGCTGCGCCGCGAGATGGTCGTCGAAGCGGCTGGGCGGGGTGTCGCCCTGCTCCGCGTGGGGCGGGAGCGCGGTGAGTGGAGTCATCTGGTTCTCCATGTCGGGTCGTCGAGGCGGAGATGCCGTCGACTCCACTCTCACCCCCGGAGGACCCCCGGATGCGGTTTCTCTGCCCGCCGCAGATTCGCCACGGGCAGAGCCGACGGCCCGGTCAGAGCACTAACTGATCGTTTCAGAATGACTTTCGAAGGCGCCGGAGGCAGATGATGCTGCAGGCGAGGTCGAGTAGTCCCTGGTGGAGATCGGCGCGTCGCTCGTAGCGGGTGCGGAGGCGCTTGAACTGGTGAAGCCAGGCGAAGGCGCGCTCTACGACCCAGCGCACCTTGCCGAGTCCGGAACCGTGGGCGACGCCGCGTCGGGCGATCACCGGCTCGATGCCGCGCCTCCACAGCAGGCGGCGGTACTTGTCGAAGTCGTAGCCCCGGTCGGCGAACAGCCGCCGGGGCCTGCGCCGCGGGCGTCCTCGCAGTCCTCGAATCGGCGGTATCGCATCCAGCAGGGGCAGCAGCTGGGTGACGTCGTGGCGATTGCCTCCGGTGAGCGTCACGGCGAGCGGGGTGCCACAACGGCCCACGATCACATGGCGCTTGGAGCCGGGGCGGGCACGGTCGACGGGCGATGGGCCGACATGATCCCCCCTTTGAGAGCCCGGACGTGCGAGCCGTCCACGGCGCAGTCGTCCAGGTCCAGCAGGTCCGCGCGGCGCAGTTCGGTCAGCAGCGCGGCATGCAGACGAGGCCAGACGCCGGCCTCGGTCCAGTCCCGCAGCCGACGCCAGGCCGTGACTCCGGAGCAGCCCACGGTCTGCGCGGGGACATCGCGCCACGCGACACCGGTCCGCAGCACGTAGATGATGCCGGCCAGGGCCGCCCGGTCCGGGATTCGGAGTCGCCCGGGATGGCGGTGGCGTCGCTCGGGAGCGGGCGGCAGCAGCGGAGCCACCCGCTCCCACAGGCCATCCGGAACAAGATCAACACGCACTCGGGCAGCCTGCCGCCCAAGATCGTCGAGCACAGCTCAACTCATTCTGAAACGATCAGTTAGGGCGGGGAGGAAGTCAGCAAACCTGACGGACCCTCTGGCGACGCCACTCTGGGGCGGATGCGACCGCTGCGGAGAGTGCACGTGATCGGCGCGGGCGCGACCCGCGGGGCCGGGGGCAGTGGAGTCGACTCAGGAGACCGTCGCGGGAACGAGGTGGTCGAGTCCCCGCGCACTCCCCGTCGCGGCCTCGATCGAGCGCGGCAGCATGATGCTCTCGTAGGCGCGGACGGCGTCGCCGACGCTGGGTTCGGTCACGAGGGCGTGGGCGAGGTCGGCGCCGTCGAGCATGGCGAGATTGGCGCCCAGCCCGACCGGCGGCATCAGGTGCGCGGCGTCGCCGAGCAGCGTGACGCCGGGAACGTGCTCCCAGGTGTGCGGGGCGGGCAGGACGAACAGGGACCGGTTGATGAACCCGTTGTCGCTGTTGTGCAGGATGTAGCGCAGACTTTCGTCCCAGCCGTCGAACATCCTCAGCAGGTGCGTCCGCACGGCCCGCCGGTCGCCGAGGTCGATACCGGCGGCCACGTGCCAGTCCTGCGGCGCGCGGAGCGCGATGTAGGCGCGGATGTGGCCGTTGCTGTTGCGCTGGGCGACCAAGGACCTGCCGGCGCCCTTCGCCAGCATCGATCCGTTGCCGACCAGCCGCGCGAGGTCGGGATGGCGGGTGTCGCAGTGGTCGAATCCGGTCTCGACGAAGGTGACACCGGTGTAGCCGGGTACGGCGTGCGACAGGGCCGGGCGGACGCGTGACCAGGCGCCGTCGGCACCGACCACCAGGTCGAAGTCCTCGGCGGTGCCGTCATCGAAGCGCAGCCTGCAGGTGCCGCCGGCCAGTGGGGTGGCACCGCTGACGGCGCGGTCCCACCGCACCGTGTCCTCGGTGAGCGAGTCCAGGAGCAGGCCGCGCAGTTGGCCCCGGTCGATCTCCGGCCGGCCACCGTCGGCGGAGGGCCCCTGCCGCGCCAGGAGGGCGGCGGTGGCGAAGTCGAGCACGCGCCACTCGTCTCCTTCGGGGCGGGCGAGGGCGTGGAATCGGTCGAGGAGCCCCGCCGCGCCCAGGGCGGCCTGGCCGGTGTCGGCGTGCATGTCGAGGGTGCCGCCCTGCGGGCGGGCGTCGGCGGAGGCCTCGCGTTCGAAGACGGTGACGGAGCGGCCGTGTTGCTGGAGGACTCGGGCGCAGGTGAGGCCGCCGAGGCCGGCGCCGACGATCGCGACGCGGGGATCACGAGCAGAGTTCACGGGAGTGTCCTTCGGGAGGTGGGTGAGTCGCCGGGAGGCACGGCATCACCAAGAAAGCACACTCGCTAAATAAGTGCAACGACTACACTTTCATATCGGGTGCACTTCGAGGTACGGTGCGGGTGTGACCGAACCGACCGGGCGCCGCGAGCGCAAGAAGGCCCAGACCCGCCAGTCCCTGGCCGACGCCGCACTCGAGCTCTTCCTGGAGCGCGGCTACGACCAGGTCGGCGTCAAGGACGTCGCCGACTTCGCCGACGTCTCGGTGACCACCCTGTTCAAGCACTTCTCCGGCAAGGAAGCCCTGGTCTTCGATCAGGACGACGACCTGGAAGCGGCACTCGTGGCCGCCGTCCGCGAGCGCCCCCCGGGCCAGTCGATCCCGCAGGCGTTGCGCGAGCACCTCCTGCTGAAGCAGACCCAGTTCGCCGTCCATGCCGCGGACCCTCGGTTCGCCGCCTTCACGCGGCTGGTGCAGGAGACCCCCGCACTGCGCGACTACGCCCACCGCATGTGGACGCGCCACGAAGCCGCCCTGGCAAGGGCCATCGCCGAGGCCGTAGGTGCACCCGAGGACGACGTCAGCTGCGCCGCCCTGGCCCGATTCGCCCTTGAGGCCCGCGGCCTCATCCAGCGGCACGCCGAACCGCGCCGAGCCGCCGACGAGGCCTTCGCGCTGCTCGAACACGGCTGGGCGGCCTCCCATCCGGGCAACTGACCCGGCCTGCGCGGGCCACCCGGTCCCCGGTCACCCGGCCATGCGTCCGGACATCCTCGGGCGCCCGAGCCGCCGGACCGCATGTCGGTACACGTCGAAGTTTCCGACCTGAAGCCGGTCGGGAGCTTCGGTGGCCTTCCCGGGCAAAGGCGGGAAGGTGGAATTCGAACTCGCGAGTGGTTCCCATCGGTCCGATTCCCCTTCCCCGCGGAGCCCCCAGGAGAGGCGGAACCGGCTCCGGCCTGCGGCGGAGTCGCGCCTCGGGGTTGGCATGCGAACCCCGTAGACGCGGAACAGCCCGCCGGCGGGGCCGGCGGGCTGTCGCGATCGAGTCTAGGTCAGCGAAGCCGAGGTCAGCGCGGCTTCTTGAAGCCCAGGGTCGTCGCGTCCTTCTTGGTGTAGATGGTGCCGTCCGTGTCCTTGCTGAAGTCGCCGACCTTGGCGGCCGTGGGCGGGGTGTAGCGCTTGGGCAGCTGCTGGTTCTTGGCCATGGTTATCTCCAATGCATCGAGGCCGAAGCCTGGGATGGCGTGACTCCATTGGGACCGGCTTCCATCGAGGGTGTCCAGTCGGATCGCCAGATTTGGTCATTGACGACTGGATTTACGTTCCTGCAGGTGGATCGTAAGCGGAACGTCACCCGCTCGGTTCTGCTGGGGTTATTGAGCACAGCAGTGAACTGCCGTAGCGCGAGTGATCATGCCGAGCGCCGTCTTAACGGAATTTAGATGCCATTGAAATACGATTCGACTGATCCTCTCGTTGAACAAATGGCGTGATCCATAGGGGAAGTCGACCTTGCCCGGTTGTGTGGCCTTCCCCGGGTGGTGCACGGTTCCGGGGAAGAGCGCCGACAGGCCGACGCCCTGGCGGGGACGGCCGCGCGGCACTGGCACCGGCGCGCATGCAGAGCCGCCGACACGCCGGCGGTACGGATACCGCCGTGAAACCTGGGGGTGGGCAGGTGCAATCGCTCAACGACCACCTTGTGGTCTTTCCGGATTCCTCGGACGGCGCTCGGGCCCACCGTCGGATCGGCGACACGGCACCGCGGTTGGTCACCCATGCGTCCGGACGGCCGTGGCTGGCCGGTTCGTGGTCGCCGGAGGACCTGGTGGTGTCCGAAGCCGGCCCGGTCCGCGTGGCGGTCTTCGGCCTGAGCCCGGTCACGCGGGAACGTCTCGACTCCTTGACCAGGACGGTGCGCGAGCTGTCGGACGTGGACAAGCTCGCTCGCGGCCTCCCCGGCAACACGCACGTGGTCGCGTCGGTCCACGGGCGGGTGCGGTTCCAGGGCACCGTCACCGGGACCCGAACCGTGTTCACCGCCCGTCTGGACGACGTGCCGATCGCCGGCGACCGGGCCGACGTGCTGGCCGAGTTGACCGGTGCGGAGCCGGACGAGGACCTGGTCGCGGCGAGCGTGACGTACGGGATGCTCTTCGCGCCGCTGAGCGAGCGCGGCTGGTGGCGCGGCGTGCGACAGGTGGCCCCGGACTCCTGCCTGGTGATCCCCGGTGACGGCCCCGCCCGAGCCGTGCGCTGGTGGCAGCCGCCGGAGCCGGACCTCCCCATGTCGCAGGGGGCCGCCGGGGTGCGCGAGCGGCTGCGGGAGGCGGTGGCCCAGCGGCAGCCCGACCGCGGCCGGCTGTCGGCCGACCTCTCGGGCGGCATGGACTCCACCTCGCTGTGCTTCCTCGCCGCCGAGAACCGTCCCGACCTGCTGACCTTCTGCTGGACCGGCGGCAGCGCGATCAACGACGATCCGCTGTACGCCGGCCAGGCCGCGCGCCTGCTGCCGGACGCCGAGCACCTGACCGTGCCGGACACCGACGCTCCACCGGTGTTCTCCCCGCCGTACTGGGCGGTCGACACGGAGGCCCCGCGGGCCGCGACCCGAGGGATGAACGCGATCCGTTTCGGGATCCAGCACCTGGTCGAGCACGGCGCCACCCGACACCTGGCCGGACACGGCGCCGACGAGCTGTTCACCGGGGGCGCCGCCTACCTGCGCACGCTCTTCCTCCGCCGGCCGGTGACCGCCTGGCGGCAGCTGAGCGCCCACCGGGCGCTGAACAGCTGGCCGTTGCTGCCCAGCCTGACCGGGCTGCTGCGCGGGGGAGACCTCGGCGCCTGGTGGCGGCGGTGCGCCGACGACCTCGCCCGGACCACTTCGCCGTCCCGGGCCCCGGCCCTCGGCTGGGGGGAGCGCCTCCCGGCGACGCCGTGGGCCACCGGGGACGCGGTCAGGACCACGCAGACGGTCTTCCGCGAGGTGGCGGACCAGGTCGTCCCGCTGGCACGGGACCGGGGACAGCACGAGGCCCTCACCGCCCTGCGCAGCGCGGGCCCGGTGCTCCGGCTGGTCTGCCGCGAGTACGCCGCCGCGGGACTTCCGCTGGAACTGCCCTACATGGACGACCGGGTGGTCGAGGCCGTGCTGTCCGTCCTTCCCCACGAGCGGTACAGCCCCTGGCGGTACAAGCCGGTGCTGGCCACGGCGATGCGCGGGCTCGTGCCCGAGGTGATCCTCAACCGGACCACCAAGGGCGACTGCGAGGAGCCGGTCGACCGCGCCCTCCAGGAGCACGTCCCCGATCTGCTGGACCTGTTCGACGATTCGCTGCTGGCACGCCGCGGCCTGATCGACCCGGACCGGCTCAGGACCACCCTGATCACGCCACCGCGGACCGAGGACGTCTGGTCCGCCCAACTGGAGGCGACGATCGGCGCCGAACTGTGGCTGCGGGAGATCGTCTCCCGCACCACCCCACTGTCGGCATCGGCCGGTCCGGCCCGCAGCGGCACCGGTCACCAGCGCCGCACACCCGACCTCGAGGAGACGCCGTGACCAGCCCGCCCTATGCACTCCAGGCCCGTACCCGACTGCCCCTGCACCGACGTCTGCTGCCGCTGACCGCCGTCGCCGTCGCCCGGCCGCTGTCCAAACTGCGACCCGACCACCTGCGTGCCGTACTCGGGACGCTGAGCACCGGTGCCCGCCCGGGCACCGCCGCCCAGGCGTCCGAGGCCCGCGCCGCCGTCGTCGCGGTCAGCCTGCGCTGCGCCGTCCACAACTGCCTGCAGCGGTCGATCGCCACGGCCGTGCTGTGCCGGTTCAAGGGCGTCTGGCCCACCTGGCAGGCCGGCGTGCGCACGACGCCGTTCGCCGCCCACGCCTGGGTCGAGGCGGAGGGCCGGGTCATCGACGAGCCGTACCCCGACGGCTACTTCCGACCACTGGTCACCGTCGCCCCCAAGCAACCGGCGCGTACGGCCTGACGGTCGGCCGCGCCCCGACCGCCCCCGGGAGGGCCCCATGACGCTCCGCCTGACCGCCCACACGGTGTCCACCGACACGGACGACGGCGCCGTGCTGCTGAGCCAGCGCACCGGGCAGTACTGGCAGCTCAACCAGACCGGTGCCTACGCACTGCGGCGCCTGTTGGACGGCTGCACCGTGGACCACGTGGCCGAGGAGTTCGCGGCCCACTTCGACATCACGCCGACCCAGGCGCAGCAGGACCTGACGGCGATGACCGAACGGCTCCGCTCCTCCGGGCTGGTCGAGACCGGCTGACCCCGGGCCCGGCCAGGG
This sequence comes from Kitasatospora sp. NPDC004669, assembly GCF_040609455.1. Taxonomy (NCBI): domain Bacteria; kingdom Bacillati; phylum Actinomycetota; class Actinomycetes; order Kitasatosporales; family Streptomycetaceae; genus Kitasatospora; species Kitasatospora sp. NPDC004669. The sequence continues at coordinate 325,618 of NZ_JBEXKB010000002.1, forward strand.
GCTGCGCAACGACCAGGACGGCGGTGGTCATGAAGGCGACGATCACGGAATGGAGGCGTGCACCTGATGCTTCGACAGCTGTGGACCCTGACCCGGGGACAGCGGCGCCCCTTGAGCGCCGCCCTGCTCCTCACCCTGACCGCTGCCGCCGTGGGCGTCGCGCAGCCCCTCGCCGCCAAGGGCGTGGTCGACGCCGTCACCTCGCACCGCCCGCCCCTGTTCCCGTGCACCGTCCTCGTCCTACTGCTGCTGACCCAGGCGCTCATCGGTGCCTGCGCCACCTTCCTGCTGGAACGCACCGGCGAGCGGTTCGTCCTGGGCATGCGGACCGGCCTGATCTCGCACCTGCTGCGGGTCCGGATGCACGCCTTCGACCGATTGCGGGTCGGTGACCTCATGGCACGCGCCTCGACGGACGTGGTCGTCCTGCGGGAGGCACTGACCCACGTCTCGGTCCAGATCGCCACCAACCTGTGCGTCGCCCTGGGCAGCGTCGTCGCCATGTTCGTGCTGGACCCGCTCCTGATGCTGCTCATCCTGGGCGTGCTGCTCGCGTGCGGCGTCGTGATCAACAGGCTGTCGGCGGAGATCGGCCGCTCGTCGACGGCGCTGCAGACCGCCGTGGGAGCGATCTCGGCCGGACTGGAACGCGCCCTGTCGGCCCTGCGCACCGTCCGGGCCAACCGCGCCGAACAACGGGAGATCGACCACCTCGACACCCTGGCGCACCGCGCCTACGACGCGGCGGTGCGCAGCGCCCGGCTCACCGCCGTGGTCGCCCCCACGGCCCAACTGGCCATCAACGCCGCCTTCATCCTCGTTCTGCTGTTCGGCACGGCCCGGGTGGACCAGGGGGCCCTCTCGCTCGGCGCCCTCGTGGCGATGCTGCTGTACGCCTCCCAACTCACCGGCCCCGTCACCGAACTGATGGAGGGAATCGCCTCGGTGAACAGGGCCAAGGGGTCCGCCGAACGCATCCAGGAGGTCTACGCGCTGCCCACCGAGGACAGCACCCCCGCCCCGATCGGTCGCGGCACCCCGTGGCGGCACCCGGGCCGTGGGCCGGTCCCGGTCCCTTCCCTGGAGATCCGCGACCTGCGGTTCGGTTACAGCCCGGACGCACCGGTTCTCCAGGGGCTCTCCCTCACCGTGCCCCCGCACGCGCTCGTGGCCCTGGTCGGCCCGTCCGGGGCCGGCAAGTCGACCACCTTCGCCCTGATCAACCGGTTCTACGAGCCGTGGAGCGGGAGCCTGCGCATCGACGGGCAGCCCGCCACGGACCTCGGCCTCGCGCAGTGGCGCTCACACATCGGCTGGGTCGAACAGGACTGCCCGATCCTGCACGGGACCCTGCGGGACAACCTCTGCTACGCCGCGCCGGACACCACCGACGAGCGGCTGTGGCAGGTCCTGGACCTCGTCAACCTCACCGAGAAGGTGGACCGCCTGCCGGCCGGACTCGACACCGACGTCGGTGAACGCGGCGTGCGCCTGTCCAGCGGCGAACGGCAGCGGATCGCCATCGCCCGCGCCGTGCTCGCCCGCCCCCGGCTGCTGCTGATGGACGAACCCACCGCCCACCTGGACCCCGCCAACGAAGCCGCCCTGACGGTCAACATGCACAACCTCCGGAAGGAATGCGCCCTCCTCGTCATCGCCCACCGGATGTCCACCATCGAAGCGGCCGACAGCGTCGTCATGCTCTCCGACGGCACAGCGTCCGCCACCGGAACCTACGCCGAACTCCTCCGCACCCACCCGGACTTCCGACAGCTCTCCGGGCAGCGGTAGCCAGGGCCGCAGCCGGAGGACGCCTTCGAGGCCGACCCGTCCACCGACGGACCGCCCCGCCGGCGTTCCGCCGGCAAACCGCCTCGACAGCGTTCCGGCGAAGAAGCACCCCCTGCTGGCGGGCAGCAGGGGTGCTCGCGGGCTCGGTAGTCCAGGTGGCCGATGTACCGCCCGCTGGCGATGGCCAGACCGGTCTCCTGCTGGACCTCACGTGCTGGTGTCGTGGACGACCGCGAGCCGTCGTTGTCAGGCTGCCGAGCGCCGATCCGCGAAGCCCGGCCCTATGCGGGTCGCGGGGCCAGGCTTCGCGCCGCTGTCAGCGAGAAGTGCTGGGTGTGCTCGCAGGGGCGCACGTCTTGGGGGTGGCGTCGTTGTCGTGGTGTCCGGCGAGCCAGATCCCGGCGAGGAGTCCTGCGATCGCCAGGACCTTGTGCCTGTTCTGCTTCCACCATGACGGTGATCCGGCTGTCATGAAACGCAGTTGCGTGTACTCAGGATGCTCGCGGGGCGGCGTGTCCTTGAACAAACCCATCTCTGGTGAACCTCCTCTCCCCCTTGGGAGGTTCATGACCATACGGCGCTCTGCGCCTTGATCGCAGACATTTACTGATCGTTTCAGAATGACTTTCGAAGGCGCCGGAGGCAGATGATGCTGCAGGCGAGGTCGAGTAGTCCCTGGTGGAGATCGGCGCGTCGCTCGTAGCGGGTGCGGAGGCGCTTGAACTGGTGAAGCCAGGCGAAGGCGCGCTCTACGACCCAGCGCACCTTGCCGAGTCCGGAACCGTGGGCGACGCCGCGTCGGGCGATCACCGGCTCGATGCCGCGCCTCCACAGCAGGCGGCGGTACTTGTCGAAGTCGTAGCCCCGGTCGGCGAACAGCCGCCGGGGCCTGCGCCGCGGGCGTCCTCGCAGTCCTCGAATCGGCGGTATCGCATCCAGCAGGGGCAGCAGCTGGGTGACGTCGTGGCGATTGCCTCCGGTGAGCGTCACGGCGAGCGGGGTGCCACAACGGCCCACGATCACATGGCGCTTGGAGCCGGGGCGGGCACGGTCGACGGGCGATGGGCCGACATGATCCCCCCTTTGAGAGCCCGGACGTGCGAGCCGTCCACGGCGCAGTCGTCCAGGTCCAGCAGGTCCGCGCGGCGCAGTTCGGTCAGCAGCGCGGCATGCAGACGAGGCCAGACGCCGGCCTCGGTCCAGTCCCGCAGCCGACGCCAGGCCGTGACTCCGGAGCAGCCCACGGTCTGCGCGGGGACATCGCGCCACGCGACACCGGTCCGCAGCACGTAGATGATGCCGGCCAGGGCCGCCCGGTCCGGGATTCGGAGTCGCCCGGGGTGGCGGTGGCGTCGCTCGGGAGCGGGCGGCAGCAGCGGAGCCACCCGCTCCCACAGGCCATCCGGAACAAGATCAACACGCACTCGGACAGCCTGCCGCCCGAGATCGTCGAGCACAAGAGCACAGCTCAACTCATTCTGAAACGATCAGTAAACCACCGGTCCCGCTGTCTCCGGGCCGGACATGAATGGGCCCACCGCGTGAGCGCGGCGGGCCCCGCACGAACGGAGTGCTACCGCCGACCGGCGGCCACCCGCTCCCGCCCGTCGGCGTTCTCGTCCTCGCCCTGGTCGTCGTCGCCCCAGCCGTCGCTGCGGTCGCGGTACAGGGTGAAGCGGTCGAAGAGCACCGGCGTCGGGAAGGGGTTGGCGGCGGTGGCCGGCACCGAGTGGTAGTAGCTGACGGTGATGGTGGTGCGGCCGCCCGGTACCAGCCCGGGGTCGACGTCGAAGACCGCGACGCCGTAGGGGAACTCGGTGTCCGGGTCGGTGACGGCCGACCAGTGGGCCTTCTCCTTGGCGTCCGGGTCTGCCTTGAAGGTGAGGCGCTGGGTGCGGACGGTGGCCTCGCGGACGCCGTCCTCGTCGGCCGGCAGGTAGACGTCGTCGCGCCCGGCGGTGCCGCCGCCACCGAGGATGAGGTGGACGGCGCCCTGGGAGGTGTCGATCTGGCGCAGGTCGTCGTCGACGACGGCCGGGGTGAGCAGGCCGCCCGGTTCGGTGCCGCGCACCGGGTGAGTGCGCTCGTAGTCGTGGTCGTGGCCGGCCAGCACGAGGTCGACGGAGTAGCGGTCGAGCAGGGGCAGCAGCTTCTCGCGCAGGCCCATGTCGCCGCCGTGACTGGCGGCGGAGGAGGACATCGCGAACTGGTGCAGGTTGGCCACGATCCAGTCCACCGATCGCCCGCTCCGGGCGCGCGACAACACCCGTTCCAGCCAGCGGAGTTGGGCGCCCTCGCTGTAGTCGCTGATGTAGATGGACTGGCCGGTGGCCGGGTCGAGGCTGGCGTCGTCCTCGACCGCGATCTCGTTGCCGTCCAGGCTCACGAACAGCACCGAACCGACCTGGAAGCTGTACCAGTTGCCGCAGTGGTCCCGGGTGCCGTTGTCGGGCAGTTCGAAGCGGGTCAGGTAGGAGGCGTACCCGAGGTCCCCTCCCCCGGCCTCGACCTCGTGGTTGCCGGGCGCGGGCATCCACGGGCGGTTCGCGGCCGACTTGGCCATGTTGTTCATGAACGCGTTCCAGGCCTGCGGCTGGAGCTGCGGGTTGTTGTTGGCATACGCGAGGTCGCCGTTGAGCAGGTGGAACAGCGGAGCGAACTGTTCGACCTGACGGACGGCGGCGGCGCCGTGGATGCTCGACTTCTTGAACACGTTGTCGCCGGTGCCGAGGTCGCCGAAGCTGGTGAACCGGAAGGCGGCCCGGCCGCGCGCGGGCGCGGTGCGGAAGGTGCCGCGCACCGGCTCGGCGCCGTCGTGGAGCACCTCGTAGACGTACGTGGTGTCGGGCCGCAGGCCGCCCAGGCGGGCGTGGTGGGTGAAGGTCTCGACCTTGTTGAGCCCGTCGACGTAACTGCGGCTGTCCGCGTCGACCGTCCGCCCCGCGCCGCCGCGCGGGGTGCCGATCCGCACCCGGGGACGGCTCACCGAGGCCGCCGTCGCCCAGGAGACGGTCATCTCGCGGGACGGCTCGTTGCCCCACTGGAGGTGGATCTGCTCCGCACCGGGGGTGCCGGCCACCGCCGGCTGGGTCCACAGCAGGGTGGACGCGGGGAGCGCGGCCAGCACGCCGACCGCTGTACCCGTCCGAAGGACCGTTCTACGCGAAGGATTTGTCGCCACTGCCGCCTCCTGGGCTCCGAGAAACGCCCAGGAGGTTCCCAGCCGAAACGCACGGTCAGACCAATCTCGACCGTGCGTACGGCGAACGGCAGTTGAACGCTGCCTTGCCCAAGATCAGTGCCCGGCCTTCTCCTTGATGAGCCGCGCCGCGAGCAGCCCGGAGGCCGCGGTGAGAACCGCCGCCGCGACGACGGTCGCGTTCAGGCCGAGCGCGTCCGCGAGGACACCGGCGACCAGGGCGCCCGCCGCGTAGCCGATGTCGCGCCAGAACCGGTAGGTGCCCAGGGCGTTGGCGCGCCAGCCTGGGTGGGCGTGGTCGGAGACCGAGGCGATCAGCGCCGGGTAGACCATCGCGGTGCCGAGGCCGAGCAGTACGGCCGAGACGATGCCGGCCAGCAGCGGCCGGTCGAGCAGGGCCAGCGTGGTGACGAACCCCGTCGCCTGGACCAGCATGCCGGTGACGATCAGCGGCTTGCGTCCCACCCGGTCGGCCAGGTGGCCGGTGGGGATCTGGCCGAAGCCCCACAGCAGCGGGTAGAGGCCCTTGATCAGGCCGACGGCGGCGAGGCCGAGCCCGTGATCGGTGAACAGCAGCGGGAAGACGCCCCAAGTGAGGCCGTCGTTGAGGTTGTTGACCAGCCCGGCCTGGCTGGCGCCGCGCAGCGAGCGGTCCCGCCAGGAGGTGTGTGCGAAGGTCCGCCACAGGCCCGGGGCATCACCGACGGGCTTGGGGTGCTGGGCGAGTTCCAGCGCGACGTGCGCCGCCGTGTCGCGGACGACCAGTGAGAGCCCGAGGCCGGCGACGACGAAGACGACGCCGATCAGCTCGGGGGTCGGGCGCAGCCCGTACGCGGTGGCGAGGTAGCCGGTGACCAGCGCGGTGGCGCCGAGCGAGGCGTAGCCGGCGGCCTCGTTGAGGCCGGTGGCGAGGCCGCGCCGACTCGGTCCGACCAGGTCGATCTTCATGTTGACGGTCATCGACCAGGTGAGGCCCTGGTTGATGCCGAGCAGCACGTTGGCGGCCACGATCCAGCCCCAGGCGGGCGCCCAGGCCAGGACGAACGGGACGGGGATGCCGAGTAGCCAGCCCGCGACGAGCACCTGCTTGCGGCGGAAGCGGGCGGTCAGGGCGCCGGCGGCCAGGTTGGTCAGGGCCTTGGTGACGCCGAAGGCGATGATGAAGGAGAAGACGGCGAGGTCGCTGGTCAGGTGGAAGGTCTCGGAGCCGATCAGCGGCATGGTCGTCCGCTCCAGCCCGACCAGGCCGCCGACGGCCATGTTGACCACGACGAGCAGGGCGAACTGCAACCGGTTCTCCCGCAGGCCGAGCCGGACCGGGCGGGCGTGCTGTTCCGGCACGACGGCGGTCACTCGGTCTCCAGGCGCTCGCCCCGGGCGGCGGCGTAGTCGGCCGGCCCGCCGACCAGGACGGCCACACCGGTGCGGCCGGCGCGTTCCAGGACACTGGCGGCGGTCATCGCGCGCTCGCCGTGGGCGCAGGCGACCAGCGCGCCCTGCGGGACATCGGCGGCAAGCCCGGTCAGCGAGCCCAGCTCGATGTGGGTGGCACCCGGGACGTGCCCGGCGGTGAACTCGGACTCCTGCCGCACGTCCAGATAAGGGCGTTGCCCGGCCTGCTCGGCGGTGACGAACTCGGTTGCGGCGACCGGCCCTTCGGCCTCGCGCCAGGCCCGCATGCCGCCGGCCAGACGTCCGGCGAGGCGCTCGTACCCGATCTTGTGAGCCTGCCAGACCAGCTCGTCGAGGTCCTGGCCGTCACCGGTGACGAAGGCCAGCGGGGTGGTGTCGGGCAGTAGCCAGCCGAGCCAGCTGGCGAACTGGCCGCGCAGCGGGATCGAGAGGGCGCCGGGGATGTGCCCGGCGGCGTAGTCGACGGCGGGGCGGACGTCCACGACCTGGCCGCCGTCCGCCAGCAGTCGGCCGACCTGGACGGCGTCGAGCAGCGGGAGCGGCGGGGTGCCGTCGAGCACCCGGGGCCCGGTGCGGTTGAGCTCGCCGAGGCGGGCGAAGTAGGCGGGGTAGCTGCCGAGGCCGGCGAGCAGTTCGGTGACGAAGGCGTCCTCGGTGGGGGCCGCGAGCAGTGGGTTGGACTGTTTCTGGGCGCCGATGGTGGTGGTGCGGGCGGAGCCGGACGGGGCGGAGCAGTAGGAGCCGGCGCCGTGGGTGGGCCAGACCGGGAGGTGGTCGGGCAGGGTGGCGAGGCGGCGCAGCGAGCGGTACTGGGCGCGGGCGAGTTCGTCGGTGCGCTCGGGGCCGAGCAGGTCGGGGCGGGCGGCGGAGTTCACGATCAGCGAGCCGCCGGTGAAGACGCCGAGTTCGGCGGCGCCGTCGAGGAGCAGGAAGCAGAGGTGCTCGTCGGTGTGCCCGGGGGTGGCGAGGGCGCGCAGGGCCAGTCCGCCGAAGTCGACCTCGTCACCGTCGGCGAGCGGGGTGTGCGGGAAGGCACGGTGTCCGGCGGCGGAGGCCAGCACGGTGGCGCCGTCGTCATGGCCGAGCTGGACTGCGCCGGAGAGGAAGTCGGCGTGCAGGTGGGTGTCGGCGGCGAAGGCGACGGTCAGGCCGCGTCGCTCGGCGGCGGCCCGCAGGGCGCGCAGGTCGCGGCTGGCGTCCACGGCCAGGGCGCGGCCGTCCCCCAGGTCGACCAGATAGGCACTGTTGCCCAGCCCCTCGTCGACCAGCGGTACCAGGTGTTCGTCGGCGAAGTCCATCACGGTCCTCCTGTGATGACGGTGCGGTCTGCGCCCGGATGCCGCAACACGCCCCGATATCAATATTCCATGGAACCTTGGATCAAGGTCCCGAGCACCGTGCGGAGGAAACGATGACCCAGAACGGCGCGAAGGCGCGGCTGCACGACGCGTTCGCGACCAGCGGGAAGGCCCCGGCCAACGGAAGGCGCCTGGAACTGCTCGACCTGCTCGCCCAGGGCGAGCGCACCGTGGACGCGCTCGCCGACCGACTGGAGGAGCTGCCCGCCGACACCGAGGTGGTCGTCTACTGCCGCGGCGAGTACTGCGTGCTCGCGTACGACGCCGTCCGGCTGCTGGCCGCGCGCGGACGGCGGGCGATCCGGCTCAACGACGGCATGTTGGAGTGGCGCCTGGCCGAACTGCCCGTCGCCGAGGGGGCTTTCACGTAACGGTCCGGCCGGCCGCCGACGCGCTGCCGGCCGAGAGGAGGAGAGGGGGGACGGCGGGATGGCCGCGGGGCCGGCGGGGTGGTCCCGGGCGGCCGAGCGGGTGACCTCTCGGACGTGTCGCCACCGGTGCGCCCCGTCCGGTGTGCGTCGGTGGGAGAGCACCGCCTTCGGGCGGCGCACTCCTGTCCCCGGATCTGAGAGCCGCCGATGCCTCCCACCGCCCGTCTTCGCAGCCTCGTCCCCACCGCGCTCTGCGCCCTCACCGTGGCCCTCGCCGTATCCCCGGCCCACGCCGCGCCCCCGGGCCGGGGCACCGGGACCGACCCCGGCGGGAGGTCGGACGGCGGAAGGTACGACTGGGAGCGTATGGCGAACTGCGAGAGCAACGGCAACTGGCACGTCAACACCGGCAACGGCTACTTCGGCGGCCTCCAGTTCGACCAGCCCACCTGGCGCGCGAACGGCGGCCTCGCATTCGCCCCGCGCCCCGACCTCGCCAGCCGCGAGGACCAGATCACGGTCGCCCGGCGCCTGGCCGCGCGCCGCGGTCTCTCCCCCTGGCCGGTCTGCGGCGCCCGCGCTGCCGGCGGCCGCGGCCACGAGGCCACCCACAGCCACGAGGCCACCCGCGACCACGAGGCCACCCGCGACCACGAGCGCGGCACCGTCCTGCCGCCGCCCGCTCCGGCACCCGCTCCGGCACCCGCTCCGGCACCCGCTCCGGCACCCGCGGAGAACGGCCAGTGGACCGTCCGCGAGGGCGACACCCTGGACCAGCTCGCCGCCGCCCTGGGCGTCCCCGGCGGCTGGCCCGCCCTCTACGCGCTCAACCGCTCCGTCGTCGGCGAGGACCCGGACCTCATCCAGCCCGGTCTGGTGCTGCGCCTGCCGTCCTGACCCGGCCCGGCCCGACCACCGGCCCGCCGCCCACGCCCCCCTCCCGGCGTGGGCGGCGCCGTGCGGTCACGCCGCGTCGAGCACCGGCGCGAAGCCGAGCATCCAGGTGTCGTGGGCGGCGAGGACACGGTCGTAGTGCTCGGGTGCGGTACTCATGCGGGCTCGGCCCTTCCTCGCATCGTCCGGCGCCGTGCCTGTCCGACCGAACGGTGTCCGACCGCACTCCAGAGGCGCCTACGGGAACGCCGACGGCCCGCTCGGTCGTGGGAGACCGGACGGGCCGTGGCGGTGCGGGCGGGGGTCAGCCCACGTGGACGCGCGGACGCTTGGTGCGGTCCGGCTCCGCCTCGCGCAGCACCTCGCGGGTGACCGGCGCGACCTCACCCTGACCGAACAGGAAGAACCGCAGGAACTGGGCGAAGGGGTTGCCCTCGGTCCACTCGAAGTACAGGTGCGGCCGCTGCCCGGTGCGGTCCCGGACGGTGAGCGCCAGCGCGGCGATCGCGTTCGGGATGCTGGAGCTCTCCAGGGTGAGCACCCGGTACCGGCCGTGCAGCACCTCGCCGCGGACGGTCAGCTCGGACTCGAAGTCCGACGCGTCCCGGACCGTCACCTCGACGAACACCAGGTCGTCCTCGCCCGGGATGTCGTTGTCGGCCCGGATCTGCCGGATCTTGTCGCGGTACTCGGCGTTGTCGCGGTTGCTCGGCTCGTTGGCGATCAGGCGCAGCGGGCGGTGGGCGTAGTCGCGGATGAAACGCTCGGCCACGTCGTCCAGCACCACGTCCGTGACGCGCAGCTCGAAGGCGCGCTTCAGGCGGGAGAGCAGCGAGACCAGGATGATGCCGGCGATGAAGCAGGCACCGATCTTGACACCGTCCGGACGCTCCATGGTGTTCACCACGGTGGTGTAGAGGAAGACCGCCGAGATGACCCCGAAGGCGATGGTCCAGCCGCGCTGGCGCTTCTTGTACGCGGCGATGGTGACGGCGATGGCCGCCGAGCTGATCAGGACCAGCACACCGGTCGCGTAGGCGCCGCCCTGGGCGTCGACGTTCGCGTCGAACAGCCAGGTGATCAGGAAGCCGACGATCGTCAGGACGATCACCATCGGGCGGACGGCGCGGGCCCAGTGCGGGGCCATGCCGTAGCGCGGCAGGTAGCGGGGCAGCAGGTTGAGCATGCCCGCCATGGCGGAGGCGCCGGCGAACCACAGGATCGCGATGGTGGACAGGTCGTAGACGCTGCCGAAGGCGCCGCCCAGGTACTCGTGCGCCAGGTAGGCGAGGGCGCGGCCGTTGGCCTGGCCGCCGTCCTCGAACTCCTTGGCCGGGATGAGCAGCGTGCAGATGAAGCTGGTGGCGATCAGGAAGGTGCTCATGATCACGGCGGCGGTGGTGAGCAGCTTGCGGGTGCCCCGGATCCGGCCGGCCGGGTTCGCCTCGGTGTCACCGGCGTCACCCTTGATGTGCGGCATCACGGCGACGCCGGTCTCGAAACCGGACATGCCGAGCGCGAGCTTCGGGAAGACGACGAGCGAGACGCCGATCATGACGAACACGTTGCCGTGCTCGGCCGTCAGCGCGTTGGACCAGTCGGCGACGACGTGCGGCGCCTGGATGATCTTCCAGATGCCGACCGCGACGACGACCACGTTGAGCACCAGGTAGATCGCGACGAGCGCCACGGCCAGGCCGATGGCCTCGCTGAAGCCCTTGAGGAAGACCGCGCCGAGCAGCGCGACCAGGATCAGCGTGATCAGCATCTGCTTGCCGCCGAGGGCGCTGGTCAGATGTGGGTTCTCCACCAGGTGCGCGCTGGCGTCGGCGGCCGAGAGCGTGATCGTGATGATGAAGTCCGTCGCCGCGAAGCCGAGCAGGGCGAGGACGAACAGCTTGCCCTTCCAGAACGACAGCAGCCGCTCCAGCATCGCGATCGAGCCCTCGCCGCGCGAACTCTCCTGGGCGACCCGCCGGTAGACCGGCAGCGCGCCCAGCAGGGTGACGAGCACGAGCACGATCGTGGCGATCGGCGACAACAGCCCGGCCGCGAGAGCGGCGATGCCCGGCTGGTAACCGAGCGTAGAGAAGTAGTCCAGGCCGGTCAGGCACATCACGCGCCACCAGCGCTGGCCGGCGTGCGCACCGTGCTCGGCGTCGGCGGCGGAGTCCCCCGGCTCCGCGCCGCCCTGCTGCACCTCCGCGTCGGCCTTCTTGGCGGACTTGTCCGGGGACATGTCCTCCAGCAGCCAGCTGCGGAGCCGTATTCGCGCCGACGACGGATCCTCCGTCGTGGGCGCCGTCGAACCCGACGAAACCACCTTGCACCTCTTGTTTAAAGACCCCGTAAAAGCGCCGTCGGGCGACGGCAGTGCGCCAGGCTATTCGACGGGCGTTAAGGACGTGTCATCGCCCCGCGTTAAGAAATCGTCATGGCTTCGCAGGTGGGGGCGGCTGCCAAGGTACAGCTGGCCGGGTGCCGGGGCGGGAGTTGCTTTCCCCACCCCGGCGTCTCAGAGCTTGGACCGGGGTTACGCCTGGTAACCGAGGACGGTCATCATGCCGGCCTCCGCGTGGTAGACGTTGTGGCAGTGCACCATCCACAGACCCGGGTTGTCGGCGTCGAAGTCCACCGCCAGGGTCGTGCCCGGCAGCACGATCGCGGTGTCCTTGCGCGGGCCGTCACCGGCCAGCGCGAAGGTGTGTCCGTGCAGGTGGACGGGGTGCCACATGCTCGTGGTGTTGCGGAACTCCAGCCGCACCCGCTCCCCCGCCGCCACCGGGTAGCGCTGCGCCGGGTCGTACGTGCGCCCGTTGAACGCCCAGTCGGCCTTCGCCATGCCGCCGGTGAGCTCCAGCTTCACCGTCCGGTCCGGCGACTTGCCGGACAGCCGGACGCCGGCGTCGGCCTTGAGCTGTGCGGCGGTGAGCAGCCTGCCGTCCAGTTCGGCCGGGCGCACCGCCGCGTCGGGCGCGGCGCCGCCGCCGGTGCGCAGCACGGCCAGGGCGGTGGCGTTCTTGCCCTCGGCGAGCGCGGCGAGCGGGAAGGCGCCGTCCTTGGCGGTGACCAGGACGTCGTAGCGCTCGCCCATGCCGAGCAGCAGCGCCTGGGTGGTGGCCTGTTCGACCGGGAAGCCGTCGGTGTGGGTGACGGTCAGCTCGTGGCCGCCGAGGGCGACCCGGTAGGCGGTGTCGCCGCCCGCGTTGATCAGGCGGATCCGGATCCGGTCGCCGGGCTTGGCGGTGAAGGTCTCGGGGGCGGTCGCGAGGCGGCCGTTGACCAGGTGGAAGGGGTGGGCGACGTCGCCGGCGTCGCCGCCGAGCAGCGGGCTCCGGGCGCCCATCAGCATCCGGGAGGGGCCAGTGGAGCCGGTGGAGCCGGCAGGGGTGCCGATGGGGGCGCCGCCCATGCCCATACCGGGTATTCCAGACATCCCCGGCATATCAGGGCCGGAGTGGTCCATCCCACCCACGCCCTTGGCGAGTTCGGCGAGGACGGCGTCCGGGGTGCTGCCGTCGACGCCGTCCACCCAGTCGTCCAGGACGACGACCCACTCCTTGTCGTAGCGCAGCGGCTCCTTCGGGTCCTCGATGATCAGCGGTGCGTACAGGCCGCGGTCCTGCTGGACGCCGGAGTGCGGGTGGAACCAGTAGGTGCCCGGGCGGGAGAGCGCGAAGCGGTGGTCGAAGGAGGCGCCGGGCCTGACCTCGGCCTGGGTCACGCCCGGCACGCCGTCCACGTCGTTGCGCAGCGCGAGGCCGTGCCAGTGCAGTGAGGTGGACTGCGGCAGGTGGTTGGCGAGGGTGACGGCGAGCGTCTCGCCGAGGGTGGCGCGCACCTCCTGGCCGGGCAGGCGGTCGCCGTACGCCCAGCTGCGGACGGTGCGTCCGCCCAGGTCGAGGGTGGTCTCGGTGGCGGTGAGCGCGACCTTGCGCTCGGGCCCGGGCTTGCGCTTGGCCTCGGCGGCGGCGGCCTCGGGGCCGTTCGGGGCGACGAAGCCGGCGGGCGCGGCGGCCGGAGCGCCGGTGCCGGTGCCGTTCATCGAGGAGTGGTTCATGGACGAGTGGTCCATGCCCTTCATCGAGTCGGAGGAGCAGGCGGCGAGCAGGCCGCTCCCGGCGGCGGCGAGCGCGGCGCCGAGGACGGTACGACGGGTGGGAGTGCGCATGGCGGAGTGCACCTCGTGCGGTGGTGTGGGCGTACGGGACGTCGCGTCGGCCGTTCCGTACGCGGGCGCGAAGGAGCGCGCGGGCACGGAGCGGCGGGCGCACGCCTACTGACGCAGCACCGACAGCCGGTTGAGGAGCATCCGCCCGCCTTCGGGCGGCGGCAGCGCGCGGACGGCCCGCAGCAGACGGGCCCGCACCTCGGCGGCGGCGTCCCCGCTGCGGCGCAGCAGAGGGCCGGCGGCCAGCAGCACCAGGGTCCAGCCGGCCAGGACGGCGAGACAGACCGTCATCGGGTCCATGCCGTCGGCGGTGGCGGGGGCGGCGGTCGCCTGCGGCTGCGGCTGCGCCCGCTGGACTGCCCCGGTGTGGTGCTCCGGCATCTGTTGCGCCGCCACCGCGTGTGCGCTCCGGCCCTCATGGCCACCGTGACCGCCGTGGTCACCGTGACCTCCGTGGCCGCCGGTCGGGTGGCCGAGCGTGTGCATCGTCACGATGCCCAGCAGCAGGGCGGCGAGGAGCAGCAGGCGCAGCGCCCACCGGACCGACGGACCGAGCGGTCGCTGCCGCGCCATGGTTCGCCTCCCGACCGTCTCCGGCTGCCGCGTACCCCCGCAGGGTATCCCGAACTGCGACTGGGGGCCGAGCCGGGGTCAACCCCGTTCACCCTCTTGGCAGGTGCAATTTCACATTGCTATGTTACGGCTCACCCGAGGCGGCCACGACCCCACAGCGTCCGCCCCGGCCTCCCCCGGCAGTCCCGGGCGGAAACCCACCCCACTGCCACCTCGCACCGCCCCTGCCACTTCCCCCTCCAGGAGAACCGGTGTCAACTTCCCCCGTTGCCAAGCGAGTCCTGCTCGCCGCCGCGATGGCCGCCACCCTCACCCTGCCCACCCTGCAGAGCGCGCAGGCCTCCGCGCCCGCCGCGCCCGCGGTGACAGCCACCAAGGCCAAGCCCGCCCAGGCCGGACCCGCCCAGGCCGACCCCGATCAGCGCACCGCCTACGACGACGCCGACCACCTCGGCACCGCCGCCGCCAAGCCCGGCGCCCCCGCCCCGGCCCCCGGCGGCGGCTCCCTCGGCAGCACCCTGATCCCCGGTCTGCTGCCCGACCACGTCGGCGCGCCGGCCCCGACCGCCGCCCAGCTCGCCGCCACCCCCAACAGCACCGCACCCAGCACCACCGCCGGGGTGCCCTGCACCGTCGACGGTTTCACCGGCCTGAACCCGGACCAGTTGGTCGCCTTCCTCACCGACCCGGCCGTCACCGCCGACGGCTGCCTGCGCTCCGTCGTCTGGACCTGGGACACCCGGTTCACCACCACCATGGACAACGCCCACGTCCAGGCCGTCGCCAACCGGATCACCCAGCTGTCCGCCACCGACGACGGCACCGGCACCTCGCACCTCTACGAGCTGTGGACGTACCTGCACGCCACCGTCTACCACGCCTTCAGCCACCACGAGCTGAACGTCGGCACCCCGGCCACGCTCGCCGCGATCCAGCAGGCCGTCACGACGTACGCGGGCAGCGCGCACGCCTTCGCCGGCACCGACCTGGCCGCCGACGTCCTGCGTGAGACGGCCATCACCGCCGGCGCCGACGGCCTGCGCCAGAACAACCTCGGCCTGGCCAAGCGCATCCTCGCCTCGCTCGCCCCCGGCACCGCCCTCGCCGACAACGCCCACTGGGGCAACGCCGTCCTGCAGGCGCTCAACCTCAACTACCTGGGCATCTACAACCAGGACACGGCCTTCCTCTCCGCCGTGGCCGCCGACGCCGACTACCGGACCGCGTTCCGCGCGTACGCCTCGTGGAGCCACCTCAAGGGCACCAAGAACGCGTGGGCAGCCCGCGACGCCGTCGCCGAGTACGGCCGCTTCGGCCAGGTCCCGGCCCTGCACGACGCGACCGTCGCCGACCTCGGCTCGCTGATCGACACCGCCAAGGCCGCCTTCGGCGAGTGGTCCGACCCGTGGGCCAAGGCGATCGGCTGGGCCAACACCTACGGCGTCTGCCGGCAGTACGGCGTCTGCATATCCGACCTGGAGGCCAGGCTCTTCCCGAACACGTACACCTACGACAACGGCGCCATCGAGGTCCGCACCGCCCTCGACAAGGCCACCGTCGACCAGATGTACTACGCCAGCAAGCAGGTGAAGAGCCAGTACTTCCGCGTCCTCGGCACCGACCAGCCGCTGGCCGACGACGTCAACACCACCCTGCACATCCACCTGTACGCCTCGCGCGCCGACTACGAGGTGTACCACCCGATCCTCACCGGCTACAGCACCAACAACGGCGGCATCTACATCGAGCGCGGCGCCACCTTCTACACCTACCAGCGGCGCGTCCCGCAGGACTCCACGCTCACCCTCGAGGAACTGTTCCGCCACGAGTACGTGCACTACCTCAACGGCCGCTGGGCGGTGCCGGGTTACTTCGGGGACACCCGCTGGTACGCCAACGACAAGACCACCGCGATGGACGAGGGCACCGCCGAGTTCTTCGACGGCTCCACCCGCGACCAGGGCATCCTGGTGCGCAAGTCGCTGGTCCGCAAGCTCGCCTCGGACGAGGCCGCCGGCATCCCCCGGATGACCATCGCCCAGATCCTGCACGCCAGTTACAACGACACCCCGGCGTTCCACTTCTACAACTACGCCGGCACCTTCTTCGAGTTCCTCTGGCAGAAGCACCCCTCGCTGATCCGCGAGATGTACGGCTACCAGCGCGCCGACGACCCGGCCGGCTTCGACGCCTGGCGTGGCCGGATGGGCGCCGACGCCGCCCTGCAGAGCGAGTACTACGCCTTCCTGGACGCGCAGATCAAGAACGTCGACAACCTCTACGTCCCGTCGACCTCGTACATCGACAACGGCTCGCTCGACCTCGCCTGGGCCTCCGACGTCCAGGGCGCGTTCGCCGAGGCCACCGGCGCCACGCCGAACTGCAAGGACAACGGCGACTGGGCCAACAAGCCGATGCGCTTCATCTGCACCGGCAAGGTCACCGCCAACCTCTCCGACTCCGCCGACCCGGACAAGGTCTTCAAGGACATGTCCGACACCGTGGACTACTTCCTGCTCAGCCGCACCAAGGACGTCGAGGACGCCAACAACCTCAACGACATGAACTGCACCTTCGGCAAGGTCGACGTCTGGAGCAACGGCAAGGCCGGCACCGCCGACTACACCTGCGAGGGACCGCTGCGCCGGTAACTCGCAACCTGGGCGCGGTACGGATGGTGGGTCCGTACCGCGCCCCCTTCTCATTCCCCCCGCACCTGCCGCACGGCGGCCGCCAGGTGCTCCCGGAACCAACGATGGCCCGGGTCAGCCGAGTTGCGCGGGTGCCAGGCCATCCCCAGCTCCAGCGGGGTGAGTTCGAGCGGGATCGGGAAGGTGCGCAGCCCCAGCGCGTCGAGGGTCCCCGGCAGCCAGTCCGCCAGGCCGAGCGAGACCAGGTCGCTGTCCCGGGCCAGCATCATCGCGCCGGTGTGGCTGGGCACCACCACCGCCACCCGGCGCCGCAGCCCGCGCTCGGCCAGCGCGGCGTCGATCGGCCCGAGCCGCTTGCCCCGCCGGGAGATGCCGATGTGGTCGGCGGCGGCGAAGCGCCGGGCGGTGATCCGCCCCGCGAACAGCGGATGGCCGCTGCGGGCCACGCCCACCACCGGTGCCTTGACCAGCGGCCGGGTGCAGATCTCCGGGTCCAGCTGCCCGAGCACGCCCACCTCGACGTCCACCGGCCCCTGACGCAGCGCCGGTCCGCCCTCCAACGCCTCCGGCAGGAACAGCACGTCGACCTTCGGCGCCTCCGCGCGGATCCGCTCGGTCAGCGGGCCGGCCACCCGGACCAGCACCAGGTCGCTGGTCTGCACGGTGAAGGTCCGCTCCAGGTGCACGGGATCGAACCCGGGCCCGGGACGCAGCACATTCTCACAGCCGCGCAGCAACGCGCCGACCTCCTCGCGGAGTTCGACCGCCCGCGGGGTCGGCACCAACCCCTGGCCGGCCCGCACCAGCAGCGGGTCGCCGACCGCCCGGCGCAGCCGGGCCAGCATCCGGCTCACCGCCGCCGGCGAGGTGCCGAGCCGCTCGGCGGCCCGGGTCACGCTGTTCTCGTGGAGCAGGGCGTCCAGGGCCCGCAGCAGGTTGAGATCCATTCGAGGCTCCTGAACTGTACTTTTGCGCCTGAGGCAACTATCCCGTGCCAATCCTTGCATTGCTCCGCCGCACCGGGCCGCCGAGAGTGGAACCGTCCACTCGGAAATCCGTTCCACCTCGGAAACCCTTTCAAGGAGCACCTGTGCCGAACGACCCCCGTTCCCACCTCGCCGGCGACGTCCTCGCCGTCGTCAGCCAGAGCGGACCGACCGTCTCCTTCTTCGACGCCGCCACCGACCGGCTCCTCGACACCCTCGAAGTCGCTGCCCAGCCGCACGAGTTGTGCTTCGACCCGACCCAGCGGCTGCTCTGGTGCACCACCGCCTACCGTTCCGGCTACTACAACGCCCACGACGGCCACCGCACCGAACTGACCGTCATCGACGCCGACACCCGCCGGATCGTCGAGGTGATCGACCTCGCCCCGGAGCACGGCCCGCACGGCCTGGCCCTGGACACCGCCCGCCGCCGCCTCTACGTCAGCGTCGAGGCCTCGGCGGACCGCCCCGGCGGCGTCGTGGTCATCGACACCGCGACCCGCCGCCCGATCGGCCGGATCGACACCGACGCCCCCGGCCCGCACTGGTTCGCCATCGCGCCGGACGGCCGCACCGGCTTCGCCACCAACAAGGAGGCCCCGTTCGTCTCCGTCGTGGACCTCGACCGCGGTGTCCTGACCGCCAAGGTCGAGGTCCCCGGCAGCGAGGGCCTCGCCGTCTCCCCCGACGGCACCCTCGCCTACGTCGCCGCCCCCTACCTCGGCTTCGCCGGGAAGCCCGACTCCACCCCCGGCATCCGCGTCATCGAGGCCCGTTCAGCGACGGTGGTCGCCACCCTCCCGACCGAGAACGCCGTGCTCCCGGTCCATCTGACCGCCACCGGCAAGCTCCTGGCCGGCGAGACCCGCTCCATCCCCGACCCGACCTCCCCACTCGGCAGCCAGGCCCCCGGCCGCCTCACCGTCTTCTCCGCCGACACCCACCGGCACCTCGGCTCCGTCGAGATCGGCCTCTTCCCCCTCACCATCACCTCCTCCCCCGACGGCCGCCTCGCCTACGTCTCCAGCGTCGTCTCCTCCACCGTCGACATCATCGACCTGGACACCCTCACCCCCGTCTCCCGCCTCACCCTCCCCAAACTCGCCGAACCCGGCGCCCACGGCCTCGCCTACCTCCCCCGCCCGGCCTGACACACCCGGCCTGACACGCCATCGGACTCCGGGCGCGGCCCGCGCCCGGAGTCTTGCCCGCCGCCCGGGTCGGGGCGCATCCTGAGTCCCACCCGTCGTTCCGGGGGAGACACGATGAAACGCGGCTTCGGCGCGCTCTGTTCGACGGCAGCGCTGGTAACGGGCCTGGCTGCGGCCGCCGCGTGCGAGCCGATCCCCGCCCCCGGCCCGATCCGCCACCCGGTCCTCCTCCCCGAACCCGCCCCGCCGTCCGCCCAGTGGATCGTGGACCTCGTCGGCTCGCTCAACACACCACCGCAGTGCCCGAAACCGACACTGCCGACCCTGGTGGTCCTCGACACCGACGGCCGGTACCAGGCGATGGCGTTCTGGCTGGTGGACAACTTCGACGTCTGCTACGCCATCGTCAACCACAACGGCGAGGCGCCCACCACCATCTGGTTCACCGCCATCGAGGACCTCATCCCCCGCACCCCCATGCCGACCGACACCACGGCAGGCGTGGACGCCTACGCCTTCACGGCCTACCGCGGCCAGGTGGACGGCATCGAAGTCTCCGGCGACACCGGCCACATCGTCAGCCCCGTCCACCACCGCACCATCGATCTCGGTGCCGGCGACCTCAGTGGCGGCGATCTCGTCACCTTCGCCGAATACCACTATCGGATCCCCCCGAACGGCAAGCCCCTCTCCATCGCCCTCTGCACCCCCACCGGCACCTGCCGCGACGCCCACTGACTTACCCTGAGAAATGGCCCCCAGGGGGGGTGGACACACACGTCAGCGGGCATGGCACGGTCGTAGCAACGAGCCCGCCGAGCGTGAGAGGGTGACGCGCATGAAGCCCATCAACTTTGTTCTCAATGTCATCTGGCTGCTTTTCTGCGGCATCTGGATGGCAATTGGCTACGCGATCGCCAGAATCATCTGCTGCGTACTGATCGTGACCATTCCGTTCGGGATCGTTCACCGGGGATCAGGATCACGCGAGGGTCAACGCGACCTTCGATTCGCATTGGCGGCGTG
Source organism: Kitasatospora sp. NPDC004669 (assembly GCF_040609455.1). Taxonomy (NCBI): domain Bacteria; kingdom Bacillati; phylum Actinomycetota; class Actinomycetes; order Kitasatosporales; family Streptomycetaceae; genus Kitasatospora; species Kitasatospora sp. NPDC004669. The sequence continues at coordinate 345,202 of NZ_JBEXKB010000002.1, forward strand.
AGGTCGAGGACTGGGAGTGGCACTCGTTCCGCCGTCGTGAGTACGGCGTTCAGCTTGGCCCAAGTGCCCTCAGTAGCCCACTCGGTGAAGTACTTCGACGCGGTGCTCGTTGACCCGTACTCCTCGCGAAGGTGCGGCCAGGAGAGGCCCCTCCGAGCCTTCGCGAAGATGGCGTCGACAGAGCGTCGGACGCGATCTCGGTAGCCCTTCGGTAGCAGGTGACGCACCAACTCCCATTGCTCGTCAGACAGATCAGCAGCCGGAACATCCAGGCGTGCCGATCGGTACCACTCCTGAACGGTGCACCGAGTACCACCGCGGCGAAGAGGCACGGGGCCTTCGATGGTGACGTTCACATCGAGTAGACCCAGAATCTCGCCCTGCTCCGCCAGACCCATGTTCGCCAGCTGATGCTGCGCCATGTTTGCAAGCGCCACCAGGTCTCGGGCCCGGCGCTCGGCCTCCTCGTTCTCGGCCAGCCAGGCGAGGGCCTCAGAGCCTGATCACTAACCATCCGTATTCGCTGGATCGGGTGATCGTTGGGTGGAGTGAACTTCCGTTCTACGTGGGAGAGATGTGGTGGTTCGTCTCTTTCGCTGTGGTTGGAGGTTGCTGGTGCCGTCGGTGTTGGGGCTGGTGGAGGAGCGGGAAGCCGGGGCTCGTCGTGAGGTCGAGCGGCTCCGGGGGGAGGCGGCCCGGCTGGCTGCTGCTCTCGGGGAGGCCGAGGCGGAGTTGTCACGGCTGGTGATCGCCCGGGAGACGCTGCGGGACGTGCTGCGCGCGGAGCCCGGCGATCGGGGCAGTGCGGTGGCGATCGGCCCGGCGGGCGCGGGACTGGAAGGCGGGATCCGGGTGGCCGTGCCGGTCCGGGAACCGGGCATGGGCCTGACCGCACTGCCCGGGATCTACCGACAGTTGGCACAGGCGTTGGAGGCGTCCCCGGAGCCTTTGCAGGCGGGCGAGTTGACCCGGCCGCTCGGGCTGGAGGCGACGGCCTCGGCGGTCGAGGGCGTTCGGGGGAAGGCGAAGCGGCTGGTCGTGCGGGGGTGGGCGGTGCAGGCCGATCGGCGCGCTCAGACCTCGTCGGTTTGAGCGGCTTCCCGCCGGCGTCGTGCCCGGTCGCCGAAGTAGACGACGATGCCCGAGAGGAACCTCTCGGAGACTTCGGCGATGTCGCGGACGCTCGGCAGTAGGTACCCCACTGCGCGGCGAAGCGCGTCCACGTCCGTACGCTCCTCACCGGACAGCTTGCTGCTCACCTGGTCCAGGAGCGACATGGCGATCACCGGGTCGAAGCCGTTGACCCCGACACGCGCCCCTTCTTGGAGCTCGAAGTGCCGATGAATCAGGTCGTCGAGAGATACGCATGGAGCCCCGGGGAGCCGCTCGGCTGAAACCAGTCGAGGTACGCCTGCTTCAGGCGCTCCGCACGGGAGATTCCCTATCTGGCGACGCGGAAGTCCTGGCAGCTCGATGCGGCCGCGCAGGACCGGGCGATGCTCGACGCGTTCCTGGAGGAACTGGCCCTGGCCCCCGCGGCCGAGGTCGACAGCACCCGGCTCGGGCTGCGCCTGCCGCCGGCGGAGATGGAGGAGTTCCAGACCCGGCTCCACGCCCTGCTCGAGGAGTTCGCCGCCCGCCCGGACGACTCGACCGCGCCCGCCTGGTCGCTCTTCATGGTGATGCACCCCGACCCGAACCGGCCCTGACGGTCCGACCCGGCGACGCCGAACTCGACCGGATCGAGCACGTCCTGGAGCGTTTCCCGGATCGGACGTTCGCGTTCGACGAGTTCGAACCGCTCGGCATCCGGACGGACGGCCCGCCCAACCTGACACCGGCCCGCCGGCCCGGGCCGGCCGGCCCGGGCCGCCGCAGCGAGGAGGACGACGGCGGGTGACGGTGCCCCGGCCCTGGCGGGACGGGACGCGGGTCACATGACGCACCGGCCGTAGCCGCCCCGCAGGAAGACCAGCGGCGGGCCGGTCCGCTGCACGGCCAGGTCGCGGACGGTGGCCGTGACGAACCAGTGGTCGCCCGCGTCCACCTCGCCCGCCGGTTCGCAGTCGAGCCAGGCGAGCGCGTCGAGCAGGGCGGGGCAGCCGGCCGGGGTCAGCCGGTACGGCACCTCCCAGCGGGCCGGGTCGCGGGCCGCGAAGCTGCGGCACACCTGCTGCTGGTCCGCGGCCAGCACGTTGACGCAGAACCGGCCGGCCGCGCGGATCCGCGGCCAGCTGGTCGAGGACTTGGCGGGCAGGAAGCCCACCAGGCGCGGGTCCAGCGAGACCGAGGTGAAGGTACCGACGATCATCGCGGGCGGGGACTGCGCCGGGGCCGGCGGCGGCGCGGTGACGAGCACCACCCCGGTGGGGTAGTGGCTCAGCACCGATCGGAACTGGTCCGTGCAGACCGGTGCTCCGCTCAGGGTGGAATCGGACATGGCAGCAGCGCTCCTTCCCTTCCGCGCCGCCGCGGGGACGTGCCGACCGGCGGCCGTGGCCAGCCGCGGCGCGTCCCCGCGGCGCGTCCCCGCGACCGGTCAGGCCACGGCCAGTGGCGCGGGCCGGCCGGCGAAGGCGACCCCGGGGAAGGACCGGGCCAGGTCCTGCACGTCCGCGGCCACCGACCGGGACTGCTCGCCGCACAGCAGCAGCCGGGCGAGCAGCTCGGCCACCGTGGCCATGTCGTGCTCCTTCATGCCCCAGCGGGTCAACTCCTGGGTGCCGAGCCGCAGTCCGGAGCGGCCGCTGCTGGGCAGCACCACCGTGGTGGTACGGATGTCGGTCGCGGTGAGCAGGCGGCCCCACTCGTGCGGGGTGTTGCCCTCGGGGTGGTGCACCCAGACCTGGTGGGTGTCGGTGAAGCCGAACTCCGCGCCCGCCACGTCGAAGCCGTGGGCCGTCAGCTGCCGGGCCAGTTCGCGCGCGTTGGCGATCACCTGGCGCGGGTAGTCCTCCCGGTACGGCAGCAGCTCCTCCAGGGTGATCGCCAGGCTGCCGACGCTCGCCGAGTGGGAGCTCGACGCGGTGAACGGGATCCTGCCGCCCACCTGCTCGGCGATGGCGTCGCTGTTGGTGACCAGCAGGCCCTTCTGCGGTCCGGGCAGCGTCTTGTGGGTGCTGCCGGAGATGCTGTCGAACCCGCCGTCCAGTACCAGCGTTTCGGGCGCGGCCGGCAACAGGCCCAGCAGGTGAGAGGCGTCCAGGCAGAGCACCGCGCCGGGGGCGGCGGCGCGCAGCGCCCGGGCGTCCGGCATCCGCAACACCGTGGACGCGTCCAGGTAGATGACGTCGGCGGGGTGCTCGGCCGTCCGCTCGGCCAGTGCGGCGTAGTCGATCTCCAGTGCCTGCCGGTCGAACGGCACGTACTCGACCTGGTAGCCGAAGCCCTGGCAGATCGTCACGGTGGCGTAGTGGCCGCCGTGCTCGGGGGCCAGCACCATGACCCGGCCGCCGGGCGGCGTCACCGCGGTGAGCACGGTGTGCATGGTGTGCAGGCCGGACAGGAACTGCACGTACGCGTGCCGGGCGCCGTAGAACTCCTTGGTGAGGGAGACGCAGTAGTCGTACACGTCGTTCAGGCCGCTGACGTCGCCGTAGACGGCCACGTCGGTCTCGGAGTACGGGTAGCGGTTGACCGCGTCGCTGGCGAGCGCCGCGGCCGCTCGCGGCGAGAGCCGGTTCTCGATCGGAAACAGGTTCAGGCTGTGCTTGCGTTCCAGGGCGGCCAGGACGTCCATGATGCTCCTCGGGCGGTGGGCGGTGTACGGGTGGGGCGGCGGTGCGGGGTGGCGGGCGCGTCCGGGCTCAGAGCCACGGGTAGCGGGCGATGTCCTGGCCCGCGTAGTCGGGGTCCAGGTAGATGAAGGCGCGGTGGATCCGGAAGTCGCGGACCTCGAAGACGCCGCACCACCGGCCGGCGCCCCACTCGGGCTGACCGGCCCGCCACGGGCCGTCCCGGTGCTCGCCGTGCGTGGTGCCCTCCACCGCGAGGAGGTCCGTCCCGGAGAGGATCCAGTTGAAGGTCCAGAAGTGGTGCTGGACCGATTTGATGGAGCCACCGAGGTCGCCGAACATCTTCTCGATCGCCGGCTTGCCGTGCGCCAGGCCCCACTTGGGGAAGAAGAAGTCGGCGTCCTCGGCGAAGAAGTCGAGCACCGGGGTGCCGTCGTGGCCGGTGCCGCCGTTGTCGAAGGCTTTGAGGTAGGCGGTGACGAGCGCCTTGCGCTGTTCGTCCGTCATGTCCGCGGCTGCCGAGGGCATGGTGGGTCCTCCGAGAGTCTGTGCCCGCGAGTCTGTGCCCGCCAAGGGGATGGGCGCCCGCCGGGAGGGCGGGCCCGGCCCGCGGCGGCGGTCGATCAAGCCGCCGCCGGCCGCGTCCCACCGTGGCAGCGGGGGCTTGGACCATCCTTGGCGTCCGGTCGTCCAGCGCTTTTCAAGCGCCGCTCCACCGGGCCCGGCGTGGCTCAGTTCCCGGTCATGGCCAGCAGGTTCGGTGCGTAGCGCTCGCCGTGCACCGGCACGGCTGCTGCCTCGGCCACCGCCGCCAGGTCCTGCTCGGTGAGCTCGACCGTGGCGGCCGCCAGGTTCTCGGCCAGGTGCGCGCGCCGGCCGGTGCCCGGGATGGCGACCACGTCTCGACCGCGGTGCTGCACCCAGGCCAGCGCCAGCTGGCCGAGGGTCAGGCCGAGCCGGTCGGCGACCGGCCGCAGCCGGCGCAGCAGCAGCTGGTTGCCGGCCAGACCCGCGGGGCTGAAGCGCGGCTGGGAGCGACGGAAGTCGTCGGCGGCCAGGTCGGCGGTGGTGCGGATCGCGCCGGTCAGGAAGCCGCGGCCGAGCGGGGCGTAGGCGACCATGCCGATCCCCAGCTCGCGGCAGACCGGTACCACCTCGGCCTCCAGGTCGCGGGACCACAGGCTCCACTCGCTCTGCACCGCCGTCACCGGGTGCACCGCGTCGGCCCGCCGCAGGGTCGCCGCCGACGGCTCGGAGAGACCGAAGTACCGGACCTTGCCCTCCTCGACCAGTTCGGCCACGGCGGCGGCGGTCTCCTCCACCGGTACGGCCGGGTCGATCCAGTGCTGGTAGTAGAGGTCGATGTGGTCGGCGCCGAGCCGCCGCAGCGAGCGCTCGCACGCGGCGCGGACGTACGCCCGGTCACCCCGCAGGCCCTGGAACGCGCCGTCCGGCGAGCGCACCATGCCGAACTTCGTCGCCAGCACCACCTCGTCTCGGCGGCCCGCGACCGCCCGGCCGAGCAACTCCTCCCCGGCGCCCAGCCCTTGGACGTCGGCGGTGTCCAGGAGCGTGACGCCGGCCGCGATGGCGGCCCGGATCGTCGCGACCGCCTCGGCCTCGTCGGGCCGGCCGTAGAACACGGTCGTGGGCAGGCACCCCAGCCCCAGCGCCGACACGCGCAGTCCGCGCAGCTCGCGCACCGGCAGACCGGCGGGTGACGGGACGACCGGCGAACCGATCGGGGGTACGGCTGACGGCATGGCTGACCTCCGTTGAAGGGGTGCACGGGACGGGACCGGGTGCGGCCGCGCGACCATGGGCGATCGGGAGCCGGCTGCTGCCGCACCCGCCGGCTCTCCGTCACGACGGCGCCGTGGCCCCGTTGTGGGTGAGCGCGGCCGCAACGGCCCGACGCCCCCAGAGGCGTTCGCGGCCGGGGCGCGCTCGACGAACCCGACCCCAGCACCGTAGCGCCGGCGCCGGAGCGTCACAACGGGTGCTCAGCTCGGCGTTTGACGATTCGCTGACCACCCGGTGACCGCCCCGGCCGACTCCGCGCACCGGAGCTTCAAGGAGATCGTCCATGTACCTGCAAGGCCCCGGCCACAGAGTCGAGACGCAGCGTGCCGGCCGGCCGAGTCCCGGCGGCACGCGGTCCTTCCGGCGCCGGGACTTCGGCGCCGCACCGAGATCCCCCTTGCCGAGGAGCTGCCATGTCCCGTGTGTCCACCAGCCCGAGCACCAACCCGACGACCGCCCACGCGCTGCTGCAGCGGCTGCGCGACCACGGGGTGCAGACGGTCTTCGGCGTGGTCGGCCGGGAGGCCGCCTCGATCCTCTTCGACGAGGTCGACGGCGTCGACTTCGTGCTGACCCGGCACGAGTTCACCGCCGGGGTGGCGGCCGACGTACTGGCCCGGATCTCCGGCCGGCCGCAGGCCTGCTGGGCCACCCTGGGGCCCGGTATGACCAACCTGTCGACCGGGGTGGCCACCTCGATCCTCGACCGCTCCCCCGTGATCGCGCTGGCCGCCCAGTCCGAGTCGCACGACATCTTCCCCAACGACACCCACCAGTGCCTGGACTCGGTCGCGGTGATGCGCCCGATGACCAAGTACGCGGTGGAGCTCCAGCGCCCCGACGACATCACCGACCTGGTGGACTCCGCGGTCGCCGCCGCGATGACCGAACCGGTCGGCCCGAGCTTCATCTCGCTGCCCGTCGACCTGCTCGGCAGCGACATCGACACCGCGCTGGTCCACCCCGCCGCCCGGACCCCCGCCAAGCCGGTCGGCGCGGTGCAGGACGGCTGGCAGGCCGCCGCGCGGCAGGCCGCGGAGCTGGTCGCGTCGGCGCAGCACCCGGTGCTGGTGGTCGGCGCCGCCGCGATCCGCTCCGGCGCCGTCCCGGCCGTCCGCGCGCTCGCCGAGCGGCTGAACATCCCGGTCATCACCACGTACATCGCCAAGGGCGTGCTGCCGCACGGCCACGACCTCAACTACGGCGCCGTCACCGGCTACATGGACGGCATTCTGTCGTTCCCGGCCCTGGAGACGCTGTTCGGCCCGGCCGACGTCATCCTCACCCTCGGCTACGACTACGCGGAGGACCTGCGCCCGTCGATGTGGCAGCGCGGCGGGACCAAGACCACCGTCCGGGTGTCGCCCACCGTCAACCCGATCCCGCGGGTCTACCGGCCGGACGTCGACGTCGTCACCGACGTGCTCGCCTTCGTGGAGTACCTCGACGAGCAGACGGCCGAGGTCCCGGTGAAGACCCCGCACGACATCGCGCCGCTGCGCGAGCGGATCGCGGAGTTCCTCGCCGACACCGAGCACTACCAGGACGGCATGCGCGTCCACCAGGTGATCGACTCGATGAACACCGTGATGGCGGAGACCGCCGAGCCGGGCGAGGGCACCATCGTCTCCGACATCGGCTTCTTCCGGCACTACGGTGTGCTGTTCGCCCGCGCGGACCAGCCGTTCGGCTTCCTCACCTCCGCCGGCTGCTCCAGCTTCGGCTACGGCATCCCGGCGGCGATGGGCGCCCAGCTCGCCCGCCCGGGACAGCCGACCTTCCTGATCGCCGGCGACGGCGGCTTCCACTCCAACAGCGCCGACCTGGAGACCATCGCCCGGCTCAACCTGCCGATCGTCACCGTCGTCGTCAACAACGACACCAACGGCCTGATCGAGCTGTACCAGAACCTCGGCCACCACCGCTCGCACGACCCGGCGGTCAAGTTCACCGGCGTCGACTTCACCGAACTCGCCCGCGCCAACGGCGTGGAGGCCGTCAAGGCGGCCACCCGGGAGGAGCTGCTCGCCGCGCTGCGCAAGGGCGCCGCCCTCGGCCGACCGTTCCTGATCGAGGTGCCGGTGAACTACGACTTCCAGGCCGGCGGCTTCGGCGCGCTGAGCATCTGACGATGGCCCGGACACTGCCCGCCGCCACCGGCTTCCTGGCCGCCGTCCACCACGGCGGCGGCCAGGCCCCCGAGGCGGTCCTCGCCTCCGCCGGGTCCCGCGCCGCCCTGCGGGCGCGGCCCGGCGGCCTGACCCTGGACGCCGTCCTGCTGCACTCCGGCGCGCCCGACGCCGCCCACGCCCACGGGCGGGGCCGCACGGTGGTGCTCACCGGGGAGCTCTACAACCAGGACGAGCTGCTCACCCTGCTCCCGGGGCGCTCCCGGCCGGTCACCGACGCGGACCTGCTGCTCGCCCTCTTCGACACCTACGACGTACACGCGTTCCGGCTGCTCAACGGGCGCTTCGCCGCACTGGTCGCCGGGGAGGGCCGGGCGGTCCTCGCCACCGACCACGCCGGCTCCGTCCCCCTGTACGTGAGCGCCGTGCCCGGCGGCGTCCTCGCGGCGACCGAGGCCAAGGCGCTGCGGACCGCACCGGTCGGCCGGCGGATCACGGCCGCCCGCCGGGTCCGCCGGCTGCCCGGCACCCACCAGGTGCCGGCCGGTACCGTCCTGGAGATCGAGGTGGCCACCGCTGACTGCACCGACCACCGCACCTGGGCGCCCTCGCCGGCCCGCCGGGTCATGGCCGAGCAGGACGCGGCCGAGGCCGTCCGGCACGCCCTGGACCGGGCCGTCCGCGCCCGTACCGGGCCGGACACCCCGCTGGTGGTGCTCTCCGGCGGCATCGACTCCTCCAGCATCGCCGCGCTGGCCAGCGGCCACCGGGCCGGGCCGGTCGACACCGTGTCGATGGGCACCGACCTGGCCGACGAGTTCCAGCAGGCCAGGGTGGTGGCCGAGCACCTCGGCTCCACCCACCGGGAGGTCACCGTCCACACGGACGACCTACTGCGCCGGCTCCCGCACGCGGTCTGGGCCGCCGAGTCGCTGGACCCGGACATCATCGAGTACCTGCTGCCGCTGACCGCCCTGTACCTGGCCCTGGAGGGCCCCGGCCGGCGCATCCTCACCGGCTACGGGGCCGACATCCCCCTTGGCGGTATGCACCGGGAGAACCGGCTCCCGGCCCTGGACACCGCCCTCGCCCACGACATGGCCACCTTCGACGGCCTGAACGAGATGACGCCGGTGCTGTCCGGGATCGCCGGCCACTGGTCGACCCACCCGTTCTGGGACCGCGAGGTGCTCGACCTGCTGGTGTCCCTGGAGTCCGGGCTCAAGCGGCGCCACGGCCGGGACAAGTGGGTGCTGCGCGCGGCCATGGCGGACCTGCTCCCGCACGAGACCGTCACCCGTCCCAAGCTCGGCGTGCACGAGGGGTCGGGCACCACCAGCTCGTTCAGCCGACTGCTGACGGACGCCGGGGTGCCCGCGGGCCGCGTGCACAGGGCCAAGGAGCTCGTTGTCCAGCACCTGTTCGACCAGGTCGTGGTCGACGGCCGGCACCCGGACGAGGTGGCGGCCGCCGAGGCGGTGCAGCTGGTCGCCGACGCCCTGGAGCACGACGCGACGCTGGTCCACCGGTGACGCCCGACGACCGGTGGCAGCGACCGCAGCACCCGAACCGAAAGGAGCGATGAACGCGTGGAACGCATCGACATCAAGGTCTCACCCCGCTACGCGCAGATCCCCACGTTCATGCGCCTGCCGCACGACCCCGAACCGCACGGCCGGGACGTCGTGGTCATCGGCGCACCGTACGACGGCGGCACCAGCTACCGCCCCGGCGCCCGCTTCGGGCCCCGCGCGATCCGCAACGAGTCCGGGCTCATCCACGGCGTCGGCATCGACCGCGGGCCCGGCACCTTCGACCTGATCAGCTGCGTGGACGCGGGGGACATCGACCTCACCCCGTTCAACATGCACATCGCGATGGAGACCGCCCAGCAGCGGCTGACCGAACTGCTGGACGACAACGGCGCCTTCCTGATGCTCGGCGGCGACCACTCGCTGACCCTCGCCGCCCTGCGCGCCGTCGCCGCCAAGCACGGGCCGGTCGCGGTGCTGCACCTGGACGCGCACTCGGACACCAACCCGGCGTTCTACGGCGGCGAGTTCCACCACGGCACGCCGTTCCGGCACGCCATCGAGGAGAAGCTCGTCGACCCGCGGCGCATGGTCCAGATCGGGATCAGGGGGCACAACCCGCAGCCCGACTCGCTGGACTACGCCCGCGGCCACGGCGTCCGGATCGTCACCTCCGACGACTTCTGCGACCGCGGGCCCGCCGCGACCGCGCGCCTGGTGCGCGAACTCGTCGGCGACGCACCCCTGTACGTCTCGGTCGACGTCGACGTGGTCGACCCGGCCTTCGCCCCCGGCACCGGCACACCGGCCCCCGGCGGGCCCAGCTCCCGCGAGGTGCTGGCGCTGCTGCGCGGCATCGGAGACCTGTCGCCCGTCGGCTTCGACGTCATGGAGGTCTCCCCGCTCTACGACCACGGCGGCATCACCTCCGTCCTGGCCACCGAAATCGGCGCGGAGCTCCTGTACCAGTACGCCCGCGCCCACGCCCGAGAAAGGACCACCTCGTGACCGTCCTGGACTGCTCCGAGCACGCGGCCGACCTGCGCGCGCTCGCCGCCCGGCTGCCGCGGGTCCCACGCGCGGACCTGCCCGCCTTCCTCGACGCCGCGCACGCGGCGGCCGGCGACCTGCCCGCCGAACCGGCCGCGGCGCTGGACGACTTCAACACCCGCGGCAGCACCGACGGCTACCTGCTGCTGCGCGGCCTGCCGGTGGAGGAGGACGACGCCCTGCCGTCCACCCCGACCAGTACCCCGGCGCCGGTGGACCGCCCCCTGCTGGTCATGGAGGCCATGCTCGGCATCGTCGGCCGCCGGCTCGGCCTGCACACCGGCTACCGGGAGCTGCGCTCCGCCACCGTCTACCACGACGTGTACCCCTCGCCGGGCGCCCACCACCTGTCCTCCGAGACCTCCGAGACGCTGCTGGAGTTCCACACGGAGATGGCGTACCACGTGCTGCAGCCCAACTACGTGATGCTCGCCTGCTCCCGGGCCGACCACGAACGCAAGGCCGCCACCCTGGTCGGCTCGGTCCGCAAGGCCCTGCCGCTGGTGCCCGCCGAGGTGCGCGCCCACCTGTACGACCGGCCGGTGCCCTGCTGCGTGGACGTGGCCTTCCGCGGCGGCGAGGAGGACCCCGGGGCGATCGCCAACGTCCGGCCGCTCTACGGCGACCCGGCCGACCCGTACCTCGGCTACGACCGCGAACTGCTCGCGCCCGAGGACCCGCGGGACGTCGAGGCCGTCGCCGCGCTCTCCAAAGCGCTGGACGAGGTCACGGAGGCGGTGCACCTGGTCCCCGGGGACGTCCTGATCATCGACAACTTCCGCACCACCCACGCCCGTACGCCGTTCACCCCGCGCTGGGACGGCAAGGACCGGTGGCTGCACCGGGTCTACATCCGCACCGACCGCGGCGGCCAGCTGTCGGGCGGCGAGCGGGCCGGCGACGTGGTCGCCTTCACCCCGCGCCCCTGACCCGCCGCGCACCCGAAGGGCCCGCAGGAGTGAACGGCCGCCGGCCGCCTGCGGGCCCTTCCGCCGTACTTCCCTTCAAAACAGGCAAGTTGGCAGAGCGTCGGAAGCCGGCACCGGGCCGACTCGACCCGCCAGGCGGCACATGATGGGATCGACCGGACACCGCACCGGCGTGTCGGCACGCCGGTGCACTCGGCCTCTCGGGAGACGATGGACCATGACCGAAATCGCAGCTGATGAGCCACGGGGGTTCGCGGTGCACACCGCGCCGGTCGGACTGGGCGACGACGGGCGGGACGACTTCACCGTCCTGCTCTCCACCCGACCGGCGGTGGTGAGCGCGGTCTTCACCCGCTCCCGGTTCGCCGGCCCCAGCGTGACCCTGAGCCGGGCCGCCGCCGCGGACCGCAGCGCCCGGGGCGTCGTCGTGCTGGCCCGAAACGCGAACGTCGCCACCGGAGCCCAGGGCGAGGCGAACGCCCGCGAGGTCCGGACCGCCACCGCGCGGGCGCTCGGCCTCGCCGAGGACGAGTTGCTGATCGCCTCCACCGGGGTGATCGGCCGTCAGTACCCGATGGCCGGGATCCTGGACCACATCGGGACGCTGGCCGGCCCGCTGCCCGAGGGCGGCTTCGACCGGGCCGCGCGGGCCATCATGACCACCGACACCCGGCCCAAGACCGCTCGCGCCCGGGTCGGCGACGCCGTGGTGATCGGCATCGCCAAGGGCGTCGGGATGATCGAGCCCGACATGGCCACCCTGCTGACCTTCTTCGCCACCGACGCGCTGCTGGACCCCGAGGAGCAGGACCGGATCTTCCGCCGGGTGATGGATCGGACCTTCAACGCGGTCAGCATCGACACCGACACCTCCACCAGCGACACCGCCGCGCTGTTCGCCAACGGCCTGGCCGGCGCCGTCGACCCGGCCGCCTTCGAGCAGGCGCTGTACGAGGTGGCGCTCGCCCTGGTCAAGGACATCGCGAGCGACGGGGAGGGCGCCGGCAAGCTCATCGAGGTCCAGGTCTCGGGCGCGCGGGACACCGCCCAGGCCAAGCGGATCGGCAAGTCCGTGGTCAACTCCCCGCTGGTGAAGACCGCCGTGCACGGCGGCGACCCGAACTGGGGCCGGGTCGCGATGGCGATCGGCAAGTGCGCCGACGACACCGACATCGACCAGGAGAAGGTCGCCATCCGCTTCGGCGACGTCGAGGTCTACCCGCCGAGCGGCCGCGGCGCCGAGGGCGAGGGCGAGCTGCGGGCCGCCGTCGCCAAGCAGATGCAGGGCAGCGAGGTGGTCATCGGCATCGACCTCGGCATCGCCGCCGGTGCCTTCACCGTCTACGGCTGCGACCTGACCGAGGGGTACGTGCGGCTCAACGCCGACTACTCGACCTGACCGAGGGGTACGTGCGGCTCAACGCCGACTACTCGACCTGACCGCGCCGGCCGCCGAACGGCGGCCGTACGGCTCGCGCCCCCGGGAGGCGGACCTCCCGGGGGCGCAGCCGCGTACGGGGCCGGCCGTCAGGCGGCCGCCGGCGCCGGCCGCCCGGCCAGCAGGGCGGAGACCGCGTCGCCGATGAACTCCCGGTCGGCGGCGGTCGCCCCCGCACCGGCCAGGTGGCCCCACACGCCCGGGATCACCCGCAGGGCGGCGCGCGGCATCAGGGTGGCCGCCCTCGCCTCGTCCTCCACCGCGAAGCACAGGTCACGGGCGCCGGGCAGCAGCACGGCCTCGGCCGTGACCGAGCCCAGCGCGGCCTCCGCCCTGCCGCCGAAACCGGGCGTCGCCCCCACGTCGGCACGGGCCCAGGTCCCGACCATGGCCAGCAGGTCCTCGGTGGACGGCCCGGCGACGAAGAACTCCTCCCAGAAGCCGGTGAGGTACGCCTCCCGGGAGTCGAAGCCCAGCTCCCGGTACCCGCCCTCGGCCCAGAACGGGTGCGAGGCCGCCCACCCGGCGAAGACCCGGCCCGCGGCCCGCCGGCCCCGTTCGGCGCCCCCGTCGGCGCGCAGCGCGGCGGCCAGCGCCGCCAGGAACACCTGGTTGTGCTCGCTGGTCACCGCCGACCCGCAGACCGGCGCGATCCGGCGGACCATCTGCGGGTACGACACCGCCCACTGGTAGGCGTGTGCCGCGCCCATCGACCAGCCGGTCACCAGCGCCAGTTCGTTGACCCCCAGCTCCTCGGTGAGCAGCTGGTACTGGGCGCTGACGTTGTCCTGCGGGGTGATCCGGGGGAAAGCCGCCCCCAGCGGGTGGTTGCTCGGCGAGCTGGACACGCCGTTGCCGAACAGGCCGACGGTGATGACGCAGTACCGGCTGGTGTCCAGCGGTCTGCCGTCCCCGATCAGCCAGTCGTACGCGGTGTGGTCGCCGCCGAAGTAGGACGGGCACAGCACGGCGTTGCGGCCCTCGGCGTCGAGCGTCCCGTGGACCGCGTAGGCGATCCTGGCCGACGGCAGGGTCCCCCCGTCGGCCAGCGGGAGGCTGTCCAGTTCGAAGACGCGGTGGTCCACCGGCTTCTCCTCTGTGATGAGCGGCCCCGCGGGGGCCGGACGGTCGGTCGGTGTCGTGGCGGGCGGTGTCCCACTGCCGCCGGGTTCACAGCCAGTTGGGCGCGATCTCGGTCGCCCAGAGCTCCAGGCTGCGCATCTGCACGTCGTGCGGGATCAGGCCGGAGTACTGGCACTGCAGCAGGTACTCGGGGTCGTGCCGGGTCACCAGCTTCTCGATCTTGCGGTTGATGTCGTCGGGGGTGCCGACCCATTCGAGGCCCCGCTCGACCAGGGTCCGGTAGTCCGCGCCGATCGGGCCGGTCTCACCGACGTGGCGCAGGCTCTCGGTGAACCCCATCGGGCCGAACCAGTTCTCGAAGATGAAGCCGCCGCCGCGGGCCGCCCAGTGGTGGGCCTCGTCGGCGTCCCTGGCCACCAGCACGTCCTTCATCACCCCGACCCGCTCGCCGCGCCGCAGCCGGCCGTGCCCGGCGGCCTCGGCCTCCTCCTGGTAGAGGTCCATAAGGCGGCGGACGATCTGGTCGTCGGTGTTCATCAGGATCGGCACCACACCCTCGCGGGCACAGAACCGGAAGGTGTCCTCGCTGAAGCTGAACGGCTGGAACACCGGCGGGTGCGGGTGCTGGTACGGCTTCGGGGCGATGCCGACCTCCTGCACCACGCCGTTCTCGTCGAGGCCACGGCCGAAGCTGCGGACCGCGTCGTAGGGAAACTCCAGGTCCTTGGGCGGGATCGTCCACTGGGCGCCGGTGTGCGAGAAGGTCTCGGTGGTCCACGCCTTCTTGAGGATCTCCCAGTGCTCCTCGAACAGCGCCCGGTTGCGCACGTCGTTGGCGCCGGCGTCGGACAGCGTCCCGCCGACCCCGAACGGCTGGCCCATGATCTCGGCCCACCGCTTCTGGAAGCCGCGCGCGATCCCGACGAAGGTCCGGCCCCGGGTCATGTGGTCGAGCATCGCCAGGTCCTCGGCCAGCCGCAGCGGGTTGTGGAACGGCAGCACGTTGGCCATCTGGCCGACCCTGATGTGCTTGGTCTGCATGGCCAGGTACAGGCCCAGCATGATCGGGTTGTTGGAGACCTCGAAGCCCTCGACGTGGAAGTGGTGCTCGGTGAACGACAGTCCCCAGTAGCCGAGTTCGTCGGCCGCCTTGGCCTGCTGGGTGAGCTGCCAGAGCATGTTCTGGTAGTTCTGCCGGTTCACCCCGGACATGCCCTTGAGCACCTGGTCATGGCTGCCGACGGTCGGCAGGTAGAAGAGGATGGACTTCACTGGTGGTCCTTTCGCGCCGCGCCGCGACGCCGCGGCTGAATACGGAGGAGGGTGGGGTCGACGGTGGCACCGGGTTCTTGCGAATCGTTTGACGCGCCGCCTGTCGGCCGACCGGCCCCGGCGGCGGCCGGCGCGGCCGGGCGGGTGGCGGCACGGAGCGGGACGTCCAACGGGCGCCAAGGCGTCGCTGACAGCCTGGTGGCGGGCCTCATCCGATCCGAAGGAGCTCGCTTTGAACCCAGCAACTGCCACCGCCCCCGGTGCGACCGGCACCGGGCTCGCGGCCGCGGACCGCGCGACGCTCATCCACCCCACGCTGCCGGCCCACCGGACGGACCGCACCGTCCTGGTCTCCGGCGCGGGCTGCCGGGTCACCGACGCGGCCGGCCGCGAGTACCTGGACGCCTCCGCCGTCCTCGGCGTGACCCAGGTGGGCCACGGCCGCGCGGAGCTCGCCCGGGCCGCCGCCGACCAGATGACCCGGCTGGAGTACTTCCACACCTGGGGCACCGTGACCAACGACCGTGCGGTGGAACTCGCCTCCCGGCTCGCCGAGTTGGCCCCGGATCCGCTGCGCCGGACGTACTTCACCAGCGGGGGCGCGGAGGGCAACGAGATCGCGCTGCGGATGGCGCGGCTGTACCACCACCGGCGCGGCGAGCCGCAGCGCACCTGGATCCTGGCGCGCACGATGGGCTACCACGGCATCGGCTACGGCAGCGGCGGCGTGTCCGGATTCCCGGTCTACCACAACGGGTTCGGCCCCAGCATGCCGAACGTGCACTTCCTGACACCGCCGCACCCCTACCGCGAGGAGCTGTTCTCCGGCACGGACGTCACCGAGTTCTGCCTGGCCGAACTGCGGGAGTCGATCGAGCGGATCGGACCGGAGCGGATCGCCGCGATGATCGGCGAACCGGTGATGGGCGGCATCGGCGCGGTCGTCCCGCCGGCCGACTACTGGCCGCGCGTCGCCGAACTGCTGCGCTCCTACGGCATCCTGCTGATCCTGGACGAGGTGATCACCGGGTACGGCCGCACCGGGCACTGGTTCGCGAGCGAGCACTTCGGGGTGGTGCCCGACATCCTGGTCACCGCCAAGGGCCTCACCTCGGGGTACATCCCGCACGGCGCCGTGCTGGTCACCGACGCGGTCGCCGACGCCATCACCGCCGAGCAGGGCTTCCCGGTGGGCTACACCTACACCGGGCACCCGACCGCGTGCGCCGTCGCGCTGGCCAACCTGGACATCATCGAACGCGAGGGGCTGCTGGCCAACGCCACCGCCGTCGGCGGTCATCTGCGAGGCCGGCTGGCGCAGTTGCTGGACCTGCCGGTGGTCGGGGAGATCCGCGGGGTCGGGCTGATGCTGGCCGTCGAGCTGACCTCGGACCGGGCGGGCCGGCGCCCGCTTCCGCACGGCACCACCGAGGTGGCGGACGCGCTGCGCGAGCAGGCCGGCATCATCCTGCGGACCAACCCGTACGCGCTGGTGATCAACCCGCCGCTGGTGTTCACCCGGCAGGACGCGGACCAACTCGTCGACGGCCTGCGGTCGGTGCTCTCCCGGGTGGACCCCGACGGACACGTGCGCTGACCGGTCGACGGACCCGGTCCGCGGCGGCAGCGCGGCGGACCGGCCGCGCTGCCGCCGCGGGCTATCCCGCCCCGGCGAGCAGCGCGGCGAACGGCCACTGCGGCCGCCGCAGCACGTACTCGCCCCGCAGCTCGATCTCGTCGGCCATGGTCCGTACCGTCGCACGGGCCAGGTCCGGCAGCCCGGCGTGGTGCTCCGCCTCGGCGAGCAGCCCCAGGTGCAGGGCCCGCCGGAACACCGTGCCGGACCGGGACGCCGCGTCCAGGGCCCAGCGCATCCGCCGCAGGCCGATGCCGGGCCGGCCGCGGCGCACCTCGGCCCAGCCGAGCAGGACGGCCAGCATGTACTGCCAGTGGCTCAGCTGGCAGCGCACGGTCAGGTCGACCCCGGCGGTGCTGGCCTGCCAGGCCCGTTCCACGTCCCCGTCGAGCACGGCCAGCAGCGCGTCGACATACAGCGCGAAGGCGCGGTCCCACGGCCGGTCGCAGCTGTCCGACTCGGAGAACTGCAGCAGTTCCTCGCGGTAGCGTTCGGCGGCCGCGGGGTCGCCGAGCAGGACGTGGCTGACGGCCAGGTGGGCCCGGTAGTTGATCCTGGGGTCGCTGCGGGACAGGCCCATGAACCGGTCCGGCTGTTCCTTCCCGCCCTGCGCGTCGACCAGCGGGAGCCCGCACTCCAGTTCGGCGACGGCCTCCTCCAGTCGGCCGGCCGTGTACCGCAGCACGCCCTTGCCGTAGCAGGCGGCCGTCCGGGCCTCGGTCCCGCCGCCGTGCTCGGCCAACTCCTCCAGCAGCGCGACCAGTCCGGACACCCGGGGGTGGTCGCCGCCGGCCAGGTGCATGATGACCCGGGAGGCCAGCAGCGCGGTCGGCCGGGTGTTGTCGAGGGTCCTTTGCAGCACCTCCACCCGGGTACAGGCGTCCGTGACCGCCGGCGACCCGTACCCGCGGGTCATGGACAGCAGCCAGACGACCCGCTTCTGCAGCTCCAGTTCGGCCGCGACGGATCGGTCCCGGGGCTGCCCGCGCAGCACGTCGATGGCATGCGACAGCCAGGCGTGGGCCTCGGAGTGCAGCAGCCGGCGCTCGGCGAGGTCGGCCAGGCCAACCAGGGGCTGCACCGCCTCGCGCAGGTCGAGTTCCTGCGCCGCCCGGCCGCAGTGGTAGCCGATGGTCTCGGCGCAGTCAGTGCGGGCCGTGCCGAGCGCGCCGTCGGCCAGCGCACCCGCCACCCGGTGGTGCAGCCGGGCACGGTGGACCGGGTCGAGGTCGGCGAGCAGCATGTCCCGCACCAGGCCCTGGGCGAACCGGAAGCCGTGCGGGTCGACCGGGTCAGGACTCAGCAGCCCGCTGTGCAGGGCCTCGTTGATCAGGCCCGGCGCTTCGCCCAGCCCGGCCAGCACGCCGGTGAGCAGCCGGCGGTCCACGGTCGGGCCGATCACCGCACAGGTCTGCAGCACCCGGGTGACGCCCTCCGGGCACTCCGCGAGGCGCGCACGCAGCACCAGCCGCAGGTCGAAGGAGACCGCGGCGGTCGGTTCGGCGGGGTCGGCGACGGCGCCGGCCGACGGCCGCAGCTTGGTGAGCAGGTACGGATTGCCGCCGGTGGCGCGGTGCGCGGCCGACACCAGGTCCCAGGTGAGCGGCTCGCCGTCGGTGCGGTCGATCAGGGTCCTGGTCTCGGCGAGCGAGAGCACGTTGAGGTGCATGTACTCGGCGGCGACCTCCTGGAGCAGGTCGGCCACCGCGCGCCCGAGTTCGGGGCGCAGGGCGAGCCGGTGCTCCCGGACGGTCGCGACGACCAGCAGGTCGGTGTCGCGGATCTCCTTGGTGAGCAACTGGAGCAGGGCCAGGGTGCGGCTGTCGGCGAGGTGCAGGTCCTCCAGGAAGAGCACCAGCGGGCGGCGGGCGGCCGTCAGCAGGGCCTGGCAGACGGCGTCCTGGAAGACCAGGTGCTGGGCGGGAGAGAGCGTCGCCTCGGCGCCCGTGAGGCCCGGTGTCCGGTCCGGGCGCAGCATGCCGAGGGCGTCCAGGACCGGCTCGGGCAGCGAGGCCAGCTCGTGGGCCCTGGCGCGGCGCAGCTTGCGGACGACCCGGGTCCACAGCCAGTAGTCCGGGAGTTCGGGTCCGGCGGCGCAGTGCGCCCAGAGGGCGTCCATGTCGGCGGCCGGCAGTCCGCTCTCCAGTTCCTGGAGCAGCCGGGTCTTGCCGACGCCCTGTTCACCGATCACCAGGACGGTACGGCCGCGGCGGCCCGGCCCGGTCAGCGCCCGCAGGGTGTCCAACTCCCGGGTCCGGCCGACCAGTTGCCCGGCCGGTGCGGGGACCGGCACAGGGGCCGGCGCGGGGCGCGGCGGTTCGGACGCGGGGGCGGGGGTCGGGTCGGACGGCCGCAGGGCGTCGACGTCGGTGACCACGGTGAGGCGGGGGCGGGGGGCGGCCGGGGAGGCGGCCGGCCGGCCCAGGTACACGAGGTCCTGACGCAGGATCGCCCCGTGCAGCTCCTGGAGTTCCTTGCTGGTGTCGGCGCCCAGCTCCTCGGCGAGGTGGGCGCGGATCCGTTCGAAGGTCAGCAGCGCCTCGGCGGGCTGGCCGCAGTGGTACTGCGCCAGCATGAGCTGGCAGCCGAGGCGTTCCAGCATCGGGTTGCGCCGGACCTCGTCGTCGAGTTCGCGCACCACCTCGTCGTAGCGGGCGAGGCCCAGGCAGGCGTCGGCCCAGACCTGCAGGCCCGTCAGGCGCAGCTGTTCGAGCCGGGCGGACTCCAGCTGGGCGAAGTCGTAGGCGGCCAGCTCCCCGTACGGGGTGCCGTGCCACAGACCGAGCGCGTCGTCGATGGTGCCGCGGGCCGCGGCCAGGTCTCCGCGGGCGAACTGCTCGCGCCCGCTCTCGACCGCGGCCTGGAACCGGCTGGCGTCGATGCAGTCCCGATCGACCTCCAGGACGTAGCCGGGGGCCTGGTAGCGCAGGGCCAGCAGGCGGTCCCTGGGCGGCCCGGGGGTGTGGCTGTCGATCGCCTTGCGCAGCCGCGAGACGTACGACTGGAGGGTGCCGACCACCGCCTGCGGCGGCGAGGAGCCCCAGATGGCGTTGATGATCCCGGAGACCGACACCACCCGGCCCGCGTTGATCAGCAGCAGTGCCAGCAAGGCCCGTTGTCGCGGTGGGCCCAGGTCCAGCTCCCGCCGGCCGGCCTGCACCGACATCTGTCCCAGCACCCGGATCGGTGGCGCAGGGGTCCGTAACACGAGATCGGCAGCTGCGTGGTCAACTTGGCTCATCTCATCACATCCCGTCAAGCAAGACAGCTGGTGCATCCGCGATGGCCGCAGGGGTGAGCCCGCGTCACGGCGTGATTCAGGTAATGTCCGAACATGGCCGGGGATGTCGCGGCGGCCAGCCGTACGGAAGTACGGACGGCGGGGGCCTCGGGGAGTCGCCGGTCCCGTGTGGTGACCTCTCCCTGCCGTCACCGACGGTTGCTGATCCGGCGGCGCTGGGGGGGCTGGGGAGGGCGCGGGAGCCGTCGACGGGTGTGGTGCCGGGCGCTCTCAGGCCAGGCGTCTGGGTGGGGTGCGACGAGGACGGCGTGGGGCGGAAATGGTGGTGCCTCCCTTGGCGCGACCAGCCGTGATCCGTATGCGTACGCGTGGCGGAGCAGCACGGGCTTAGCCATGTCACTGTCATGTGAATCATGAACGCTGCCAGGCTACCCCGGATGAGACGGTCATAAAACCCATCATCGGACAGGGATGCGTGTCCATCTTGACGGCTACGGAAGGTGACAGGAACGGGTCCACGCCGGAGCACCGCACGCGGGTACGGGGGGAGTCGCCACGCCGTCACAAGAGCGGCTTGGCGAGCGGGTCGGGCTGGAGCCGAGGCCGGATCAGGGGGACGTGGCGGTCTCCTTGCTGCCGGGCACGGCCTCGGCCCGGGGCTCCCCGCGCAGCCGGGCCAGCAGCAGGTGGCCGCCGACGCAGACCACGGCCAGGCACAGGCAGGCACCCCACACCATCGCGGTGCCGGAGGCCTCGATCACCCGGCCGCTGAGCACCGGCGCCAGCGCCACCGACACGCTCCAGGTCGACAGGAACCAGCCCTGGTAGCCGCCCTGCCGGCCGGGTGGCGACAGCGCGGCCACCAGCGCCATGCAGGTCGGCCAGACCACGATCTCGCCGAGGCTCCACAGCACGACACTCGCCCCATACCCGGCGGTGCCGTGCACGGCGGCGGTCAGCCCCATGCCTAGGCCGGTCACCAAGGTCGCCGCGGCCAGCGCATACTCCGGCCGCAGCCGCCCCGCCAACTTCGTCAGCGGGAGCTGGAGCACCGCGATGACCAGGCCGTTCATCATCATCGCCGCGCCGTAGTCGGCGGCGGACAGCCCGTCCGCCGTCATCGCCAGCGGCAGCGCCACCAGCGGCTGTTGGAAGATCAGCCCGAGCAGCAGCACCGAGCCCAGCAGGACCAGGAACGCCGGCGCCCGGTGCACCGCCCCCGCCGCCCCGGCCGCGCCCGCCGCCCGGCCGGTGCCCGGCGGCGGCCGGGTCTCCGGCACCCGCAGGTAGACCATGACACCGGCGAGCAGATTGGCCAGCGCGTTGACCAGGAACAGCAGCAGGAAGCCGTGGGACGCCGCGAGACCCGCCGTGACGGCGGCCGCCGAGAAACCCAGGTTGGTCGCCCAGTAGATCAGCGCGTACGCCCGCGGCAGGTCCTCGGGTGCCACCAGGTCCGCGACGGCCGCCGCCCGCGCCGGGCGGGTGGCGTTCAGGCCCACCCCCACCGTGAGGGTGAACAGCAGGACCGGCGCCCGGCCGTGGGCCAGGCCGAGCCCCAGCATGCCGGTGACGGTGAGGACTTCACTCGCCAGCAGCACCGTCCGCCGCCCGACCCGGTCCGCCAGGATGCCGCCGAACAGCGAGGCGATCCCGCTGCCCACCCCGAACGTGGTCAGGGTCAGGCCGGTGAAGAAGACCGAGTAGCCGCGCACTGTGGTGAGGTAGATCGCCATGAACGGCACCACGAAGCCGCCCGCGGAGGTGACCAGCGTCCCGCCCCAGAGCCACCAGAACGGGCCCGGAAGCCCCCACGGTGCCCTGGCCGTCCGGGTCGGCACGTCAGTTCTGCCCTTCGTACTCGACCCTGAGGGTCCGTGAGAGACGGTCACGGAACTCCACCGCCGCAGCGTCCGAGGGGTGCTGCGACAGCACGATCGCCGGGTACCCCGACCAGTCCGGGTACGGCCGCAGCAGCGCGCCGGGGCCGACGGTCTGCGCCACGTGGTCCACGCAGGGCTCTTCGCGCACCTCGTCCAGGCCGTGCACCCGGGCGATCCGGCCGCCGCTGCCCACCGGCACCAGGTAGGCCGCCGCGTGACCGGTGCCCACCGGCTCGCCGGTCCAGCACTCGGGTTCCCGGCCGAGGTGGATGCGGATCGCCTCCGCCGCGAGGTCGATCCCGCTGCTGACGTGCACCAAGTGGTGCATGAACCCGCCGCCGCCGATCCGCGCCCCCATCTCCAGCAGGACCGGCCGGGTGCCCGAGACCAGGCGCAGTTCGGTGTGGGTGGTGCCCTCGGTGATGCCGAAGGCGTGGTGCGCGCCGACCACCTCGCGCTCGACGGCCGCCAGCACGTCGGCCGGGAGCTGGGCGGGGGCCCGCACCGTGGTCTCCTCGAAGTACGGTCCGCTCAACTCCCCCTTGTAGCTGATGGCGCAGACCCGGACCCGGCCGCGGTGCACCAGCGACTCGGCGGAGATCTCGGGGCCGTCCAGGTACTCCTCGACCAGCACCCCGCAGCCCTCGGCCGCCGCGCCGTCGTACCCGAGGTGGGCGTTGCACAGCGCCCAGGTGGTGCGCACCGCCCGCTCCAGCTCCTGGCCGGAGTCGACCCGGATCACGCCGAGGCTCGAGTAGCCGTTGGCCGGCTTGACCACGACCGGGAAGCGCAGGCCCGCCGCGTCCGCCCAGTCGTCCGGGTGGCCGACGGCGACGAACCCCGGGACGGCCAGGCCGGCGGCGCGCAGCAGCCGGCGCATGCTGCGCTTGTCCCTGACCACCTCCGCCGCCTCCTCGGTCAGTCCGGTGAGCCCGAGCACCCGCGCGGCCCGGGCGACAAAGGGGACGGCCTTCTCGTTGCCCGCCATGATCCCGTCGAACGGCTCGCGGCCGAACCGCTCCACCAGCGCGGCCAGCGCCGCGTCGGGGTCCCCGTCGACGTCCAGCGGCAGGAGTTCGACCACCCCGGCGGCCTTACGGGCCCGCTCGACGTCGTCGTCCCCCCGGGGCACCAGGATCAGGTCGGCACCGGCGCGCTCCGCGGCCTCGAACACCCAGGGCAGAGCGGAGAACTGACCGACCAGGACGAGTTTCGGGCGCTGCCGCATAGGGATCTCCGTACGAGAGTGGTAGACGTGGGGGTGCCCGGCGACCGGGCGCCCGCCACGGCCGTTCGACCGGCCCGGTTCGCGGGCCGCGTCCGGGCGGCCGCGCGGAACACGACGCAGCCTTTCCCAGCACTCTTGGCGGATCCTTGCAAACGGTTTGACGTCCCGGTTCGAGCTCCCGGGCGGGAGCGGACCGCGGTGGCCGCCGCCTCCTGAGATCGCGGCGCGGCCTGCCGCCCGCCCCCGTCCGCAAGCAGACCGTCGATGCGGTGCGAGGCATCGACTTCGACGTGGCCGCCGGGGAACCGGTCGGTTTCCCGGGCCCCAACGGGGCCGGCAAGACCACCACCCTGCGCATGCTCACCACCCTGCTGCGCCCCACCGGGGGCAGCGCCACCATCGGCGGCTGCGACCTGCTGACCGACCCCGAGGGCGTCCGCCGCCGGATCAGCTACGTCGCCCAGTGCGACCCCACCTGGCCGGAGCCAAAGGCCCGGTCGGCCTGCCGCCGAGCGACTTCTCGTTCAACGGCCCCCAGGGCATATACCCGACCTGCGAGGGCCGGACGTGGGGTCTCCCCCGGCCGGGTTGACGTGGGCCTGTTGGGCGAGGAGGTCGGCGAAGGCCACAGTGAGGGGGTCGGGGCGGAGCAGGGCGCCATCGAAGCGGGGCGGGATGATGTCGGCGGGCACCAGGGCCGAGCCCGGCCACGGCGAGCAGCGGTGCGGCCGAGGTCTGTTCGGCGCGGACCGCCGCCCGGGCGTGCTGCACGTCGACGGCGGCGGCCGCCTCGCCTGATCTCCGGCCCGCCGGACCGGCGGAGGCCGTACGCACCGGTGCCGTATCACCGGTCCTTCCGGCCGGTCCGACCCGACGTATGCCGGGTTCGCGGTCGACCGGGACTGGAGGCGACGGGTACAAGAGGAGTCACCTGGAGCTGGCATGAACACGATCGCTGCCGCTACCGCTCGAACAACGCTCTAACGCGCCGGCCCGATCCCCTCCGGCAGGACGGCGACCACGAAGGCGACGGCCTCCTCCGGCGTCTCGAAGCGCGCGAGCAACTCGCTCCGGTTCCGTACCCCGTAGAACCCCTCATCGTGCGGCCAGATCATGTACCCGACCCGTGTCGTATTCCATCGCGCCGTGGTACTGGTGGAGAACCAGAGGTTGAAGTGGCTGGTCACCGGCATCAGTTGGCGGAGCGCCGGCTGGGTGTACGCGGCCGCCAACAGCGCATGCACGCGCGGGAACCGGTTCATCGGCGGCATGTGGATGCCGTCGAGCTTGAGGCACCACGCCAACTCGACAACACCGAGCGGCTCCCGCTCGTGCGCGAGGGCCCAAGGGCGGAACTCGATGCACGGAGCCTGCTCCTTGGTCTCCTCGAGCCCCGCTCCGCCGGTCCAGGCCACCGTGGCCCTGACCACCTCGGCCGGATCGGCGGTCCACCCGCAGGCCAGGCGCCGGCCGTTGCTCTGGAGATACACCCAGAAGGCACGCCGCTGCTCGTCGGCCGGACGCACCGACACCCGCCGGCCGAGCCCCGCGTCGACGTACACCGCTATGCCGCTCCACTGCCCGTCCGGCTCAGGCAAGACGACCCCGAGGCCCTCCGCCACACGCCCCAGCGTCTCCTGGAGCACCCCGCCGCCCCAGTTACTCTCGCCGGACCCCACCCCGAAGCTCATCCCGCCAGTATGCCGCCGAGGGCATCGACGGTCCCAGTCGATCAGGTGTCAGTTCTCCCGGCTCCGGGCAAGGCGGCCTCGGAGTTCGGCCAGGTGCCCTTCAGTGACCCAGCTGGCCCGGGGCTCCTAGCTCTGTTCGGCCCGGCGTCGGCCGGCGGCGATGTTTTTCCGTCATCGGGGGATGGGGCCGCCACGGTGAGGGTGAGCCGTGTGGATGTACTTCATGGCCGAGGTGACGGAGATTCCGAATACGCGGACGAGGTGGACGGGGTCTTCGGTCTCGCGGGCCTCGTCCAGGATTCGGTCGACGCGAACAGCACGCAGAGTCACACCGGCAGGGTCGAAGCGCCGGTAGTTGTAGTCACCGCTGACTGGGTTGATGGTGCTGGCGGTCTGCTGGGTGATGAGCAGGTGGGGGTTGGCGGTGCGTGGCCACCGTCGGTGCCGGTAGCGCAGCCAGGCGTGCAGCAGTGTGGTCGTGGTGTCATCGAGGTGGACGATGTGGCGGCCGTGCGCGCGGCGGATCAGAAGCTGTCGGCGGGTGAGCAGAACGTCGGAGAGGGTGAGGTTGCGCAGGTCGGTGCCGTTGGTCGCGTGGAGGGCGGCCAGGGACAGGACCAGGCGGTCGGCGGGGCGAGTGCTGCTCTCCAGGAGCCCGGCGAGCCGGTCGGGGGCCAGAGTGGCGGGCAGCAGTTCACGGTGGGTGACGTGCAGGCCGCGGGTGGGGTCGGCGAAGACGAGCTTGGCGTGTTTCAGAGCGCGGAAGAGCGACCGGAGGGCCACTGCGCGCTCGTGGGCACGTGGTCCTTTGACCGCGGTGACAGCGTCGGTGACATCGGTGGTGGTCACTTGACGCAAGGTGGTGTATCGGGTGGTCCATTCGGCGAGTGGGGCGGCCAGGTAGAGGAGGTAGCGGCGTATGGCGCCGTAGTCGGTTGCGCGGTGGTGGGAGCGGGTGAGTCCGCGCAAGACCCTTACCCAGGTGTCGAGTTCGTCGCTTATGCGGGGCGGGAAGGTGGCGATGGTGCGTTGGACGAAGGCCTCGTTGCGGTTGCGGCGTGGAGGCGAGGGCAGGAGCTGTTCGCGTTGATCGAGGAAGGCGATCAGCCCTCCGATGCGACCGCTGCTGCGGAGCGAGCGGTTCAGCGCCCGCAGATCGTCCTCGCGGAAGGTGGCGTCGGCGCCCAGCCAGGTGGCGGCGGTCCGCAGAATCCGCGTCATGGACTCGCGGGAGTGCTGGCTCCAGCGGTGCTCGGCGGTGTAGCGGGCGAAGTCTGCCAGCAGGGCCTTTACCTGAGGCGGCGGGGGTGGCAGTAGGGTGCCGACCAGCGGGCGCCAGTCTCGCTCTGAGTCGAAGATCGTCAGCTGGCCTGCATGCTGTATGCCGGGTGGGCTGAGTGCCGGTCGATCTGTGTGGGAGGCTTCGTAGCGTACTGCCGCCCGGCGCGGGGGACGGCCCGGTGAACCGAAGCTGTCGCCAGGTGCCGGCCTCGGCGTCGGATCCCAGCCGGAGGCGGTGGCTCGTGCAGTCGCGGCATCGACCGTCCTGCAGGGGAAGCGGACCGGCGCCACATCGTCCGCAGCGGCCTTGCTGGTCAGCGTTCTTGCGGCGCCAGTAGGCACAGGCGTCGCATAGTTGGTTTCGACCCCACGAGAGGCAGTGGGCGCAACTACGGGGCTGGGGCTGTGATCGGGGCCGCCGGGCATGCGGCAGTACAGTCACCTCGCGATCCAGCCCTGGGGCCAGCAGCCCGGCCTTGTCGAGGACCGTGGTGACCCCGGCGCGTTTGTAGGGCAGTGCGTCAAGGATGGCGGCGTCGATCAGGTCCTGGCCTGCGGCGTCGCGAGCCGCCAGGGCAAGAGTCAAGGCGTCCATGGCACTTATGCGCCAGGTGGGGCTCAGGCGGTGTTCGGCCTGCACTTCGTCGATCAGCGGCTTCAGCCGTTCCAGGTCGTCATGAAGCCGTCCTCGGAGCAAGACGGCGTGGCGCTCCAGCAGTCGGTAGGGCGCGGGAAACAGGGCCATCTGGCCAGGTACTGCCGGCGGGCAGATCCGCCCGTCGTCCACGACGGAGACAGGACGCTGGGCGCGTGCCCAGCCAGGCGTCTGGTAGCGGCCGTCGGAGTGCAGTCGGTAGGTGCCGGTGGGCCTCGCGCGCCGCCGGATGGATGCCGGCAGGCAGAACGCGAGCTGGGTCCACACCGGGTGCAGTGCTGCCTGGGCCGGTTCGTAGTACCAGGCCGCGTCGTACTCAGTGATCGCCACAACGCATGCCCGGCAGAAGCCTTCGTCGTTGACCCGCCACAGATGCTTGCAGCGTCTGCACTCGGCCGCCGGGCGGTGTCGCTTGGAACGCCACTGGTGGCACGGAGAACAGAACGGCGGCTGCACTCGCAACCCCCAGCCGAGGCAGCCCGCGCACTGTCCCAGCGAGGGCAGTCGCTTGCGCGGTGGTGTCATCTCAGTTCGGCGGGAGCGACCTCGGCCGCCCCGCTCCGCTCGACCGGCGCGGCACCGGCCGCGGCAACTCACCAGCAGCCTTCGCCAGTTCCTCAGCCTGGGCCGCCGGAGCCTTGGCCACGGGCTCGGCGACCAGCAGGTCCGCGACCGTGCACTGCAGTGCGGCACAAATCAGGTCCAGGTCTTCCAGTCGCACCGTCACCGGTGTGCCCGACCAGAGGGCCGAGACCTTCGACAGCGACGGGGTGAACCCCACTTCTTCGAACACGGGCATCAGCTCGCTGGGTCGCCAGATGCCCCGATTGGCCGCCGCCCAACGCAGGTTCCACTTCACGACAGACCCCCCGCATCCACGCGCAACCGCTGTGCTGCCCTGTTCGACGAACGCCGGCTCGCCATCTCCGGATCGGCCTGAGCAGACAAAATGTACCGAACCGTGGTCGTCGTCCAGTCATGACCAAGCAACTTCTGTACCTCCCACAGCGACATCCCCGCCTCGTTACGGTGCGTGGCGCAAGCGTGCCGAAGCAGATGCGGAAAGATCCGTTCGACCGGGCCCGACAGGTGAGCCACCGAGGCCCGCGCCAGCGCCTTCCGCAGCGTCGAAGTCGTCACCGCGGGGCCCACCGGACTCGGCCCGCCGCCGAGATCCCGGGCCAGGCGCTCCGAGGGCCAAACCGGTGACTCGGGGTGCTCGGGGTCGTCCGAGAACAGCCCTCGCACTTCCTCCACGTACCACCACAGCAGCTCACGGCCCTCGGCGAACAAGAACGCCTCGCGCTGCCGCGGCCCCGAGCCTCGGGCGCCCTTGCCCTGGACGACGAACCGCCCGAAGTCGCCCGCCTCCCAGTGCAGGTCCTTCATCCGCATCTGGCACAGCTCCGACGCCCTCACTCCGGATATGTAGATCAATTTCGACATCACGTAGTCCCGGCATGCCACCGCCTCCTTGCGCGCGTGCGCCAGCTCCCGCCGCCAGCCGGCGAAGAACTCGCCGACCGCACGCGCCGAAGGCGGCACCCGCAAGCCGAAGTCGCCGCGGTGTGCATGTCGGTTGAACGGATCGATCGGCGACTCGACCGCCGCCCCGAACCGCTGGAAGATCTCGTGCGCGTAGCGTTGCCTCAGGAACGCGAAGAAGTGGTCGATCCGGTTCAGCTTCGAACGCACAGTTGGTGGCTGGCGCTTGCCGACTCCGGCGAAGTAGGCATCGACGTGACATGGAGTCAGCCGCCACGGCACGACGCCGTAGTGGTCGCACACCTCGATCACCGGCTTCGTCAGCCCGTCCAACGTCGAGGACGCCAAGCCCGCCACATCTCGTGCCCACTGGTACTCGACCAGCGTGTCCATGAAGAACAGCTGCTCGTCCTCCTCATCGGCCCCGCCGGCGTAACGGCGCTGCAGCAGCAGCACATCGCTCAGCCCTGGCTCGCCGCCCAGCAACTCCGCCTCTGGGGGTTCACTGGGCGGTGGTACGAGGGAGAGCACGCGTGTCCTGAGATCTGCCACGGACCCAGAAATTACAGCAGCAACTCCTGAAATTCAGGAGAGCGGCCTAAAATCCGGGATGGTCGCTCAGCGGGCCCGATGAGCCTCCAGCCAGCTGAGATGGAACGACGCGCCGCTCAGTACTCTCGGGAACCCGCTCGTACTCCAGTTACGGTCCAGGCCGGCTGCGGGGACCAGTTGCGGGCGGCGTAGTGCACGGCGGCGATCGTGTCGGTGTCCTTGTCGTGGACGATCACGCAGACCGCGTTCCGGCTGTTCATCACGCTGGTGTTCGTCAAGGTGTCCACTCCTTGTCGAAGTGCCGGAGGCTGTCGGTGATCCAGACGGGCCGGATGGCGTGCCAGCTGAACCGGTAGCCGTTGGTGCGGTGGTAGGGCGTGGTGAGGATGTGGTGGAACTCGCACCACGCGGCGAGCTCGCGCCGGGAGCATCCGGGCAGGCCGCGGTTCCTCGGGTGGTGGTTGTAGACGTCCACGGTCCGGCGGATGGTGTCGTCGGGTAGCGGACCGGTAGTCATGGCAGTGCTGACGATGAGCTTGGCAAGGTCGTAGCCGAAGGGGGCGAGGGTGAGGGAGTCGAAGTCGATGACGGCCACCGCGGTATCGGTGATGAGGAAGTTGCGCGGGTTGGCGTCCCTGTAGAACGCGGTGGGCATCGATGCGGCCCGCTCCAGCCAACCGTCGACCGCTTCGGGGCTCAGTGCCTGATCACTAACCCGGCGGACCGCTGGATCGGGTGATCAACGTGGGGCGAATGCATAGAAGGAGGACCTCCTGGTAGCTCGAGAGGTGTCAACGCAACTCGATCACCAGAAGGTCCTGTGCCGCAGTTCTACCGTGAGTCCCGCGGTCGCTTCAACTTCCCTTCCTCGGCGTGTTGTTGTGCCGCTCACCTGTACGGATCCGCGCACGAGCAGCCCGACCGGCAGCCGGTGTGCTCCAGCGACATGTCCGACGCGGAGTGGGAGATCACCCTCGCTGCGCTGCCCACGCCGCCGTGGCTGGAGGGTCGTGGCGGCCGTCCGGCCCGGTACTGCGAACGCCAGCTCATCGACGCGGTCCGCTACGTCGATGACAGCGGCTGCAAGTGGCGCCAGCTCCCGGTCGACTTCCCGCCCGTTCCGCCGTCTACGCCTACTTCCAGCGCACCGCCGAGAACGGCGCCCTGGCCGAGTACCACGAGCGGCTCCGTGACCGCGTCCGCGAGAGCGAGGGCCGCGCCGCGGAGCCCACCGCTGCGATCATCGACTCCCAGTCCGTACCCGCAGCCGAGACCGTCTCCGCAGGTCACCGCGGTTACGACGCGGGGAAGAACATCGACGGCCGCAAACGCCACATCGCCGTCGACACCCTCGGCCTGCTGCTGGCCTGCCTGGTCACCCCCGCGAGCGTCCCCGACCGCGACGCCGCCGAGCCACTGCTCGAGTTCCTGCACGACCAGCACGCACACGTCACCCTGGTGTGGGCCGACGGCGGCTACACCGGCCTCCTGATCGAGTGGGCCCTGGCCGCGCTCACCCTGACCGTCGCCGTCGTCAAATGCGTCGACGACACCAGCGGCTTCACCGTCCTACCTCGCCGCTGGGTCGTCGAGCGCACTCTGTCCTGGATCTGCCGGCGCCGACGCTGCGTCCGCGACTACGAACGCCTGCCCGCCCACCACCTCGCCATGGTCACCTGGTCGATGACCATCCTCATGACCCGCCGCCTGACCCGACGAGCAGGCCGCACTGGATGAACCAGTCGGTCAAGCCGCCGCAGCCCGCACGGGCGCCAACATAAACCGGCCTCGATCGGCCTGCACCGCCCACCCCCGCACGACCAGCCGCTTCGCCTTCCCCCGAACGCCCTCGACCGCCGAGGCCGTCGCCTCCAGCCCGAGCAGCCGGGTCAACTCACCCGCCTGCAAAGGCTCCGGGGACGCCTCCAACGCCTGTGCCAACTGTCGGTAGATCCCGGGCAGTGCGGTCAGACCCATGCCCGGTTCCCGGACCGGCACGGCCACCCGGATCCCGCCTTCCAGTCCCGCGCCCGCCGGGCCGATCGCCACCGCACTGCCCCGATCGCCGGGCTCCGCGCGCAGCACGTCCCGCAGCGTCTCCCGGGCGATCACCAGCCGCGACAACTCCGCCTCGGCCTCCCCGAGAGCAGCAGCCAGCCGGGCCGCCTCCCCCCGGAGCCGCTCGACCTCACGACGAGCCCCGGCTTCCCGCTCCTCCACCAGCCCCAACACCGACGGCACCAGCAACCTCCAACCACAGCGAAAGAGACGAACCACCACATCTCTCCCACGCAGAACGGAAGTTCACTCCACCCAACGATCACCCGATCCAGCGAATACGGATGGTTAGTGATCAGGCTCTGACATACCCGCGCAGCACATCGCGGCCCTGGGTGCTCTCCGCCCCGACGGAGGTCGGCCGGTCTCCAGCAGAAACCTTGACAACCGAACGACGTGCGCTCCTTGCGCGAACGCGGCCTCGCCGGGATCAACCGCGAGATCAAGCGCCGCACCGACGTCGTCCAGGTCTTCCCGAACGACGACGCGCTCCTGCGGCTGGTCACCGCCGTGCTCTTCGAGCTCCACGACGAAGGGATCGCCTTCCCCCGCCGCTACCTGCCCAAAGGCAGCATGGACCAGCTCTACCCGGCCAAGCTCCCCGAAAGCGCCCCCGCACTACCCAACACGCCCACCGAATGATCGGCTCCCGGCACCAAGCGGGACACGACCCCCTATCTGAGCCTGCAACCCGGACCGATCCCTGAGGAACACCCCCTAAGGGCGTAGACACGCTCACCGGCGGGCATGGCACGGTCGTAGTGCAACGCCATCAGCCGTGAGAAGGTACCCAGCATGAGCGCAATAAAGTTCATCCTCAATGTCATCTGGTTGGTTTTCTGCGGCATTTGGATGGCTCTTGCCTACGTACTCGCCGGGATTGTCTGCTGCCTGCTCGTAATTACCATCCCATTTGGCATTGCCTCGTTTCGAATTGCTGGCTTCATACTGTGGCCGTTCGGGCGGACCACCGTCGAGCGCCGGGACGCCGGGGCCGCGTCCTGCATCGGGAACGTCATCTGGTTCGTGTTCGCCGGGTGGTGGCTGGCCATCGCGCACCTGCTCACCAGCATCCCGCTGTTCCTGTCGATCATCGGGATCCCGTTCGGATGGGCGAACCTCAAGATGATCCCGATCTCGCTGATGCCGCTCGGCCGCGAGATCGTCTCCACCGACCGGGAGTGGGGCACCTACTAGCCTCCACCAACGCTGATGGCCGACGAGGGCAGAGCTCCTCGTCGGCCATCGGTGTTTGCGCTGGTCAGGCGCGCGGCAGCGTCAGGCGGAAGCGGAGCGGCGAAAGTGCGGCGTGCTGAGCACCCGAACGCGATTCCGTTACTGACTTCGGCTCGTCAGGGTGAACTGTCCCGGTTTGCCTGACGGGCTCGTTGTGGTGGCTGTATCCGACTGGTGTGTGAGATATGCGAATGGGGGCGGGCTGACCGCCGCGGGACGGCTACGCCGGGAGACGGTGCGGATGCAGGCTGCCGAGCTGTTCGAGCAGGAGGTCAAGCCGACGGAAGTGGCCCGACGTCTGCGGGTGAGTTCGAAGTCGGCCTACCAGTGGCGCCAGTTGTGGCGCGGGGGCGGGGTCGAGGCGCTGACGTCACGCGGGCCGGGCGGGTCGCGGTGCCAGCTGTCGCCGCGTTGCCCGGAGAAGCTCGCCGCGTATCTGGACCAGGGCCCGGCCGCGCGCGGCTGGGTGGAGGACCAGGTATGGACGGCCGCGCGGGTGGCCACGCTGATCGGGCGCAAGTTCCACGTCTCGTACAGCGTCTCGGGTGCTACGAGGCTGATGCACCGGCTCGGCT